>JAFXTM010000002.1 GCA_017535865.1 Oscillospiraceae bacterium
ACATGTAGGCATAGTCGGCAGCGGTCTCATCGGCGGCGGCGCGCTTCCAGGAATACACAAAGTCGTCGGCGGTCAGGTCGGAGCCGTCGGACCACTTCAGGCCTTCCTTCAGGGTGACGGTGTAGGTCAGGCCGTCCTCGGAGACGACATAGCCCTCAGCGCAGGCGGGGACGCAGACGCCCTCGGCGTTGTAGGTGTACAGACCGGAGAAGGAGTTGGCAGCCAGGCAGGCGCCGTCAACGGAGCTGTTCAGAGCCGGGTCGAGATAATCGGGCTCGGAGGACAGGTTCAGGCGCAGGGTGTCGGAGCCGTTGCCCAGCTTGCTGTACATGAAGAACTTGGTGGCGAAGGGGTTGGAGTAGATGCCGCTCACATAGTCCTTCTGCAGGTAAATGTCGTTGTAGTAGTAGATGGGGATGACGCAGTTGGTGGCCATGAGGATATCCTCGGCCTGGTGCATCAGCTCGGTGCGCTTGGCAAAGTCGGTCTCGGCCTTGATCTGGGCAATCAGCTCGTCATACTGGCCCCACTCGGTCAGGGGGTCGATGAACGCGTCGCTGACCAGCTCGGAGGCGTCGGCGGCATAAGCGGTGGCACCGGCAGCGGCCAGGGACAGAACCATGGTCAGAGCCAGGAGCAGGGTGAGAAACTTTTTCATCTTTTTGGTCCTTTCGATGTGTATTTTCAAAACATGGTCCAAAGGCCATATAATGAATACGAATTACGGAGGCGCTTCCCGAGCGTCAGCGGTTCCAGCAGGCGACGAAGTGTTCGCCGCCGACGTCCCGCAGCGCGGGGCATTCCTGCGCGCATTTCTCGGTCGCATAGCGGCAGCGGGAGCGGAAAGCGCAGCCGCTGGGCATGTTCAGCGGGCTCGGCACGTCGCCCTCGAGCAGGATGCGCTGGCGCGCGCGCGTGACCTCCGGATCGGGGATCGGCACCGCGGAGAGCAGGGACTCGGTGTAGGGATGGACGGGGTGGCTGTTGAGCTCGTCGGCGTCCGCGATCTCGACGATCTTGCCGAGGTACATGACGGCGATGCGCCTGGAGATGTGGTGCACGACCAGCAGGTCGTGGGCGATGAAGAGATAGGCCACGCCCAGCTTCTCCTGCAGGTCCTCGAACATGTTGATGACCTGGGCCTGGATGGACACGTCCAGCGCGGAGACGGGCTCGTCGCAGACGATGAACTTCGGGTCGACCGCGAGCGCGCGGGCGATGCCGATGCGCTGGCGCTGGCCGCCGGAGAACTCGTGCGCGTAGCGGCGCGCGTGCTCAGAGTTGAGGCCGACGTAGTTCATGAGCTCGAGGATCTTCTCGCGCCGCTCCTTGCGGTTGGAGCAGAGGTGATGGACGTCCAGCGGCTCGCCGATGATGTCCTCAACGGTCATGCGCGGGTCGAGCGAGGAGTAGGGGTCCTGGAAGACCATCTGCATCTGCTTGCGCATGCGCTGGATGTTCTTCGCGGTGACGGGCTCGCCGTCAAAGAGCACCTCGCCGGCGGTGGGCTCGTAGAGCCGGAGGATCGAGCGGCCGACCGTGGTCTTGCCGCAGCCGGACTCGCCCACGAGACCGAGCGTCTCGCCGCGGCCGACGGTAAAGGACACGTCGTCCACCGCCTTGAGGGGGATGGTCCTGGTCAGGCTGACGCGGATGGGAAAGTATTGTTTGAGGTTTTTGACCTCGACAAGCGTATCACTCATTCGGCTGCCCCTCTTTCTCCATCGCATCGCGCACGTTCAGCCAGCAGGCGGCCTTATGCTCGTCGTTGATCCAGAGCTCCTCGGGCGGCTCGCTCAGGCAGATCTTCATGGCCGAATCGCAGCGGGCGCAGAAGGCGCAGCCCTTGGGCAGGTTCAGCATGTTGATCGGGGTGCCGGAGATCGGGATCAGCTTCGTCTTCATGTTGTTGACGTTCGGGATCGAACGGAGCAGACCGCGGGTGTATTCGTGCTTGGGATTGTAGAAGATCTCGCGCGCGGTGCCGCGCTCGCAGATCCGGCCGCCGTACATGACGACGATGTTGTCGCACATGTCGGCGATGACGCCGAGGTCGTGCGTGACGAGGATGACGGCCATGCCCATCTTCTTCTGCAGCGCCTGGATGAGCTCGAGGATCTGGGCCTGGATCGTCACGTCGAGCGCCGTGGTGGGCTCGTCAGCGATCAGGATATCCGGCTCGCAGGCGAGGGCCATGGCGATCATGACGCGCTGGCGCATACCGCCGGAGAGCTCGAAGGGGTACTGGCGGAAACGCTTGTGCGGCTCGTTGATGCCGACGAGCTCCAGCAGCTCGATCACGCGGTCGTCCGCGACCTTGCCGCGCTTGTCGGTGTGGAGGACGACGGCCTCCTTCATCTGGTTGCCGATCGTGAAGACCGGGTTCAGGCTGGTCATGGGGTCCTGGAAGATGATGGAGCAGGCCCGGCCGCGGAATTGCTGCATCTGCTTCTCGTCCCAGGTGGTCAGATCCTCACCCTTGTAGAGGATCCTGCCGCCGACGATCCGGCCGGTATCGGCCAGAATCTGCATGATGGAATAGGCGGTGACGGACTTGCCGGAGCCGCTCTCGCCCACGATGCCGAGGATCTCGCCCCGGTCGAGGTCGAAATTCACGCCGTTTACGGCTTGGACCTCGCCGGAATCGGTGAAGAAAGAGGTGTGCAGATCCTGCACGCTCAGAAGACAGTCACTCACGGCGCTCATCTCCTCAGCTTCGGGTCGAACGCGTCGCGCAGACCGTCGCCCAGCAGATTGAGGCTCAGCACGATCAGGCAGATCATGATGGCCGGGAAGATCAGCTTGTACGGATAGCTCTGCAGTCCCGCGCGCGCGGCGTTGGCCAGGGAGCCGAGCGAGGGCATGGGGGCTTTGACGCCGATACCGACGAAGCTCAGAAAGCTCTCGGTGAAGATGGCGGAGGGGATCTGAAGGGCCGTGGAGATGATGATGACGGACAGGCAGTTGGGAAGGATGTGCTTGCGGATGATGCGCGCCGGCGAGGCGCCGATGGAGCGCGCAGCCAGGATATACTCATTCTCCTTGATGGAGAGGATCTGGCCGCGCACCAGGCGCGCCATGCCCACCCAGTAGAGCAGGCCGAACACGATGAACAGACTCACCATGCTGGTGCCGAGCTTGTTGAGGAAGCTGCCGGACGGGAACTGCAGCCGTTCGTCCAGCACCACCTTGAGCAGGATGATGATGAGCATGTCCGGCAGGGAGTAGATGATGTCGACGATACGCATCATGATAAGGTCCACCCGGCCGCCCAGATAGCCCGATATGCTGCCGTAGAGCATGCCGATGATGAGCACGATGATGCTCGCGAAGAAGCCGACGCTTAGAGAGATGCGCGTGCCGTAGACGACGCGGATGAAATAGTCGCGGCACTGCTCGTCGGTGCCGAAGATGTGCGGGAAGCGCTCGCCGCCGTTATCGATGTACTTCTGCTCCATCTGGCTGTAGGTGAAGGGGGCGAGGTTTTTCGCGCCCTTGTCGCGCTTGCCGTCGACGGAGAGGATCTCCTCATAGCGGTAGGGGACGATCATGGGGGCGATGACGATGGTGAGGATGATGCAGGCGAGCACGATCAGGCTGCCCACGGCGAGCGGATTCTTGAAGAGCTTGCGCATGCCGTCCTTGAAGAAGGTGGTGCTCTCGCTCATCACGTCCTGCTGACGCTTTTCCTCTTCGGTGGCGGCCTCGAACTGGGCGGCGGAGAACTTACTCAGATCGATCTGCGCGCTGAGGAGATGCTTTTTCGGGGGATCTTTCGAAACGGTACTCAAAGCCTCTCCTCCTCTCACTCGTATTTGATCCGCGGATCGACCAGCTTGTAGAGCAGATCGCAGATCACGTTGGCTACGACCATCAGGACCGCCAGAAAGATGGTGGTCGCCATGATGAGCGTGTAGTCGCGGTTGTTGATGGCGCTGACAAACTTGCTGCCGAGGCCGCCCACGGTGAAGATGGTCTCGATGACCATGGAGCCGGTGATGATGTAGGCGATCTGCGGGCCGGCGTAGGTGATGACCGGGATGAGGGAGTTGCGCAGCGCGTGCTTGAAGATCATTTTGAAGCGGCTCACGCCCTTGGCCTTGGCGGTGCGGATGTAGTCCTGGCTCAGGGCGTCGAGCATGCTGGTCTTGCTCAGACGGGTGATGTAGGCCATCGGATAGGCCGAGAGCGCGATGACCGGCAGCACGTAGCTCTGGTTCTTGGGGCTCCAGACCGGCACCCAGCCGAGCCGGATACAGAACACGAGCAGCAGCAGCGTCGCCAGCACGAAAGAGGGCACCGCAGTGAACAGCGTCGAGAAGAACACGATGACGCGGTCGGGCAGCTTGTTGCGCATGAGCGCCGCCGTGCTGCCGAAGACTGTGCCGAGCAGGAGCGCGACGATCATCGCCATGATGCCGAGCCGGGCGGAGATGGGGAAGGACTCCCCGATGATCGCGGCGATCTCACGACCGTTCTTGAGCGACACGCCGAAATCCCCGTGGAGGATGCCTTTCATATACAACAGAAACTGCACGCCAACAGGCTTGTCCAGACCGTAGCGGGCGTTGAGCGCGTTGATCGTGGCCTCGCTCAGGGCCTTTTCACGGTTGAAGGGGCCGCCCGGGACGGCGTGCATGAGGAAAAACGTGATCGCGCAGATGATCAGCACGGTCAATATGGCAAGAAGAATGCGCTTTACGATGTACTTGCCCACATTCCTCTCTCCTTTCGGTTTGGTTTCCCGAAGCACCGGAAAAACGGAAGGCTTTCTCCGCGGCTCCGCCGCAGCTTCGGGACTGGGCTGACTTCAGTATTATAAAGGAGTGAATCGAAAAAAGCAAATTTTTATGGGCCCGCGCGGAAAATTTGTATATCTATGCAATTGCGCGCCCCGCCGTGCAGGCCGGTTTATGCAAGTTGCAAAGTGTTGTTCCGCCGGGGAAAACGGCGGCGCGGGCGGGTCCGGCCCGGCCGTTCACTCCTCCACGTCGATCTCGAGCCCGAGCTCGCGCGGGAGAAAACGCGGGCAGGTATTCTCGGTCACGGTGATGACCGAGGCGGCCAGGCGCGCGCCGATGTCCGCCGCCTCCGGCAGGCTCTTGCCGTAGGTCAGGCCGATGGCGACGCCGGAGCAGAAAGTGTCCCCCGCGCCGCTGGTATCGCGGACCCGCACAGGCCGGGCCGCGCAGTGGCCCTTGTCGCCGTCCATCGTGGCGTAGACCGCGCCGCGGCTGCCCATCGTGACGACCATGGCCGGGATGCGCGCGGAGATCACCCTCTGCGAGAGCGCCTCCATCAGCTCCGCCGGCTCCATGCCCGGCATGTAGTCGTCGGTAAAGAGGATGCCCGCCTCCTGCGCGTTGCACACGAAGCAGTCGATGGACTGGAAAAAGTCGCGCCGCTGGGTGGCGATGGACATGTTCGCCACCACCGCGAAGACGCGCTTGCCGTACTTGTCCGCGTACTGGAACACGCGCTTGATGATCTCCTTGTCCATGTCGATCTCCACGACGATGCTGTCCGCGTCGGCGAAGATCTCGTCCCCGTGCTCGTCGAGCATGCGCGCGAGCGCGTCCATGTCGGGGCGCTTGGAGATGGACGAGACGATGTCGCCCGTGGAGTCGTGGATCGCGAGCCACAGGCCCATGCCGTCCGGCACGGAGGCCACGAAGCGGGTGTCCACCTTGTGCTTGTTGAGCTTGCGGAGCACGGCCTCCCCCTGCTCGGTGTCGTCGACCATGGAGACGAAGCGCGGACGCAGCTCGACGTTGGCGATATCCTCGGCGACGTTGCGGCCCACGCCGCCGTGCACGAACTCCACCCAGCCGGAGTTGCGCCCGGCGGGAATGTAGCGGTTATCCGGGAAACCCTTGATGTCCACAAAGACGTTGCCTACTACGACGATCGGCATGGCGAGATCCTCCCTGAACTGTTTTTTTTGTTGTTTGGCAAGGCGATAAAAAGTCACTTTCTGTGGATGCTCCGCGCCTTCGCACGCATCGCCGCGTGCTCGGCGGCGAGCTCCCGATGGAGCCGCTCGGAGGTCCAGGCGACGTTCGTCTCCGTGACCACGGCTTTGAGCGCGACGGAGATCCCGGCGCGGCGCAGCGCGTCGAGCAGGGCGCTGAACTGCTCCCGGCTGAGCGCGTGCATCACGAGCATCTCCTCCGCAAAGGGCGCCGCCGCCTCGCCGGGCTCAAAGCCGGGCAGCCCCAGCAGCCGCCCGAGCGGTTGCCCCTGCTCCTCCGGCGCAACGTCGCGGCAGCCCAGACCCAGCCGGTGAAGGCAGAGCTTGAGCTTCATGCGCCGCTCGACCTCGGTGAAATTGTACAGCAGCACCATTGCCACGGCCGGCTCCTCCTTCGCGGGATTCGAGAAAATACAGGCATATTTTACAGGATGTTTGCGTATCTGGCAAGACTGTGATAGGATAAAACCGCAAAAGAAAAAGGGGGGGAGCTCCATGGCAGCCTTTGAGGAGCTGGATATCCACAATATGAACCGCACGCAGGCCGTCGCCGCCATCGACGCAAAGCTCCGGCGCGCGGGCGGGGACGTCTACCGCCTGCGGATCGTGCACGGCTACCGCGGCGGCACCGTGCTGCGCGACATGGTGCGCGCGCGGTACCGGGACCACCCGAAGGTGAAGCGGATCGAGCTCGGGCTCAATCCCGGCGAGACCGAACTCGTGCTGCGGGAGCTGTGAGCATGAACGGGGGGATCGTCTGCGCGCTGGGGCTGTATCTGTCGGTCGTCAACCTCGTCGCTTTTCTCGCTTTCGGACGGGACAAACGTCTGGCGCAGCAGGGGCTGCGCCGCATCCCCGAGGCCCGGCTGCTGCTTTGGGCCGCGCTGGGCGGCGCGCTCGGCGCCTGGCTCGGGATGCGCCGTTTTCACCACAAGACCCGCAAGCCCCTCTTCCGTATCCTCGTGCCGCTGCTCCTGCTGCTGCATATCGGCCTGGCGTTATGGTCTTATGTTACCCAAATTATGTAAAATTGCACAAAACAGGGAGAAAAAATGGAGGGGAAACCAGACTGTTTTTGTCAAATTGCACAAAAGAATCGAAAAAACTTTGGCCGGACTGTCAGTTGAAATCCTGCCGGGAATTTGCTATTTTATAAGTGCAGATCGAGATAGTTGCTATCGAGATCTTTATGATAGACCGGACGACAGGAGCGGAGCTTCTGAGCCGGCAAGGCCGGGAACCGTTTGTAACGATCGCAACGAAGGCTCTTAACTTCGGATCGAAGAACAGAGAGCGTGTTTGCTGAGAGGTCAACAGGCCGTGCCCGGACGCAACCTGAAGAAAGAGAGGTAGCCAGGATGTTAGATACCAAGAACTTCAAATGACCCTTGACCGTTTTGAAAGACAGGATGGTCAAGGGTCATTTCGTTATCGGGGATCGTGCTGCGGACGCCGGAGAGGCGTCGTTTTTTTATGCCGGGAAAGGCCGGCGCGCTCAGTGCGCGTAGGGGAGGAACAGCTCCGCGTTGTCGCGCAGGGTCTGCATCAGCTCCCGGAAGGCCTCGAAGTCCGCCGCGGCGCCGTCCTCACGTTCGGAGAAGGCCAGCACCCCGTGCACCGAGACGGAGTTGTCCCAGTCGTCCACGAGGAAGGTCATGTCCGGAGAGCGTTTGTTCAGACGGTTGCAGAGATCGACGAGCTCGCCGCGGTCGATCGCGGAGAAGCGGATGTACTGGAGGATCTGGAAGGGCACGCGGCGGCTGTCCGCGCGGAAGCGGACCTCCACGGTGCAGGGGATCAGCCCGCCCTGCCCGACGGTGATGCGGTCCTCGCCGTCCTCGTCGGCGCCGTAGTAGCGGCAGGGAAGCCCCTCCGCTTCACAGGCCTGCAGGAAGTAGCGCGTGATGTCGAAGGCGTCCTCCACGTCGGCCTCCGGCTCGGGCAGCGCCTTCAGGACCTCGATGGCCGCGTTCAGATCGGCGACCTCCGCTTCCCGGTCCTGCAGATCGGCGGTGAGGGAGTCGATGGCGGCGGCCTTCTCCGCGGCGTCGGCGGTGAGGGACTCGATGGCGGCGTCCTTCTCCGCGGCGTCGGCGGTAAGGGAGTCGATAGCGGCGTCCTTCTCCGCGGCGTCGGCGGTAAGGGAGTCGATAGCGGCGTCCTTTTCCGCGGCGTCGGCGGTAAGGGAGTCGATAGCGGCGTCCTTTTCCGCGGCGTCGGCGGTGAGAGACTCGATGGCTGCGGCCTTCTCCGCGGCGTCGGCGGTGAGGGAGTCGATGGCTGCGTCCTTCTCCACAGCGTCGGCCGTCAGGGCGGCGATCTGCGCATCCCGGGCCTGCACGTCGGCGGTGAGGGAGTCGATGGCCGCGGCCTTTTCCTCCACATCGGCGCTGAGAGACTGGATCGCCGCGGCCTTTTCCTCCACATCAGCGCTGAGAGACGCGATAGCGGCATCCTTTTCCTCCACATCGGCGGAAAGAGACTCGATCTGCGCGTCGCGCGTCTCCACATCGGTGGCGAGGGATTCGATGGCGGCGTCCTTCTCCGCGGCCTCGGCGCTGAGGGACTCGATGGCGGCGTCCTTTTCCGCGGCCTCGGCGCTGAGCGATTCGATCTCGGCGCTTCGGGCCTCGGCCACCGCGTTGAGCGTCTCAAGCTCCGCACTCAGCTGCGCGCCGGCGCTCTTCTCCAGCGAGAACAGCACGCTGACGGCGCTCAGCGCGATCGCCAGCGCGGCGACCAGGATGCCCAGTGTTTTCTTGCTCATGGGTACTCCTTTCCGGCGGCCGGTCCGGGGACCGGCCGCCCAAGAGGGAAACGGCCTTTACTCGGCCAGGCTCTTATAGAGCGCAAAGCGTTTGGCGGTGAACTCCTCGGCCTCGGCGAAGAGGACCTCGGCGCGCTCGGGGAAGGTACGGGTCAGGGCGGAGAAGCGGACCTCGCCCATCATGAACTCGCGCAGCTTGCCGTTGGGCTCCTTGCTGTCGAGCACGAAGGGGTTCTTGCCCTTCTCGACGTTCTCGGGGATGTAGCGGAAGAGGGGCCAGTAGCCGCACTCGACCGCGAGCTTTTCCTCGGCCTGGGCCTTGCCCATGCCGTTCGAGATGCCGTGGTTGATGCAGGGCGCGTAGGCGATGATGAGCGACGGGCCCTTGTGCATCTCGGCCTCCTTGAGGGCCGTGATGAGCTGGGCGGGGTTGGCGCCCATGGCGACCTTGGCGACGTAGACGTTGCCGTAGGCCATGGCGATGCGGCCCAGATCCTTCTTCGGGGTGGCCTTGCCGGCGTTGGCGAACTGCGCGACCGCGCCGATGGAGGTCGCCTTGGAGGCCTGGCCGCCGGTGTTGGAATAGACCTCGGTGTCCACGACGAGGATGTTCACGTCGATGCCGGAGGCGAGGACGTGGTCGAGACCGCCGTAGCCGATGTCGTAGGCCCAGCCGTCGCCGCCGTACATCCACATGGTCTTCTTGACCAGCGCGTCGGTGCGCTCCTGCAGGAACTTCACGTCGGGATCCCCGCACTTCGTCGCGGCGAGGGCGGCCTTCAGCGCGTCGCTGACGCGGCGGGTCTCGCTCGGATCGTCGCCCTTCTCGAGCCACTCCGCGAGTGCGGCTTTCAGCGCCTCGTCCCCGGTCGCCTCGAGGGCGGCCTTCGCGTGGGCCTTGGCCTGACGGCGCATCTGATCGACGGACAGGCACATGCCGAGGGAGAACTCGGCGTTGTTCTCAAACAGGGAGTTCGAGGGCGCGGGGCCATAGCCCTGGGCGGTCCTGGCATAGGGGAAGGCGGGCGTGGAGGAGCCGACGACGTAGGTGCAGCCGGTCGCGTCCGCAATGTACATGCGCTCGCCGAAGAGCTGGGTCATCAGCTTCATGTAGGGCGCCTCGCCGCAGCCGGCGCAGGAGCCGTTGAACTCGTAGAGCGGGCGCTCGAACTGGCTGCCCTTGACGGAGAACTTGTCCATCGGGTTCTCCTTGACGGGGAGGCTCACGAGGTAGTCCCAGTTGGGCTGCTCGTGCATCTGGCTCTCCAGCGGCTCCATGACCAGCGCCTTCTCCTTCGCGAGACAGACGTTCGCGCAGCTGGAGCAGCCCTGGCAGTCGACGGGGTCGACCTGGATGCGGAAGGTGTAGCCGCTCAGGCCCTTGCCCAGCGCGGGCTTCGTGACCATGCCGGCGGGGGCCTTCGCCTCGTCCTCCTTCGTCAGCAGGAAGGGACGGATGGCCGCGTGCGGGCAGACCAGCGAGCACATGTTGCAGCCGATGCAGTTCTCGGGGATCCACCGGGGCACGTTCGTCGCGATGCCGCGGCGCTCGTACTTGGAGGTCTCCACCGGGGTCACGCCGTCGGCGTAATCCATGAACGCGGAGACGGGGATCGAATCGCCCTGCTGCTTGTTCACGGGGATCTGGATCTCGCGGATGTACTTGGGCAGGCTCGGATCGACGGTCTCGGGCTGATCCTGCAGGGAGGCCCAGGCGGCCGGCACCTCCACGGCGACGGCGTTGTCGAGACCGGCGTCCACCGCGGCGCAGTTCATGTTGACGATCTTGTCGCCCTTCTTGGAGTAGGTCTTGACGATGGCGTCCTTCATGTACTTCACGGCATCCTCGGTGGGGATGACGCCGGAGAGCTTGAAGAAGGCGGCCTGCAGCACGGTGTTGGTGCGGTTGCCGAGACCGATCTTCTGGGCAATGGCGGTCGCGTCGATGGTGTAGAACCGGATGCCGCGCTCGGCCAGGATGCGCTTGGCGCGATTGGGCAGGTGCTCCTCGAGACCGGCCATATCCCAGTCGCAGTTGAGCAGGAAGGTGCCGCCGGGCTTGATCTCGTCGACGATGCGGAAGTCCTTCATGTAGCTCTGCTTGTGGCAGGCGACGAAGTCGGCCATCGTGACGTAGTAGGTGGAGCGGATGGGCTCGTGACCGAAGCGCAGGTGGCTCTTGGTCACGCCGCCGGACTTCTTGGAGTCGTATTCAAAATAGGCTTGGGCGTACTGATCGGTGTGGTCGCCGATGATCTTGATGGAGTTCTTGTTCGCGCCCACGGTGCCGTCGGAGCCGAGGCCCCAGAACTTGCAGGAGATGATCGACTTGCCGGAGGTCACGATGTTCTCGCCGATGGGCAGGGAAGTGAAGGTCACGTCGTCCTCGATGCCGACGGTGAAGTGATTCTTCTTCTCGCCCGCCATGTTGTCGAACACGGCCTTCATGTGCGCGGGGATGGTGTCCTTGGAGCTCAGACCGTAGCGGCCGCCGAGGATCGTGAAGCGGCGATCGGCCTCGCTGAGGGCGGTGCAGACGTCCGCGAACAGCGGCTCGCCGGCGGAGCCGGGCTCCTTCGTGCGGTCGAGCACGGTGACGGTCTGCACGCTCGCGGGCAGGGCCGCGATCAGGTGCTTCGCGGAGAAGGGCCGGTACAGATGGACCTGCACCATGCCGACCTTCTCGCCGCGCTCGCAGAGATAATCCACGACCTCGCGCAGCGTCTCGCAGACGGAGCCCATCGCGACGATGACGCGCTCGGCGTCCTCCGCGCCGTAGTAGTTGAAGAGCCTGTAATCCCGGCCGGTCAGGGCGTTGATCGCGTCCATCTTCGCCTGAACGATGTCGGGCAGCGCGTTGTAGGCGCTGTTGCAGGCTTCACGGGACTGGAAGAAGGTATCGGGGTTCTGCAGCGTGGAGCGGATGGTCGGGTGCTCGGAGTTCAGGGCGTGGTCCTTGAAGTGCTTGACCATGTCCCAGTCCACCAGGCCGCGCAGATCCTCGTAGTCCAGCACCTCGATCTTCTGGATCTCATGGGAGGTGCGGAAGCCGTCGAAGAAGTGCATGAAGGGGATGGAGCCCTTGATGGCGCTCAGATGCGCGACGGCGCCGAGGTCCATCGTCTCCTGCACGCTCGCGGAGGCGAGCATGGCAAAGCCCGTCTGGCGGCAGGCCATCGCGTCGGAGTGGTCGCCGAAAATGGAGATGGAGTGGGTGCCGACCGTGCGCGCCGCGACGTGCATGACGCCGGGGAGCATCGAGCCCGCGATGCGGAACATCGGGGGGATCATCAGCATCAGACCCTGGGAGGCCGTGTAGGTCGTGGCGAGAGAGCCGGTCTCCAGCGCGCCGTGCATGGCGCCGCAGGCGCCGCTCTCCGCCTGGAGCTCGACCAGCTGCACCGGCTGACCGAAGAGGTTCTTTTTGCCGTGGGCCGCCCAGTCGTCCACATGGTCGGCCATGGGGCTCGAGGGCGTGATGGGGTAGATGGTGGCGACTTCGGTGAAGGCGTAGCTGGCGTAGGCCGCGGCCTCGTTGCCGTCCATCGTCTTGAAGATCTTGTCTTTGCTCATCTTCGCGCGTCTCTCCTTTTTACTTGTATTCTTGTATATCCCGGCTCGCGGGACGGTTTTACGCGGATTATATCCATTATACACCAGAAAGGGCATGCTGTTCAAGAACAATGTGCACGAAATACGCGGGAAAAAGGAACGCGCGGCCCGTTTCGGCTGGACAAAAAGCCCCCCGGCGCGTATACTGAGAAAAAACACCCGAAAGGAGCCGCGCGATGAGACAGACGGACCCGCGCCGAAAACCGCAGCACCGCCGCGCCGCGGCGCTGCTTCTGCTGCTCGCGCTCCTTCTTGCGCTGCCCGGCGCCGCGGCCGGGGCGGAGGAGCAGCGCGACGTGCGCACGATCACGATCTCCGCCGTCGGCGACTGCACGCTCGGGCGCAACCAGAAGATGATCTATCTCAAGTCCTGGGACTATTACTATGACCGGGAGGGAAGCGCGTACTTTTTCCGGCACGTCGCCGATATCTTCCGCGGCGACGATCTCACGATCGCGAACCTCGAAGGCGTGCTGTCCGATTCCGCGAGACGCCAGCGGTATTTCTACCGCGAGAAGCAGGGGCGTGTCGACGACAAGACCTACTGCCACCTCGGGCGGCCGGCGTACGCTGCGGTCCTCGCCGCGGGCGGGGTGGACGCGGTGAGCTTCGCGAACAACCACAACATCGACTACGGCCTGCAGGGCTTTACCGACACGCTCGACGCCTGCGCCGCGGCGGGGCTGCCCGCCGCGTACTACGACACGGTCGTGCGCCGTGAGGTCAGGGGCCTGACCGTGGGCATCCTCTCGGTGGATGTGACCTACTGCAGCCGCGGGACCGCGGAGGCGTATCTCCGCGCCGGGATGGCCGATCTGAACCGCGACTGCGATCTGATCGTGGCCTGCATGCACTGGGGCCAGAACTATCTGAAGGAGGCGAGCTCCGAGCAGATCGCCCTCGGCCATCTCTGCGTGGAGCTCGGGGCGGACGTGGTCTTCGGCTGCCATGCGCACATCCTCCAGGGCGTCGAGCGCTACAAGGGGCGTTACATCTTTTACTCCCTCGGCAACTTCTGCTACGGCGGCAACCAGAGCCCGAAGGACGCGGATACCGTGATCGCGCAGCAGACCTTCACCTTCGCGGACGGGGAGCTGCAGCTCGACGACGCGGTCCGGCTCATCCCCTGCTGGATGAGCACGCGGCAGGACATCAATGACTGCAGTCCCATCCCCGTGAGCGGCAAGGACGCCCGGAGGGTCCTGCGCAAGATCAACAAGCGCTCCGAAGCGTTCGGCCTGCGTTTCGACAGCGAGGGGAGACCGGACGTGCTGCCCGCGGAGGACACGGCGCTCCCGCCGCCCCCGGCCGCGGACGAGCCGCTTCGGCCGGAGAGGGTCCCCGCGATCATCCGCACTTTGCTCGGCGTGGAGGATCCGGAGCCGGGAGGCGGACCGGCGCTTGACCTGCCCAACGTATCCGGGACCGTGAGCAAAGAAAAAATAACGCAGCCGTGAGTTTTTCTCACGGCTGCGTTATTTTGTGAAAAGCGTTTCAGAAGTTGCCCCAGTTCTCGTAGTTCGAGCCGGCATTGCCGCCCGTGACGCCGGTGGTCAGGGTGTAGATGTAGCCGCTCTTGAACTTGACCGTATCTTCGCCGCCGTTGAAGGTCCAGGTGTAATACCAGCCGTCCTCGCCGAAGGCGTCCTTGCGCCCGTACCAGTCGGTGCCCTCGCCCTGCTTGATGGTATAGCGGCCGGGTTTCAGGCTCGTCTGCGCGCTGCCGTTGCCGCCGATGAAGAGTACGGCGACCAGCTTGTCGTCCGAATTATAGATCTTGAAGCAGGTCGCGGTGTTCGAATCGGCATTCTTGACCTTGAACTTGACTGTGACGCCCGAGCCGCACGAGCTGCTCTTCCAGATCCGGCTGTCCTTGGGCCAGTCCCGTTTGCAGGAGTCGGCGCGATCGGCCCAGTCGGCCCAGCCGCTCTCCTCATAGCTCTTCTTCGCCAGGTAGTAATGGCCGTCGCTGGCCTGCTTGCGGGCGAGGCAGTAGAGGTACTGGCTCGCATCCATGCCGGCGTCGAGCACATAATCCTCCGCCTTTGCGCCTTCCTTGTACACGAGCAGCGCGCACAGGAGCTCCGCGAAGACCTCGGCGTCCACGTAATCGGTCTGCTCCATGCCATAGCGGGACTGGATCTTGTTGAGCTTTTTGAAGGTTCCGCTGCCGGCCTTGCCGTCGATGGAGATCTCCTCGCCAAACTCTTTCAGCACGCGCTGCAGCGCCTTGGCGTAATCACCCGAGCAGCCCTTCTCCAGGATTTCGCCCTCGAGGAGCGCCTGATAGGTCTGGGTGAAGGAATTCTTGTCCAGCTTGCTCAGGACCGCGCTCATCCCGCTCTCGTTGAAGTCGGCGCCCGCAAAGGCACAGGGGAGCAGCAGCGCCAGGATCAGCAGGACGGAGATCAGTTTTTTCATTCGTCTTTCCTCCTTTGTTTTCCCCGCACGGTGCGGGGGCGTGTCCGATGACGGTATAATCAGTATAAACGATTATCCGAAAAAAGGAAATATTTTTTTTAAAAACATTCAGGGCTCCAGCCGCCAGGCCGTGACCCCGAGCCGCACCCCGCCGTCTGCAAAGAAGGAAATGCCCTCGGCGGCGGGATCGGTGTAGAGCGTGGCGCTCATGACCTGCTCGCCGTCGTTGACGAAGACCTCGGCGCTGAAGCGGTCGAGGATCAGGCGCAGCTTCAGCTTTCCGTTTTCGTGCCGGACCTTCGCGCGGCGCTGATGGATGATCGCGCGGCGGGAGCCGGAGAACTTGCGGTCGATCTTCAGGACCGACTCGTGCGGACGGAAGCTCACGCCGGTGCGGTAACGCTCATCCTGCGCGAAACGTACGGCGAAGCGGTCGTAACCGCCGCCGAGCGGTTCGACCTCGAGCTCGAGATCGACCAGGCGGCCCGAGACGCCGGGCAGGGCGATCTCGCCGTTTTCGACGATGACGTCCTCATAGGAGACGCCGTCCCGGCGCATGGCCTCCAGCTCGCGGATCGGGCGCTGGTACAGGACGCCGTTTTTCACGCTCAGCTCGCGCGGCAGGCTCATCTGTCCGAACCAGGGGACCGGGGTGGTGTGCAGGTTGCAGGTGTCCCAGTTCTGCATCCAGCCGATCATGATGCGGCGCCCGTCCGGGCTCAGCACCGTCTGCGGGGCGTAAAAGTCGATGCCGTAGTCCGCCGCGTGGTCGGAGCGGGGCGTGAAGCGCTCGGTCTGCGCATCGTAGTCCCCGAGCATGTAGAAGGTGCCGTTGCCGTTGTGGTACTCGAAGTCCTTCGGCAGCATGTCCTGCGCGCTCGCGAGCAGGACATGCGTGCCGTCGAGCGCGAAGAAGTCCGGACACTCCCACATGAGGCCGAGGCGGTTGTGGTTCTCGATCAGGGTGTGCATGAAGCGCCAGTGCAGCGCGTCCTCGCTCCGATAGAGCAGGAGCCGCCCGCCCTCGCCCAGCTGCTCGTTCGTGATCAGGGCGCGGTAGCTCCCGTCCTCCGCCTGCCAGAGGCGCGGATCGCGGAAGTGCGCGCGGCTGCCGCCGGCGGGCAGATCCGCCGCGGTGAGGACGGGATTGCCCTCGTATTTGCGGTAATCGAAGCCGTCGCCGAAGGCGAGGTTCTGCGTCTGCACGTCGCGCAGCTCGCCGTCTGCGCCGATCTCACGGGAGACGCCGGTGTACATCAGCAGGTGCCGCCCGTCCGGCAGCGCGAGCGCGCCGCCGGAGAAGCAGCCCGCGTAGTCATAGGGCATGTCCGGCGCGAGGGCTGCGGGGCGGTACTCCCAGTGCAGCAGGTCGCGGCTGACCGCGTGGCCCCAGTGCATCGGCCCCCAGTGCGAGTCATAGGGGTAGTACTGATAGAACATGTGGTATTCCCCGTCAAACAGGCCGAAGCCGTTGGGGTCGTTCATCCAGCCCGCGCGGGCGGAGAGATGGAAGCCGGGCCGCGCCTCCGGCGGGATCAGACGCCCGTGCTCGTCCTCGTATTTTCTGGCCTCGCGTAAAGTCTGACTCATGGCGCTCGTTCCTTTCCCGGTATGGTTTTCCAGTTCTTGTTATCTGCACCATTATAGCAGAGATCGACGCGCTTGAAAAGCCCGCAGACACAGCGCGGAAGGGTTGATTTTTTTGTGGGAAACGCTGAAAAAGCCCCGTGCGATTTGTGGGAAACGGATAAAAAAGCGGCGCGGACGGGGAAAGCGTTTGACACTTTCGGCCCGCGCTGGTATTATTAAGTCAAGGAAGTATGATGTCTCTCGCTGTGTTCTCGCATTTCGCCGCACGGTGGGGGACATTGTATTCTTAAATTACAAAAGCTCATAAAAGAAAGGATGCATGAAATGAAAAAAACCTTAGCTCTGATCCTCGCCCTCGCGATGGTGTTCGCGATCGCCATCAGCGGCACCGCCAGCGCGGCCGACCCGGTCGAGGTCACCATCTTCAACTCCAAGATGGAAATCCAGGACAGACTGCTGGAGCTGCAGGATGAGTGGAACGACACGCATGACGATATCCACATCGACGTCATGTACTCCTCCGACACCGTCGCGGCCCACATGTCCACCAAGTACGCCTCCAACGATCCCTATGTCATCTCCATGGTCGACGCGAAGGACATCTACTCCCTCGGACCCGAGCATGCCATCGATCTGAGCGGCGAGCCCTGGGTGGAGTACACCTCCCAGGCCATCTCCGTGGGTGGCAAGGTCCTTGGCTTCCCCGTCTGTGTGGAGGCCCGCGGCATCCTCTACAACGCTGACGCCATCGAGAAGGTCACCGGCGAGCCCTTCGATCCCACCACGATCCGCTCCACTGCCGACTTCCAGGCCCTCGTCGACAAGCTGATCGCCGGCGGCATGGAAGCCCCCTGCGGCCTGCAGAAGGAGGACTGGTCCCTCGGCGCCCACTATCTGCAGCAGGTCTATGAGATGCACGACGATCCCGACGCCTTCATCGCCGGCATCAAGGACGGCTCCATCAAGCTGATCGAGGATCCTGTCTTCAACGCCCTGATGGACGCCTTCGACGTCATGAAGGAAAACAACTGGATGAAGGACGCCCCGCTCTCCGCTGTCCGTGAGGATACCGAGATGATGCTCGCCGAGGGCGAGATCGCCTTCAAGTACGGCGGCAACTGGGACTGGGCCAACATCAGCGCCTTTGATTACAGTGAGAACATGGGCATGATGCCGGTTCCCACCGACCTCGAGGGCTACAACGAGAAGCTCGTCGGCGGCGGCTCCAAGTACTTCTTCATCGACAACTCCGTCTCCCCCGAGCAGCAGGAGGCTGCCAAGCAGTTCCTGAACTGGCTGGTCCTCGATGAAGCCGGTCAGGAGTTCCTGGTCGACACCTGCGCTCTCGTTCCCGCCTTCTCCAACATCACCCTGCCCGTCTCCGATCCTCTGGGCGCCTCCGTCAAGGCCTTTGCCGACGCGGATAAGCTGACCGCCAACTACAACTACGCGCCCGACGATCACTATGCCAAGAACGGCATCTCCTTCCAGAAGTACCTGGCCGGCCAGATCGACCGCGCCGGTCTTGCGGATGAGATCACCGCTTACTGGGCCACCGCCGAAGTCGGCGCTCACTAAGCGGCAGCCTCCCGCAGGCAGGTCAAAACAGCATACGGTACCGGGCATCGGAAGCCTCTGATGCCCGGTATTCCCTATCTGCATACTGCCGCTTGTGTGCAGGGGAAGCGCCCTCAATTCTAAGCGGCGGAAGGAAAGAGAGCTTATATGAATCAAAACACGGCCTCCTACAAGGTCAAACAATACCTGATGTTTGCCGGCCCGGGCACGATCCTGTTTTTCGGCACCGTCATCGTTCCTTTCCTGTACGGTCTCTATCTGACGCTGACCAGCTGGGACGGTACCAGCCGCTCCAAACCCTTCGTGGGTCTGGAGAACTTCGTCAACGCCTTTAAGGACACCACCTACTGGCAGGCGATGGGCCGCACCGTGATCTACTCGATCTTCGCGGTCGTGCTCATCAACATCGTCGCCTTCGCCCTGGCCTATCTCGTGACGAGCGGCGTCAAGGGACAGAACTTCTTCCGCGCCGGCTTCTTCGTGCCGAACCTGATCGGCGGCATCGTGCTCGGCTATGTGTGGCAGTTCGTCTTCAACCGCGCCTTCGTCGCCATCGGCAAGGCCATCTCCACCGGCACGACGGTCTCGCTCCTGTCCACGCCGAACGGCGCCATGTTCTGCCTGATCCTGGTGTCGGTCTGGCAGTACGCGGGCTACATGATGCTGATCTACGTGGCCGGCTTCATGAGCGTCTCCAAGGACGTGCAGGAGGCCTCCCTGATCGACGGCTGCACGCCCGCCCAGGCGATGAAGAACGTCACGATCCCCCTGATGCGCTCGAGCTTCGTGCAGTGCATCTTCCTGAGCATCACGCGCTGCTTCGTCGTGTACGACGTCAACCTGTCGTTGACCAAGGGCGAACCCTTCGGCTCCTCGGTGCTCGCGGCGATGCACGTGTACAACCAGGCCTTCACCTACAAGAATTACGGTCTCGGCCAGGCCGAGGCGGTCATCCTGTTCTTGGTCTGCGCCATCGTCGGCGTGACCCAGGTCATGGTCGGTAAGAAAGGAGAGGTGGAAGCATAATGACCGAGAATGAAAAAGCCGCACGGCAGAAGAAGATCTCCCACGCCATTATGTGGATCGTCCTTCTCCTCCTGTTCTTCTGCTTCATCTTCCCCTTTATCATGGTCGTCATCAACGTGTTCAAGACCAAGGGCGACATCGTGAAGAACCCGCTCGCGCTGATCGGCGCGCACGGCTTCACGCTGGAGAACTTCCCCGCGGCGATGAAGAAGATGAAGTTCTGGACCGTGTTCTTCAACTCCCTCATCATCACCTCCTGCGCCACGGTGCTGACGATCGTGGTCTCCTCCATGGCCTCCTTCGTCATCGTCCGCAACGGCAAGTGGAAGTTCTGCACCTTCATCTTCTCGCTGATGATCGCCTCGATGGTCATCCCCTTCCAGGTGCTGATGGTGCCCCTGGTGTCCGTCTACGGCGGCATGCTCAACGTGCTGAACCACCGCATCACGCTGATCCTGCTCCATGTCGGCTTCTCCGTCTCGATGGCGGTGTTCATGTTCCACGGCGCGATCAAGACCAATATCCCCGTCGCGCTTGAGGAGGCCGCCACGATCGACGGCTGCACCCGCTGGCAGACCTGGTGGAAGGTCGTCTTCCCCCTGCTCAAGCCCACGATCGCGACCGTCGGCATCATCAACGCCATGGCCTACTGGAACGACTACCTGCTGCCGAGCCTGGTGCTGACCAAGAAGAACCTCTACACCATCCCCATCGCGACGCAGGCCTTCTACGGCACCTACTCGACGGACCTCGGCCTCGTCATGGCGGCCCTGCTGCTGGCCATGCTGCCGATCCTGATCCTGTACGTCTTCCTGCAGCGCTACATCGTCGAAGGCGTGGCCTCCGGCGCCGTCAAGGGCTGATCGCCCCGCGCTGCCTTCCCGCAAAACGCTTTCCCCGCTCCGTTCAGGGGCGGGGATTTGCTTAGGAGAAAAGCCTATGAGAAAGATCTTCGATATGGACAATCCCGTCATGCGGGCGCTCTCGGCCGCGGCGGACCTGATCGTGCTGAACTTCCTCGCGCTGCTCTGCTCGCTGCCGCTCGTGACGCTGGGGGCGTCCTGGGCCGCGCTGAGCGAGACCACGCTCCGGCTCGTGCGCGCCGAGGAGGGCGCCCTGTGGAAGGATTTCTTCCGCGCGTTCCGCGCGAATCTGAAAAAGGGGATCCCGCTTGGCCTGCTGTTCCTGCTCGCGGCGGGGCTGCTGTACTTCGACTATCTCGCCGCGCTGGTCTACGCGCCGCCGCTGCGCGTCGGCGTCGCCGCGATCGCGATCCTCGTGCTCGGCCTGGCCTTTTACGCCTTCGCGCTGCTCGGGCATTTTGACAACACGCTCGGCAGAACGCTCAAAAACGCCGTCGTGCTCGCCGTGGGCTATTTCCCGCGCACGGCCGGGACGCTGGTGTTCGCGGCGTCCATGTGGATGCTGTGCATCAAGTTCTGGCGTCTGCTGCTGCCGGTGCTGGTCCTCCTCGGGCTCGCGCTGCCTGTCTATATCGCGTCGATCTTTTTCAGCGACGTTTTCCGCAAGCTGGAGACACCCGCCGAAGAGCGGGAAACGTAAGAAAGCTCCGGGGCCCGAGAGCCCCGGAGTTTTTTTGCCCGCTGCGCGCCGGGGCGCGCCGCCGGAGGCTTGTTTTTTGCGCGGTGCGCAGGTATAATATAAAAGGAGAAAAATCCCATCCAGCCTGTATACGAGGTGATCGAACATGAAACGCGCTCTTCCCGCACGTGTCATTCGCACGCTTTCGCTGCTCCTCTGCACGGCGCTGCTGCTCGCGCTGCTCTCCGGCTGCGCCGTCTCCGGC
>JAFXTM010000060.1 GCA_017535865.1 Oscillospiraceae bacterium
TCGAGCCGTTGACCAGGAGATTCGGGAAGCGCGAGGGAAGCACGCGCGGTTCCTTGCGCGTCTCGTCAAAGTTGGGGTCCCAGTCCACGGTTTCCTTGTCGATGTCGCGCAGCATCTCGTTGGAGATCCTCGAGAGCCGGGCCTCGGTGTATCGGTAGGCCGCGGGGGGATCGCCGTCCACGGAGCCGAAGTTGCCGTGGCCGTCGACCAGCATGTAGCGCATGGAGAAATCCTGGGCCAGACGCACCATGGCGTCGTAGACCGAGGCGTCGCCGTGCGGGTGGTAATGGCCCAGCACGTCGCCGACGCAGGTGGCGGATTTCTTGAAGGGCTTGTCGCTGGTTAGGCCGCCCTCATACATCGTATAGAGGATACGCCGGTGTACGGGCTTCAGGCCGTCGCGCACGTCGGGCAGGGCGCGGCCCACGATGACCGACATGGCGTAGTCGATATAGCTCGTCTGCATCTCTCCCACCAGCTCGGACTCGGTGATGACCTGATCGGGGAAAAGGATATCCTCTGGTTTGTAGTCTCGTTTATGTGCCATAGCTGCCTCGCTTCTTAAATATCAAGGTTTACGACGTATTTGGCGTTCTGCTCGATCCACTCGCGGCGCGGCTCGACATCCTCGCCCATGAGGACCGTGAAGATCTGGTCGGCCATGATCGCGTCGCCCAGCGTGATCCGCCGCAGCGAGCGCTTCTCCGGGTCCATCGTGGTCTCCCAGAGCTCGTGCGGGTCCATCTCGCCCAGGCCCTTGAAGCGGTTGATGTCCACCTTGGCGTTGGGATTGTCGGCGCGCAGTTCCGCGCTGATCCGGTCGCGCTCCTCGTCGGAATAGGCCACGCGCTGCGTCTTTCCGCGCGTGAGCTTGTAGAGCGGGGGCACGGCGGAGTAGACGTAGCCGTGCTCGATGAGCGGGCGCATGTACCGGAAGAAGAAGGTCAGCAGCAGCGTGCGGATATGCGAGCCGTCGACGTCCGCATCGGCCATGATGATGATCTTGTGGTAGCGGAGCTTCTCGATGTTGAACTCATCCCCGATACCGGCGCCCATGGCGACGATCAGCGGATAGAGCTTGTCGTTGCCGTAGATCTTGTCGGCCCGGGCCTTCTCGACGTTCAGCATCTTGCCCCACATGGCGAGGATCGCCTGGAAGCGGCTGTCGCGGCCCTGGATGGCCGAGCCCGCGGCAGAGTCGCCCTCGACGATGTAGAGCTCGCAGAGGGAGGGGTCGCGCTCGTTGCAGTCCTGCAGCTTGTCGGGCATCTGGCCGCTCTCGAGCCCCGTCTTGCGGCGGACGGATTCCTTGGCCTTGCGCGCGGCCTCGCGGGCGCGGTTGGCCATCATGGCCTTCTCCAGGATGGCCTTGGCCGCAGCGGGATGCTCCTCGAAATACTCGGTGAGCTGGTCGTTCACGATCCCGTCCACAAGCGTGCGGATGTAGGCGTTGCCGAGCTTCTGCTTGGTCTGGCCCTCGAACTGGGCCTCGGGGAGCTTCACGGAGATGACCGCGGAGATGCCCTCGCGCACGTCCTCGCCGGAGACCTTATCGTCCCCCTTGATGATGTTGTTCTTCTGCCCGTAGGCGTTTATGACGCGCGTCAGGGCCGTCTTGAAGCCGGTCTCGTGCATGCCGCCCTCGGGCGTGCGGATATCGTTGGCAAAGGACACCAGGTTCTCGCTGTAGCCGTCGTTGTACTGCAGCGCGATCTCGGCGACGGCGTCGCCCTTGCTGCCGGAGAGGTAGATGACCTCCTCGTGGATGGGGCTCTTGTGCTTGTTGAGGTAGCGGACGAACTCGCGGATGCCGCCCTCGTAGCACATCGTCTCGCGGATCTCCTCCCCGCCGCGCTGATCGGCCAGGGAGATGGTCAGACCGCCGTTGAGGAAGGCCTGCTCGCGCATGCGGGTGTGCAGGATCTCATAGTCGAAGACCGTGTCGTCGAACATGTCGGGGTCGGGCTTGAAGCGCACGCTCGTGCCGGTGCGGTCGGCCGTGCCCACCACATGGATCGGCTCGGTGATCTCCCCGCGGGAGAAGCGCATCTGGTAGATCTTTCCGTCCTTCTGGACCCGGACCTCCAGCCATTCCGAGAGCGCGTTCACTACCGAGGCGCCCACGCCGTGCAGGCCGCCGGAGACTTTGTAGCCCCCGCCGCCGAATTTGCCGCCCGCGTGCAGCACCGTGAAGACGACCTCGAGCGCGGATTTGCCGGTCTGCTCCTGGATGTCCACGGGGATGCCGCGGCCGTTGTCCGAGACGCGGATGATGTCGCCCGGCTCGATGCAGACCTCGATCCCCGTGCAGTAGCCGGCCAGCGCCTCGTCGATGGAGTTGTCCACGATCTCATACACCAGATGGTGCAGACCCGAGGACGAGGTCGAGCCGATATACATGCCGGGGCGCTTGCGCACCGCCTCCAGGCCCTCGAGGACCTGGATCTGACTGGCGTCGTATTCCTGGGTTACTTTTTCTGTGATGTCTGCCATAGTTTCCTCCAAAACGGACACGCGGAGCATGTTCTCCGCCGTCCCGCAAAGCGATGATAAGGATGCAGTTGATTTACAGCTGGCCGCTTTCGGCGCGCTTCAAAAGCGTCGCCGCGGCCATCTGGCTCAGAAAGACCCGCGTCGTGTCCCCCTCCCGGAAGACAACGAAGGTCTTGGGGATGTCCTCCGCCGCGTTCACGACCTGGCCGCGCTGCTCCGCCTCCCGCAGGAAGCGCCGCGTCAGGTGGGACTGGGAGGTGACGTCGAGGTCGAAGATCCCGACGATGCCCGCCGTTGGGACGACCGTGCCCTTGCCCAGGTGCAGGTAGTTCACCGGATCCGCCCCCTGTCGACAAAGAGCACCTTGCCGCCGGTGCGGGCGGAGATGGCGTCGTCCTCGCAGCAGGTGATGAGCGTCTGCCCGCCGCCGATCCGGTTGAGCACGAACTCCTGCCGCCGGCTGTCGAGCTCCGAGAGCACGTCGTCAAGCAGCAGGATGGGGTACTCTCCGCTTTCGTCGAGGAAGATCTCCCGTTCGGCAAGCTTGAGCGACAGCGCCGCCGTGCGCGTCTGGCCCTGGGAGGCGAAGCTCCTTGCCGCGCGGCCGTTGATATAGATCTCCAGATCGTCCTTGTGCGCGCCGGAGAGACACTGTGCGCTGTCCAGTTCCGCCTGGCGGTGCTTCTCCTGGTGTTCGCAGAGGTCGTAGTAGATCTCCTTTGCGGAGGCGAAGGGGTCGTGCACCGTGCTCACGGTCTTGTAAACAATATCGAGTTTTTCCCCCTCGCCGGAGAAATCCCGGTGGATGGGAGGCGCGGCCTCGTTGAGGCGGGCGGTGAAGGCCGCGCGGTAGCGGATCAGTTGGGCCGAGGCCCGGCACATCCCGTCGGAAAACTCGTCGAGCGTGTCGAGCAGCGCCGGCTTTTCCCGCCAGTCCCGCAGGATGCGGGTCTTGTTTTCATAGAGGCGGTTGAAGTCCGCGAGGATCTCCGCATAGCGGGGCCGGATCTGGCTGATGGCGTTATCGAGCAGGCGGCGGCGCACCGCGGCCCCCTCCTTGATGAGGTTCAGATCGTCGGGGCAGAAGAGCACGACGTTCAGGAGCCCGGAGAGCTCCGAGGCCGTCTTTTTCACGCCGTTGACCGTGATGCGCTTGGTCTGGCCCGGGCGGAGACGGATGTTAACGGTCTGCTGCCGTTCGTGGCTGAAGACCTCCGCGAGCAGATCCGCCTCCGAAAAAGCGAAACCGACCAGTTCCTTGTCGAAGCGGGTGCGGAAGCTCCGCCCGCAGGCGAGCAGGTATACGGCCTCAAGCAGATTCGTCTTGCCCTGCGCGTTCGATCCGGAGATCACGTTCGTGCCGGGCGCAAAGTTCACGGTCTCCCACTCGTAGTTGCGGAAGCCGTTCAGCGCGATCTTGTCGACTCTCATCGGCTCAGGCTCCGGTGACTTTCAGCGTGAAGGCGTCGAATTCCACCGTGTCGCCCGGCCGGATTTTTTTCCCGCGCATCGTGCAGACCTCGCCGTTGACGCGGACCAGGCCCTCGCTGATCACGTACTTGGCCTCGCCGCCGGTCCCGACCAGCGCCGCGAATTTAAGCAGGGAGTCGAGCTTGATGAAATCGGTCTCAATGGCTATTTTTTCCATATCTCTCTTCGGTTATAAGAAATCGGGATCAAAGGACGCTTCTTTAGTCGTTCGCCCGCAGACGCACGGGCAGGATCATATAGGTGAAGGCCTCGCTGCCGTCGGCGGCCTTGAGGATGCAGGGTGAAGAGGCGGTGTTGAGGCAGAGGAGCAGCTCGTCCTTGCCCGCCGCCTTCAGCGCGTCCATCAGATAGCGGTCGTTGAAGCCGATCTCCAGCCCCTCGCCGCTGCCCTCGCAGAGGCAGACGTCCTCCGCCTTGCCGATGGGCGTGGCGCAGCTGCACTGGATACTGCCCTCGTTGAGGATCAGGTGCACGGGGCTGCTGTTTTTCTCGCTGATGATAAGAGAGACGCGGTCGATTACGGTCATGATCTCCGCACGCTCCACTTTCAGAACATGACGGAAATTCTCAGGAATGGATTTTTTATAATTGAGGAACTCACCCTCCAGCCGGCGGGTGACGACCACCGTCTCCCCGATGGAGAAAGAGATATGCTTCTGCCCGACGGAAATGCTGACAAGATCGTCGCTGTCCTCACAGATGCGCTCGACGTCGCTGAGCGCGGTCCCCGGCACGACAAAACGGCAGTCCTGCATATGCGCGCCGTCCAGCTTTTCGCTGCGCTTGGCAAGCCGATAGCCGTCCACCGACACCAGCGTCAGCTCCTCGCCGCTGACTTCAAACAGTGTCCCGGTGTAGATGGGGCGCACATCGTTGTCCGCGACAGCGAAAATAGTCTGGTTGATCATGCTGCGCAGGATCTTCTCCGGCAGCGCGATCTGATTCTGGCCGTCCACCTCGGGCATCTCGGGATAGTCCTTCGGGTCTATGCCCATGATATTGAAATCGCTCTTGCCGCATTTCACGTTGATGTTGAGATCGTCCGTCGTGACCGTGACGATCCCGTCCGGCAGCTTGCGGATGATCTCGCCGAAGAGCCGGCAGTTGACGACAAGGGAGCCGCCCTGTACGACATCGGCCGGGAAGCTGGTGTAGATCCCTTTCTTGAGATCATAACCGGTTACTTTGACTTCTGTTGCGCTCACCTGGAGCAGCAGGCCTTCGAGCGCTTGGATCGGGCTCTTGGAGGCGGCGGCGCGGGCTGCGGTGGAGCAGGCGTTCTGGAGCAGATATTTTTCACAAGAAAATTTCATGTTGTTTCCTCCCTGTTCGATGCGATTCAAAAGAGCTTGTCGTAATTATTTATAATCATTTTAAATACTTTTTAGTGGTCTCAGTAGTAGAAAAAAAACTTGTGGAAAAGTCCGTCAAAGCCTTGCGGGCCCTGCGGTTGCCGTGATGAAAAAAATGTGGGAAAAAGGAGAGCTTATCCACAGACAAAGGAGAGTGTCGGACTTTCCACCGCGATATTTCGACATTTCCACAAAAATTGTGGAAAAAGCAGAGACGGGTCAGAGTCTTGTATTGGTCGTGATGTTGGAGGTGATGTCCCGCACGATGCCGGCCATTCTGGGGTCTTTCTTCATCAGATCCTCGACCTTGCGGATGGAGGAGAGCACCGTTGAGTGATTGCGCCCCTCGTACTCTCTGCCGATATCCTGCAGGGACATGTTGGTCAAGGTACGGATCAGATACATGGAGATCTGACGGGCGATGGCGGTATTCTTGGAGCGGCTCTGTCCGCGCAGATCCTCCTCCTGCAGAGAGAAATATTTGGCCGTTTCCCGGATGATGTTCGCGGGCTTCGGGATGTCCTCGCCGTTCTGCATCACGTCCGCGATCGCGCGCTTGACCGAGTCGATGGTGATGACTTCGTTCAGAATATCCTTGTAGGCTGTGAGTTTTTTGATGACGCCTTCAATCTGGCGGATATTCGCGGTGATATTCTCCGCAATGTAATTGACCGCTTCGTCCGACAGGATGAGCCCGAGCTGCGAGGCCTTGTTGCGGGTGATGGCCATGCGCGTCTCGAGATCGGGCGGCTGGATGTCTGCCATAAGGCCGCCTTCAAAGCGGGTACGGAGCCGGTCGTCCAGCAGGCTCATCTCCATCGGCGGGCGGTCCGAGGTGATGACGATCTGGTTTCCGGCCTCGTAGATGCTGTTGAAGGTGTGGAAGAACTCCTCCTGCGTGCTCTCCTTTCCGGCGATGAACTGAATATCGTCCACCAGAAGCAGATCCACGTTGCGGTAGCGGGTCCGGAAATCCTCCGTCGTGCCCTCCTTGATGGCCTTGACCATCTGATTCGTGAACTCATCGCCCTTGATATAGGCGATCCGAGCTGTGGGATCCTTCTCGAAGATGGCCTGACCGATCGCGCGCAGCAGGTGCGTCTTGCCGAGGCCGGAGTTGCCGTAGATGAAGAGTGGATTGTAGTTTTTTCCCGGCTTGTCCGCCACGGCCAGGGCGGCCGCATGCGCGAATTTGTTGGAGCTGCCGACGATGAAGCGGTCGAAGGTATAGCCGTCGCTCTCCGGGAGAGCATTCACCGCTTTTACCTTTTCCTTATAATCCTTAAGCTCGTCTCCGGCCAGCACCAGCAGATCAAAGTCGCAGGAGAAGAGATCGGACAGGGCGGCCTTGATGGTATCTCCGAAGCGCTTGAGAATGATATCGCGCTTGAAATCGGAGCTTGTATGCAGGACCAGACGGCAGTCCTCGATATCGACCGGCGAGCAGTCGGAAAACCAGGTGGTGATCGCGGTCGGCGTCAGTTCCCGGGAGAGGATCTGCAGGATCCGGTCCCAGATTTCCTGAAGAGAATTCATAGCGTACACCTCGTGAACAGATTCCAGAAAACAGAGTATTCCTAACTTAGTTAGTATACCAAATTTTCCGCTGTTTTTCAAGATATAAATACAATATAGTAGGGAGAGACGCTGAAAGCCAACAGAAAAAAGCCCGGAACCAGTCCGGGCTTTTAAAGAGTGATGTATAAGATCAGTCTTTCTTCTTGAGCTCCTCGAGGATGGCGCCGAGCAGATCCTCGGTCGTGGGCTTGGGATCCTCGGCGGCGGCAGCGGCGGCCTCTTCCTTCTTCTTGGCAGCCTCTGCGATCGCGCGGGCCTTGTTGACGGCCTTGATCACAGAGAACAGGACCAGGGCGATGACCAGGAAGTTGATGATGGTGCCGATGAAGGTGCCGAGACCGAGCACGATGGCTTCGGACTCCTCGGTGGCGGCGCGCAGCGTGATGTTCAGCGCGTCGGGGTTGGGGCTCTTGAACAGAACGGCCAGCAGCGGGGTAATGACATCGCTGACAAGAGAGCCGGTGATCGCGCCGAACGCGCCGCCGACGATCACGCCGATGGCCATGTCCAGCACGCTGCCGCGGGAAATGAAAGCTTTGAATTCTTCGATGAACTTTTTCATGGGATTCCTCTCCTTTTATAAAAATTTATTTTTTGGGAACGAGAAGAGCGGTGCCGCCCATGTAGGGCTGCAGGACCTCAGGGATGGTGACGCTGCCGTCGGCCTGCAGATGGTTCTCCAGGAAGGCGATCAGCATGCGCGGCGGCGCGACCACGGTGTTGTTGAGCGTGTGGGGCAGATACATTTTGCCGTCGGCGCCCTTGACGCGCATTTTCAGCCGGCGGGCCTGCGCGTCGCCGAGGTTGGAGCAGGAGCAGACCTCAAAGTACTTCTGCTGGCGCGGTGACCAGGCCTCGATATCGCAGGACTTGACCTTCAGGTCGGCCAGGTCGCCGGAGCAGCATTCGAGCTGGCGCACGGGGATCTCCATGCTGCGGAAGAGCTCGACGGAGAAGCGCCACATCTTTTCATACCAGGCCATGGAGTCCTCCGGCTTGCAGACCACGATCATCTCCTGCTTTTCAAACTGGTGGATGCGGTAGACGCCGCGCTCCTCGATACCATGGGCGCCCTTCTCCTTGCGGAAGCAGGGAGAATAGCTCGTCAGCGTCTGGGGCAGACTTTCCTCGGGAATGATCTGATCGATGAATTTGCCGATCATGGAGTGCTCGGAGGTGCCGATCAGATACA
>JAFXTM010000061.1 GCA_017535865.1 Oscillospiraceae bacterium
CCCACCGCAAGCTCCTCTACATCATGTTCAAGATGGGTCTGCTCACCGGGGCGCGTACCAAGAGCGCCAACATCGTGGGCCAGACCATGCGCCTCAACCCCCACGGCGACGCCGCCATCTACGAGACCATGGTCCGCCTCTCCGCCGGCTGCGAGGCCCTTCTCACTCCCTTTGTGGACTCCAAGGGCAACTTCGGCAAGGTCTATTCCCGTGACATGTCCTACGCCGCCCCCCGCTATACGGAGGCCAAGCTCTCCGCCATCTGCGCGGAGCTCTTCCGGGATATCGACAAGGACACCGTGGACTTTGTGGACAACTACGACGGCAGCATGCAGGAGCCGACCCTACTTCCCACCAGCTTCCCCAACGTCCTGGTCTCCAACAACACCGGCATTGCCGCCGGCATGGCAAGCTCCATCTGCGGCTTCAACCTGAACGAGGTCTGCGACACCGCCATCGCCTATCTGAAGGACCCGGAGCACGACCTGCTCTCCACCCTCCCGGCGCCGGACTTCCCCACCGGGGGCGAGATCCTCTATGACCGGGCGGAGATGGAGAAGATCTACCGCACCGGCCGGGGCAGCGTGAAGCTCCGGGGCCGCTGGCGCTATCTCAGCAAGGAAAACATCATCGAGATCTACGAGATCCCCTATACCGCCACTTCCGAGGCCATTCTGGACAAGGTGGCCGAGCTCATCAAGACCGGCAAGATCCGCGAGATCAACGACATGCGGGACGAGACGGACCTGAGCGGTCTGCGTCTCGCCATCGATCTGAAGCGGGGCGTGGATCCGGACAAGCTGATGCAGAACCTCTTCAAGCTCACTCCCCTGCAGGACGCCTTTGCCTGCAACTTCAACATCCTCGTGGGCGGCAACCCCAAGGTCATGGGCGTAGGCGAGATCTTTGAGGAGTGGATCGCCTGGCGCATGGACTGCGTACGCCGCCGGGTGTATTTCGATCTGCAGAAAAAGCGGGAGAAGCTCCATCTGCTCAAGGGTCTCGAGGCGATCCTGCTCGACATCGACCGGGCCATCGAGATCATCCGCGGCACGGAGCTCGAGAGCGAGGTCGTGCCCAACCTGATGATGGGCTTCGGCATCGATCAGCTCCAGGCGGAGTTCGTGGCGGAGATCAAGCTGCGCAACATCAACCGCGAGTATATCCTCAAGCGCACCGCCGAGACCGCGGAGCTCGAAAAGGAGATCGAGGAGCTGGAGAGCACGCTCAACAACCGCCGGAAGATCCGCGCGATCATCGTCGCGGAGCTGCAGCAGATCAACAAAAAGTATGTGCTCCCGCGCCGGAGCGAGATCGTCTACGCCTCCGAAGTCGAGGAGGAGCCCGAGGAAGAGGCCGTGGAGGATTACCCCGTGACGCTCTTCCTCTCCCGCGAGGGCTATTTCAAAAAGATCACCGCCCAGTCCCTGCGCATGAGCGGCGAACAGAAATACAAGGAGGGCGACGCGCTGAACGTGAGCTTTGAGTCCTCCAACCGGCGCGAGCTGCTGATCGTGACGGACCGGCAGCAGATCTACAAGCTGCGCCTGCGCGACATGGAGGACGGCAAGGCCTCGGCTCTCGGCACTTATCTGCCCACCCGGCTCGGTATGGACGAGGGCGAGAGCGTGCTGACCATGATCGACCCGGGCGACTACCGGAAGGACATCCTCTACGTCTTCGAAAACGGCAAGGCAGCGCGCATCGCCATGAGCGCGTATGAGACCAAGACCAACCGCCGCAAGCTGATCGGCGCTTATTCGGACAAGAGCCCGCTGCGCTCTATCCTGGTACTCGACGAGGAGAAGGACATCGCATGCTTTGCAAGCGACGGGCGCTGTCTGGTGTTCCACAGCTCGCTGCTGCAGACCAAGACCAGCCGTGCCAGCCAGGGCGTGAATGTGATGAGCCTGAAAGCGAAAAAGCAGCTGCTCCGCGCCGCGCCGCTCAGCGAAACGCCCATCGTGAACGTGAGCCGCTATCGCGTGCGCAGCGTCCCCGGCGCCGGCGCGCTCCTGAAGCCCGAGGACCGCGGTGAGGAGCAGCTCTCGCTGATCGACTGACCCAGGAGGTGCGAAATGGAAATGCCCGCCAACCCCCGCAGCGCGCGCCTGCGCCATCTGTTTTTCAAATACTGTATGATCGCGCTCGGCAGCGTCGTTTACGCGATCGGCTTCCAGTACTTCATGTTCCCCAACGACATCGTCTCCGGCGGGGTTACAGGCATCGCCATGATCCTCAACCATTTCACGCGCTGGCCGGTCGGCATGACGGTGCTCGTGCTGAACATCCCGCTCTTTGTGATCGCCTGGCGGCACTTCGGGGCGGACTATCTGGTCGGTTCCCTGGTCGGGACGGCGGTCTCCTCCGTCTGCGTGGATATCTTTGCCTCGACCGGCATTGTCGCCACCACGGACCCCATGCTCGGCAGCATCATCGGCGGCGTCATCAAGGGCGCGGGCATGGGCATGATCTACTACGTCGGCGCCTCGACCGGCGGCATCGACATCGTGGCCAAGATGCTGCGGCAGAAGTATCAGCAGATCAACTTCGGCACCATCGTCCTGATCCTCGACGTGGTCATCGTCTCCGCCTACGCCTTTGTGCTGCAGAAGTATGAGAGCGCCATGTACTCGCTGATCGGCATGTACGTCGTCAGCAAAGTGGTCGACCTCGCCCTGTACGGCTTCGACAATTCCTCCCTCTGCTACATCGTCAGCGAGAAGAGCGAGGAGCTGGCGCGGGAGATCATCTCCGGCCATGTGCACCGCGGCGTCACCATCCTGGAGGGCGAGGGCGCCTACTCCCATCAGACCAAGCATGTTATCATGTGCGTCATCAAGCGCACCCAGATCGGCGAGCTGCGCCGTCTGGTCCGGCGTGTGGACGAGCGCGCTTTCTTCATCGTCACCGACGCCAAAAACGTTTTCGGCAACGGCTTTGAGAGCATTTCGGAGGTCCGGTAAGCAATTATGAAACGACGGCTCGCGTTGATTCTCCTCCTGGCCGCAGCGGCGCTTTCGCTCTGCGGCTGCGGGCGCATCTTCGATACGGAATACGTGGTGGAGACGAGCTTCGAGCCCGTCGTCAACGCCGCCGCTCCCGAAGCGGATGACACCACCGCAGCCTCTCTTGACGATCTTATGGAGGTCCTGCGCGGCATGGTAGCGGAGGGCGACGTCAGCCGCGTCATCCGTTTCGATCCGGCCTACACCGGGGACGTCAGCGCCGACCTTGCCAGCGCCTGCTGGCAGATCCGCACGCAGGACGCGCTCTGCGCCTACTGTGTGGAGAACATCTCCTACGAGCTGTCCAAGATCGTCAACCACTACGAAGCCCTCCTCTCCGTCCAGTACAGCAAGACCGCGGAGGCGCTCGAGAGCATCGTGCAGCTCCCCTACGCCGCCGACGCGGGCGAGCTGCTGCGCGAGGCCATGGTGACCGGGCAGCGCTCGCTCGTCCTGCTGATCGAGCGCAGCAGCTACTCCGCCGAGGCGCTGGAGGACTTCATTCTTCAGATCTACCATGAGGCCCCGACGATCTCGCCGCTCGAGCCGAGGGTGAGCGTGAGCATGACCAGCGGCGCCGATACGCAGCGCCTGTATGTGATCGACTTCGATTACGGCATGTCGGCGGAGGAACACGCGGCCCGCTGCGAAGCAATGGCTGCGCTCGATCTCTTTATGGGTACGGACCTCTCCGGACTGAGCGAGGCGGAGCGCGCACTGCTAGCCTGCTGCGGGCTGATCGTGCGCAGCCGCTATACCGAGGACAGCGCAAAGGACAGCGTGTACGACGCGCTGATCGGCCGGGAAGCAAACGACCACGGCCTCGCGCTTGCCTATGTGGAATACTGCCGCCGTATGGGTCTTGACTGCGAAACGATCCACGGACAGCGCGGCGGCGAGGCTTACACCTGGAACATCGTGCAGATCGACGGAGCGTATTACCATGTGGATACCGCCGTCTGCTCCCGTCTGGGGGTCGAAGCCGGTTTCCTGCTCGACGACGAGAGCGCCTGGGGCACCTACCGCTGGGATTACTTCGCCTATCCGCACTGCACCGGGCCGCTGACCTACGCGGAGCTTGTCCATCCGTCCCCCGACCGGGCGGTCCCGGACGCGGGGAGCGTCGAGCCGGAGGAAAGGATTTTTGAGGATGGGGAAAAATCTCCTTGACAAGTCGGCAAAATGTGGTAGAATAGCCCATGCTGACGCGGGCATAGCTCATCCGGTAGAGCGCCACCTTGCCAAGGTGGAGGTAGCGAGTTCGAGCCTCGTTGCCCGCTCCATATAAAAGCCTGCCGCAGAAGCGGCAGGCTTTTTTCCCGTTTATGCGGGCATGATGAAATTGGCAGACATGCAGGATTTAGGTTCCTGTGCCGCAAGGCGTTGGGGTTCAAGTCCCCATGCCCGCACCAGAAAAGAACGGCCGCCCCTGTCGGGGCGGTCGTTCTGTTCCGGAAGATTGGGGACTTGAATCAAAATCGAAAGCCCCGGCGGGGCTTTCCTCCACCAGTTCAAAAACTGGCGGAGACCTTGTTGTTCGCCGTCTCCCGCAAGGCGAACAGGCAAACAAGTCCCCATGCCCGCACCAGAAAAGGGGAAATCCTGTTCGGATTTTCCCTTTTCTGGTGGCCCGCCTGCGGCGGGCGAAGATCCGCTTCGCTCAAATTGGCCGGAAGGAATACCCAATCCCCTCCGGCACCGCCCCATGCGAAGCGAAGCTGGTTCGGGTCAGTGGCTCGTCCCTCTCACACGGCGCAGGCGGTCCTCCACACAGTCCATGAAAAAGGCCATGTCGTCCAGAATGGTGATATAGCGGAAGCCCTGCGCCGCGCGCCGTCTGGCGAGCTCGACGTCCGGCGCGACAATGCCGGGGATCACGTCCGCCGCCAGGCAGGCGTCCAGGACCGTCTGCACGGCCTCTTCCACGAGCGGGTGCGTGGTCTGTCCGGGCACGCCCAGCGACTGGGACAGATCGTAGGCGCCGATAAAGACCGCGTCGACACCGGGCACCTTCACGATCTCCCCGATGCTGTCGACGGCCGTCCTGGACTCGCACATGACGGCGATCAGCGTCTCCTCATCGCTGACGCGCCTGTAGTCGGCGATCCGGCCCCAGGCGGTACCGCGGCCGCCCGACATGCCGCGGATCCCATCGGGCATGTATTTCATCGCCTGCACGATCGCCGCGGCCTGCTCCGCCGTGTGCACCATGGGGATCTGGACGCCGTAGGCGCCCACGTCCTGATAGCGCGACATGTTCTTCGGCGTGTCGTCGGGCATGCGCACGATCGGCGTCATGCCGTAGGCCTCGGCCGCCCGCATCATGTCCACGACGGTCTCGATGCCGGAGGCGGTGTGCTCCGTGTCGAGGATAACGAAATCGTATCCCGCTATGGCCAGCACCTCCACGACCTCGGGGCAGGGCGCCGTGACGAACGCGCCGAATCGGGTCTCGCCCGCTTTCAGATCTGCTTTCAGTTTATTCTTGAACGTGTACATTCAGGCATCCTTCTTTTTCTTTGATGACTTGACAAGCGCGACGACCTGCGTCACAAACGTGACGGTGACCAGCAGGACCGTGAGGATCAGGAAAATCGCCGCAACGCGGTGATTGAAGAAATCCATGAAGTTATTGCGGCTCATCATCAGGCCGCGGCGCAGATACTTCTCCGTGATCGGTCCCAGGATATAGCCCATGATGATCGGCGTGAGGGGGATATCGAACTTTGTGAGCACGAAACCGAGCACACCCCAGAACAGCAGCGTCCACACATCGAAGATGCGGTTATTCGCGCCGAAGGACCCGACGATGCACAGCACCAGCACCATTGGCAGAAGCATGTACTTGGGAACGCGGAGCAGCTGTGTAAAGCCCCGGATGCCGACGAACTGGATCAGGAACGTGACCACCGAGGCAACCAGCATGATGGCAAAGATGATATAGATAAGCTTGATGTTCTCCTGATAAAACAGCGGGCCGGGATTCAGCCCGTTGATCGTAAAGGCGCCAAGCAGGATGGCCGTGACCGTGTCGCCGGGGATGCCCAGCGTCAGGAGAGGAACCATGGTTCCGCCGATGCAGGCGTTGTTGGAAGTCTCCGAGGCAACCAGGCCGTCAATGATGCCCGTACCGTATTTTTCGGGGTAGCGGGAGAGCTTCTTCGACACGCCGTAGGCCATCAGATTGCAGACCGAGGCTCCGATACCCGGCAGGATGCCGATGAAGGTCCCGATCGTGCCGGAGACGAAAGCGTTCGGAAGCTGCGAGACGAACTCACGGCCGGTTATGCCGATGCCATGGCGGCGGAAGCTCGCCAGCTTTTTGCCGGCCTCGCTCCGCTTGGCTCCGTTAAGCAGCTCCGTCATGGCGAAGAGGCCGACCAGCGCAGGCACCTCGCTGAAGCCGGCGTCGAGAGAGTGGATCCCAAAGGTGAAGCGCGTGTAGCCGTCGATCGGCGCGGAGCCGACACAGGCGAGGACCAGGCCGATGCCGCACGCGATCAGGCCCTTGATCAGAGACTTGTCGCAAAGCGCAGAGACCAGCGTAAGAGAGAAAAGCGCCACGGCAAAGTAGTCGTGCATCCCGAGCGACAGCGCAAAGCGGCCGAGGATCGGCGTCATAAAGCAGAGCACGGCAATTCCGAAGAGCGTCCCGATGAAGGAGAAGATGATGGAAACGGACAGCGCGCGCCACGCCTCGCCGCGATCAGCCATCGGCCCGCCCTCAAAGGTGGTGGCAACGGAGGCGGGCGTACCGGGGATCTTGATCAGGATCGCGGAGATCAGGCCGCCGGAGATGCCGCCTATGTAAAGCGACAGCAGCAGCGTAAAACTGGGGATGATGGGCAGCTTCAGCGTCAGGGGCAGGCTGAGCGCGATGGCGATGCCCGCGGTAAGGCCGGGGATACAGCCGAAGATGATGCCGACCGTGCAGCCCACGAGGATCAGCACATAGCAGAGCGGATCGGTAAAGATCTGGGGGAAGGAGGCGATCAGTTGACTCATGGCGTTTTTCCCTCCTTACCAGATCGTGCCGAGCGGCAGGATCATCTTGAATACATAGCGAAAGAGCAAATACACGAGTATGGTAAAGACGACGTCGATCAGGAGCAGCTTCCAGACCTTCCTGTTCTCTTTCTCCGCGAGCATGATGAACACGCAGAACAGGTAAAGGACCGTCATAAGCAGAAACCCGAAGGTTTTCAGCCCCGCTATATAAAGAAACGTCAGAAGCAGTGTCGCGAGGGAGCGAAAACGGTCGCCCTCGAAGAAACGCTCTCCGAGCTCTGGTTTTTCAATTTCTCCGCTCTCCTCGCGCCGGGCGAGCGTGACGCCTTCAATCACGCTCTGCACGAAGAGGATCCCGCTCAGGATGCAGCCCGCGATGCCGCAGACCGTCGGCCAGAAGCGGGCCGTAACAGTGGTGTTGATCACCAGCAGGCGAATGTCCTTTGTGAAGTAGATCACCAGCGAGAACAGCACCAGCATGACCAGTGCGAACGCAGCCTCTTTGTAGCGCCGGACGAAATCGCTGAAAGACCGATTTTTCATAGGGAGACCCTCATTCCAAACGATAAACGGAAAATTGCCGGCATACTCAACGACATATGAATGGCGTATCCTATGCCGGCAATCTTCTCTGTCAATGCGGTAATGCAGCGGCTGTCTGCCGGGAAGCCCGCTTTACTTCACGAGCAGATCGTCGCGATACTGCGCCATCGTGGCGTAGTAGTTGGCCAGGTATTCCTCGGCCTCAGCACCCTCTCTGTAGACGGGGGTGATGAAGTAATTCTCGCAGTGGGCTTTGAACTCCTCAGAGTTCACGCACTTCTCGACCGCAGCGTTAAACTGCTTGATGATCTCGGGGTCGGTCCCCTTCGGGAAGAGATAGCAGAACATCTTGCCCAAGGGGAAGGATTCGCCCGTGTACTCCTTCCAGCCCGGCGTGTCGCTGCCGTCGAGCGCCTCGTCGGCCATATAGCAGAGCGACTCAAAATCGCCGGTCTTCACATACTCGCCGTAGGTGCCGTAGACGCCGGTCGTCCAGTCGACGCTGCCGTTGAGCAGCGCGGGGATGATCTCCGCCGTGCCGTCCAGGTCGACATAGGTGAACTCCAGACCGAGCTTATCGGCGATCATCAGCGCGTACATATGGCCGTCGCCGCCGATGGAGCCGCCCCAGAGCAGCTCGCCCGGGTGATCCTTGGCATACTGGACAAATTCGTCAAAGTTCGAGTATCTCGGGTCGTTGGCCTTCGTGGTCACAAAGGCGGACATGTCTTCGATCACCGTGCATCCGATCTCAAAATCGGTGTAATCGAAGTCGCAGATACCGAGCAGGCTTGCGATCAGGAACGAGGTCTGCTGCCACATGATCGTGTAGCCGTCGTTCGGGGACTCTCTGACCTGACGCGCAGCCACCGTGCCGGACGTGCCGGTGACGTTGGTGCAGACGATGTCGACCCCGAGCTCCTTCGCTACCATCTCGGTGAGGACACGGCAGTGCAGATCCGTGTCGCCGCCGGCGCCGAACGGGATGATCATCTGAACAGTTTTCCCGTTAGGCCAGTCGGTCTCGGCAAAGGCGCAGGTCCCCAGGGAGACGACGAGCATCAGTGCCAACACCAGTGCAATGAGTTTCTTCATGGTATACCCTCCTGTTTTCCGGCTTCCGCCGTTATTTATGTGGTAGGAGCATCGCTGCTCGATTACCCGGCATTAAGTTTACATTTTTAAACTTACTTTATAAACTGCTTCTGTGAAAAGTATACTATGATTTTCAAGAATAGTCCAGTCCTTTTTCACTTTTGTTCAAAAAAGTCGTGCGCTTCGCTGTCTCCGGCAGGCAAGTCCCCTGGCCGACGATCCCACGCTCCGCTCCGACGGGTCAGTTTTTTCTTCCATAAGCGGCGGTTTTATGCTATACTTTCGTAGTACAGTCAAAAATGGAAAAAAGAAAGTGAGAAAAAAATGAAAAAAATACTGGTATTTATCCTGCTGAGCATGATGCTGACGCTGGCGGCCTGCGGCCAGAAAAGCCCCGCAGCCGAGACGCCGCAGAGCACTGCCGCCGTCCAGCTCGCCAACCCCTGGCACGACATCACGGAGGCTGAGGCGCGCGAGATCTGCCCCCGCTCCTTCGTCGTGCCGGAGGGCGCGGAAAACGTGAACTGGTGCGTGATGGATTCGGCGGCGGATCCCTCCGGCGTTCCGGGCGCGCTGGTCCAGCTCTCCTTTGATCTGAACGGGAACAGTTTCACAGCGAGGGAGCAGGTGACCGGCGGCACCGAGATCGACCAGTCCGGCATGTATTACGACTGGACCGTTGAGGATGAATCCGATCTGCAGTTCTGGGCTGACGGAAAGATGCCGTGTAAAACCTACCGCTATTTCGATGAAAACGGCTTTGCGGATCTCTGTACCTGGTATGATAAAGAAAACGGGGTCTCCTACTCCCTCAGCGTAACGGCAAAGGATCTGGACGGGTTTGACCTGCGCGCCGTGGCGGGGGCCATGTACGGCTGAGGCCGGTCCTCTTCTCCCTCTTGTTTGAGACCTGTCAAAAGCTGCCGGTCTTTCGCCCGGGTCGAAAGCGCCTGAAACGACAAAGGCCGGGGTGCGTCCGCACCCCGGCCCCGCGCCGGATAGTCCCCGGAACCGGATGACCTCTCCTTGCGCTTGACAAAACGTCGATTTCGATGTATCTCTGTAAATAGATCACAGGATGACATCCGGCGGCTTTTTCTCTCTCACCGTCCGGCGTTCTGTCCGCGCTTAGTATATGCGCGCGTCGTTCCTTTATCCGCTTTGACAGGAGGTCTTTTCATGGAAACTGCATCCAGCGTTTTGATGGCGGTCGCCGCCGTTGTGTTCGTCGTGCTGCTGATCAAGATCCTGCTCAAGCCCATCAAGGGCATTCTGAAATTTCTGATTCATGCCGTGTTCGGTTATCTGCTTCTCTTTGTGGTCAGTTTTCTCGGCGATTTCATCGGCATCAACGTCGAGGTCAATCTCATCAACGCGCTGATCGCAGGCTTCTTCGGCATCCCGGGCGTGATCGTTCTGGTGCTGGCCAAGTTTCTGTTTTGAATCTCCGCTGAACACGACAGCGCCCCGGAACCATCTCGTTCCGGGGCGCTGTCCGTCTTCAAGCGTTCACAGTTCTTCGATATTCGTAATATCCTCGATGGCGTTGAGTTCCTTGAACAGCGCGCCGTCCAGCTTTTCCTTGCTCGTCTGGACCTGCAGAACCGCGCAGTAGCGGTGGTCGTCTCCCTCGTTGATGCGGGTGATCTCGAGATCGTTCAGTTTGATCTTCTGTCGGCGCAGCGCGGCCAGGATCTGCTCGATACAGGCGGAGCGTCTGTACTCGACGTAGAGGTTCACATCCTCCACTTTGCGCACAAAGCGGTATTCGAACTTGCTCAGCAGCAGCTCGGCCAGGAGCACCATCGCCGTCGAGAAATAGGCAAGCTCCAGATAGCCCGCGCCGCAGACCAGACCGACAGCCGACATGGTCCAGAGTCCGGCCGCGGTGGTGAGGCCCTTCACGCGCTTGCGTTTGGTGACGATGATCGTGCCGGCGCCGATGAAGCCGATGCCGGCGATTGCCTGCGCCCCCATGCGGGAAATATCCGTGTAGAGGTGCATCACCTGGTAGAGATAGAGGTTCGTCAGGATCGTCACGGACGCGCCGAGGCAGATCAGGATATGCGTGCGGAAGCCCGCCGGGCGGCGCTTGAACTCGCGCTCAATGCCGACCAGCCCGCCGCAGATCACCGCGGAGACCATGCGCACGGTGACGGCCAGCAGGTTCATTTCCCGGGCAAAATCAAAGATATGCAGCATGCCGCACCTCCTCAGACTTCCTCGATGGCGACGATGCCATCGATCGTGGCGATTGTGGCCAGCAGCTCGGTATGCGGTCCGCGCTTCGGGAGCTTCACGCTGAAGAGCCCGCTCACATGCTGCTCGCCGTTCTGCTCCACCTTGCCGATATCCACATCGTAGATGCGGATGTCCCGCCCCTTCACACAGTTGACCACCGCCCCAAGGTACTCGATGCTGTCCATCTCCACATAGAAGTTCATGTTGCGGGAGGTGGCCAGGATATTGTCATCGACAAGCGGGAAGAGCTCCATGACCAGCACGATCAGTATCGTCCCCACGATCACGCACTCGTAGAAGCCCGCGCCGATCGCAAGGCCCATGCAGGCCGAGGCCCACAGGCAGCTCGCCGTCGTCAGCCCCTTGACCTCCTGCCGCTCGGTCAGCAGGATGGTGCCGGTGCCGATGAAGCCGACGCCGCTGACAATGCGCGCGCCGAGCCGCACCACGTCCGTCCGCCGCCCGACGACCGCGAAAGCGTCCGCCCACTGCGTATCGAGCATCAGGTCGAGATACTGGCTCAGAATCTGGGTCGAAGCGGCGGCCAGCGCCACCAGCATGTACGTGCGGAAGCCGGCCGGCCGGTTTTTCCTCTCCCGGTCGAGACCGATCAGGCCGCCCATGAGCATCGCGAGAAAGATACGCAGCATCATGGAGGCCAAATTCAGCTGCCGCAAATAGGTAAAATAGTGTTCCATACGGCACCTCACAAACGGGCAAAGCGCTGATGGATCAGCGCTTTTCTGCTTCTTTTGTTCAATTATACCATGTATTTACATTTTTTCAAGAGCGTATTTCAGCAAACTGCTTAAACAGCTTTTAGCCGGCCGGGAAAAGCCGCTCCAGCAGGGGCGGCAGCTCCGCCAGCGCACGGATCTCGAAATCTGCGGGGATCTCCGGGCGCGGCGCCTCGCCCCGGGGATTGAACCAGCAGCTTCGGATCCCGGCGTTCCGCGCGCCGCGAATATCGGAACTCAGGCTGTCCCCCACCAGCAGCGCCCGCTCGCGCTCAAAGCCCGGAATGCAGCCGACGCTGCGCGCGAAGAATTCCGCGCTCGGCTTCACCGCGCCGAGTTCCTCGGAGACGAAGATCCTCTCGAAATAGCGCGCGATACCGGCGCTCGCGATGCGCCCGGCCTGCACCTTCGGCGTGCCGTTGGAGACGATGTAGAGCTCGTAACGTCCGTAAAGCGCCTCGAGCAGTTCCTCCGCCCCCGGAATGAACCAGTGTCCGACGGCGAGATGCCCCTCGTAGCGGTCGCGGGCCTCCGTGCCGGAGGCCTCGAGGCCGTACTCGGCAAAGAGGATCTCGAAGCGGCGCAGCAGGGTCTGCTCGCGAGTCTGCTTCCCCTCCTCCAGCAGTTCCCACTGGCGGCGGTTGATGTCGCTGTAACGGCGCAGGATCTCCTCCCGCGGCTCCAGCCCCAGCTCCCACAGCGTTTGGGAGAGCGCGGCCGCCTCGGCCTTGTGAAAATCCAGGATCGTATCGTCCAGATCCAGCAGAACGGCGGGTCGGCGGCTCACAGCTTTTTCACGGCCTCCGCCACCTCCGAAAAGCCCATGCGCAGCGAGGCCTTGACCAGCACCGCGTCGCCCTTTTGCAGGAGCGTGGGGAGCGCGTCGATGAGGGCGTCGCGCGTGGGATAGTGCCGGGCGATGTCCCCCGCGCCCTCGGCAAAGCATGCGCCGAGCTCTCCGGCGGCCAGCAGCAGCTCCACGCCCTTCTCACGGGCATATCGCCCCACTTCTCTGTGGAGGGCGGAGGCGTTCTCCCCAATCTCCAGCATATCGCCCAGGATGGCAACGTGCCGTCCCGGGAGCTGCAGCAGGGAGTCGATGGCACACTTGACCGAGTCGGGATTGGCGTTGTAGCTGTCGTCGACGAGCGTGACGAAGCCCGTCTCCGTCACCGCCCCGCGGCGGCCGACGACGCGGAAATCCGCGATGCCCGCGGCGATCTGCTCATCCGTGAGGCCGAAGGCAAGGCCCACGGCGGCGCCTTCGAGCGCGGCGTAGACCAGATGCCGCCCGAATGCCGGGATCGTCACCGGGATGCGCCGTCCCTCGTATACGAGCGTACAGTCCGTGCGCTCCTCGCCAACCGCGCGGACGTCCTCCGCGCGCAGATCGTTCTCCGTACCGAGGCCGACGCGGATCACCCGCTGCGGGCAGCGGATGGCGCGCAGGTAGGGGTCGTCGCCGTTTACGATCACGACGCCGTCCTCCGGCAGGAAAGGCAGCAGCTCGGTCTTGGCGCGGAAAACGCCGTCCAGGTCCCCGAGCATCTCCAGATGCGCGTGGCCGATCACCGTGAAGACGGCGACGCACGGCCGCGCGATGCGCGCGAGCTCCGTCATCTCCCCAAAACCGGAGATGCCGAGCTCCACCACGGCGGCTTCGTGCTCCGGCTCGATGCGCGAGACGGTCATCGGCACGCCGATCTGGTTGTTCAGATTGCCCTCGGTCTTCAAAACGGAGAAGCGCCGCGCGAGCACCGCGGCGATCATCTCCTTGGCGGAGGTCTTCCCGACGCTGCCGGTGATGCCCACCACAGGCAGTGTGAGCGTCTCGCGGTAGGCAGCGGCGATCCGCTCGAGCGCCTTCTGCACATCCTCTGCCAGCAGCACAGGCCGCGTCTCTCCCTCCGGCACGCGCTCGGCAAGGCAGCAGGCCGCCCCCTTGTCGAAAGCCGTCGGGATATAGTCGTGCCCGTCCGCCTTTTCACCCCGGAAAGCGACGAAGAGATCGCCCGGCTGTACCCGGCGGCTGTCGATCACGACGCGCCCGAGCTCCCTGTCCGCATAATCCGGGCGGCTGATCCGCCCCTGACAGGCTGCGGCCGCCTGCGATATCGTAAAACCTTTCATAGTCGTTCCTCCTGATCCCAGGCCAGTATACCACAGAGTCCGCGCTCTTGCAAAGGGCTCTTGCGGGATATAGCCCTCAAGAAAAAAAGTAGTGCAAACTGAGAAAGAATATGTTATACTTTTTTTGTTGACTAAAAAGAGAGTTGATGAGGGTTTTTCTATGCAATATGTGGTGGTGGATCTGGAGTGGAATCAGGCCATGAGCTCCAAATCCTCCGTATTCAACAAGCTGCCGATCCATCTGCGCGGGGAGATCATCGAGATCGGAGCCGTGAAGCTAAACGCGGATATGACGCCCGGCGAAGAATTCACGATCGACGTACGGCCCGTCTATTTCCGGCGCATGCACTATAAGGTCAAAAAGATCACCGGCTTCGACAAGGACCGCCTCTCCCAGGGGCTGAGCTTCCCCGAGGCGCTGGAGCGCTTCCGCACCTGGTGCGGGGACGACGAGGTCACTTTCCTGACCTGGGGCTGCGACGATCAGGGGATCCTCGAACAGAACATCATCATCCACGATCTGGACTGGGACTGGATCGCCGGCTGGGTGAATTTGCAGCTCATCTACAATCTCCAGACCGGCGGCGACAAAAACCAGAAGTCTCTGGCCAGCGCCATGGAACACTTCGGCATCGAACAGACCCGCGTCGCGCATGACGCGCTGGGCGACGCCTACAACACCGCCCTGGTCAGCACCCACCTCGATATGGACGAGGGGCTGCGCCTCTATCCCGAGGCCGCGCGCATCCTCGCCGCGCGCATGCCGAATTTCCATCCCCAGGCTGAAAACGCAGGGCCGGAGCCGATCCTGCACGAGAGCTTCGAGGACTTCGAGAGCAAGGCGGCCGCCTTCGCCGACGCGCGGCTGGACGGGCTGTGCTGCCCGGTCTGCGGCGCGGCGCTCGAGGGGGTCCGCTGGGTCAACCAGGGGGATCAGCGCTATATGAACCTCTTCGCCTGCCCCGAGCACGGCAGCTATCTCGTCCGGGCCCGCTTCCGCAAGGACCAGGATCACAACACCTGGGTCGCCAACAAGCTCGTCTACGAGGCCACGGATGAAATGCAGGATTTCTACCGTACCAAAGCCGCGCAGGCCCGCCGCCGCGGGCGCGGGCATTCCTCCCGCAAAAACCGCCCGGCAAACAAGCAGTAAAAACAGTCAGCGCCCCGAAAGGGCGCTGGCTTTTTATATCCCGTTCTTCTTTTCGGTCCGCTTTTGATAGGCGGCAAGCATCTTCATCACCCGGGGCGGCAGCGTCCCCTTCCAGGCGAGCTTGACGTGGATCGCGATCCCGTCGTCGTATGGCCGCCAGGCGATACCGGGCACCTCGTTCTTCAGGTATTCGGGCAAAATAGCGACCCCGCCGAAGGAGAGGATCCGGGGCGCCAACTCCCGCGCACGCTCCGCGATCGCGGTCTCATAGTGCACGCCAAGCTCGTCAAGCTGGTCGAGCGCGGCGAGCAGATGCGGGAACTGCTTTCCCCGGTCCGAGCGCAGAAGAAGAGTCTCGCCCTCCAGATCCTCCGGGCGGATCACGCTCATCCCGCTCAAGTGGCTGTTCTCCCGCATGATAATGACATGCCGCACCGCGGCGGCGTCGACCGACCGGACCGCCGGGTCCCGGATGAACTCCTCCGGGACGAGGTAAAGCATGCCCGGCGTCCAGCGGCTGTTGTCCAGCAGCTCCGTGATCCGGCAGTCGTGCTGATTGATGCGCAGAAAGGGGTCGATCTCCCAGAAAGCTGCGATGACCCGGTCCTTGATCGCGGCGGAGAGTATGTCGTAATAATACAGGCTCATCTGCTCACCGCTGCCGGCGAGGTCGGCCAATGCTTTTTCATACTCGTCAAGGATCCGCTTCGCGTGCTGGTAGAAGCGTTCCCCGATCGGCGAGGGCTGGAGACGGCGGTTGACGCGCTCAAAGAGCTGCACGCCCAGCTCCTCCTCCATCTTTTTCAGATTCTGCGTCACGGCGGACTGCGTCATATAGAGGGCTTCTGCCGCACGCGTGAGGTTGCGCCGTTCATAGACCTGCGCAAAGAGTTCCATCTGCCGGATCGTCATGGCGGCCGCCCTCCTTATCATTAGCATTTCTTATAATTGATTATACTTTATAATTTCACAAATGTCCATTGCTTCTTTATAATTTATTTAGATACCGTACCGCAGACTATATAAAAACTTTAACTATGAGGTGCATCAACATGGAAATGAACAGAAGGAGCTTCCTGAAAGCCGGCGCCGCGGCCGCTCTCGGTCTCGCCCTGTCGGGCAAGGCCCTGCCGAACACCCGCGCCTATGCCGAGGAATCCGCCTCCCTCCCCGAGGATTTCGCCTCCATGATCGCGGAGTCCTCCGTCGTCACCGAGCCGATCACGGACTTTGCCGAGGAGCATGAGTACGACGTCGTCGTGGTCGGCGCCGGCACCACGGGCGTGCCCGCAGCCATCTCCGCCTACCAGAGCGGCGCGTCGGTCGCCGTGCTGCAAAAGCAGGCCATGATCATCGCGCAGGGCCATCTCTGCGCCAAGGTCGTTAAGGAGAAGTCCACCGAAATCGGCATGCGCCAGTACATCCACTTCAACCACAAGCTCTATGACTACCGCAATGACCCGAAGCTCTGGGAGCGCTACGTCGACCGCTCGGAGGAGGCGGTGGACTGGCTGAAGGCGGAGCTCGATCAGATCGGCTTCGACGCGTACATGGAGAGCGACAGCAAGGACCACGTCTATGAGGACGGCAACTGCTATCTCGAGGGTCTGCTCTTCCCCGGCCAGATGCTCGCCCCGATGCAGGCGCTCGGCGCGGCCTATGAAGACAAGATCGACTTCTACTATGAGACCCCCGCCGTGCAGCTCGTGAAAGAGGACGGCCGGATCGTCGGCGTCATCGGCAAAAACAAGGACGGCGAGTATGTCAAGTTCACCGCGAAGAAGGGCGTTATCCTCGCCACCGGCGACTACCAGAACAACATCGCCATGCGCCGCCGCTACAACCCCGACACCCTGAACTTCACCACGAAGCAGTCCATGAAGACCGGCGACGGCCACCTGATGGCCATGGCCGCCGGCGGCCAGATCTGCCCGGGCGTCCACTCCAAGATGGTCCACGGCGCCAGCATGCTGCGCGAGGAGCCGCTGCTCGCGGTCAACGGCGACGGCGTGCGCTTCATGGAGGAGGATATCGAGTACTGCCGCCGCAACACGATCCTCAAGGAGATGAAGGATCCCTTCATGTGGTCCCTCTTCGACACGAACTACTACGACTACGTCTTCGGCTGGGGCAGCGATCCCACCGTCCCCACGGTCGCCAACGGCACCCCCGAGAAGCTGGCCGCCTTCGTGGAGAGCGGCGCGGTCCTGACGGCCGATTCCATCGAGGAGCTCGCCGAGAAGATGGAGGTCGATCCCGCACAGCTCAAGGCGACGGTCGATCACTACAACGAGCTCTGCGCCGAGGGCTTCGACTACGACTTCGGCAAGCCCAGCAAATACATGAAGCCGGTCGACACCGCCCCGTTCTACGCGGTCAAACGCGTCTACCAGGTCTCCGCCATCGTCGACGGCCTCAAGATCAACGTCGACGGCCAGGTGCTGGACATGGACAACCAGCCGATGGAAGGCCTCTATGCCGCGGGCAACTGCTCCGGCGGCTTCTACGGCGACGTGGATTACTCCCTCGACACGATGGGTCTCTCCATCGGCCGCTGCGTCACCTTCGGCTACCTCGTCGGCAAGGACGTCGCCGCCCTCTGATCCCGCTACAACAGGCAAGCGCCCGGACCATCGTCCGGGCGCTGCTTTTTATGCCTCGTCTTCGTCTTTCCTGTCCGCTTCGCCTGTGCGGCCCTGCCGCCCCAGGCTCTTCTCCACGGCGGCGGCGATCCGTCGCCCCAGGTCTGCGCCCCAATTGCTCAGGTTCCCGATCCCGCGGGCAAGCTCTTCCCCGAGCTGTCCGGAGAAGTCCCCCTCCACATCCAGATCCAGGTGCTCGCTGTGAAGGCCCTCACCCGCGAAAGCGCTGCCGGCAATCTCGTCGCAGCTGACATCTCCGCCCGCGGTGACGCTGCCGTCCACATCGTCGCAGGTGACGTCCCCGCCTGCGGTGACACTGCCTGTCACATCATCGCAGGTGACGTCCCCGCCCGCACGGACATTGCCGGAGACCTGGTCACAGGTCACGTCGCCGCCCGCCTGCACAGAACCGTACACCGCACCGCAGTTCAGATCCCCGCCGGCGGCGGCATCGCCGCATACATCGCCGGTGATTTCCAGATCAAAGCTGCAGCTGACGTTTTGTGCCGGGCCCTCGTACTCAAAGCGAAAAACCCGCCGCGCCTCGTTCTGACTGCCGATCAGCTCATGGCCGTGGTAGAGCACAGCGTAAAAGCCTCCGTCGTCCGGCCAGGGGAGTGCAGCGGCGGCTTCCGGCTCCGGCGCGGCGGACGCCTCCGCACCCGGGTGGCCGAAGAGCGTATCGATGCTCACACCGAAGAGATCGGCCAGCAGCGGGAGCGCCGCGATATCCGGGCAGGAGTTGCCTGTCTCCCATTTGCTCACCGCCTGATAGGAGATGCCGAGCTCGTTCGCCAGCTGCTCCTGCGTGAATCCCTTTTCCTTGCGCAGGCGCATGATGATCGCGCCCATCGTCTCGTTCATTTTCTCGTCCTCCTGATAAAAATAAGGGCTGCCCTTTCGTCTCGCATTGTACGCAGAAAGGGGCGAAAAGCCAATAAACCGTTCGTTGAACGGGCAATTTCTTTTTCTCAACCGCTGGTTGAATCCCCTGTCCCCTTTATATCACAACGCGCATTCATTTTCAATTCCCTCTTGACAAGGCGGGAAAGGAGGCATATACTCATAGCATCTTGATAGGAATTACTGAAATGGAAGGAGAAGGGCTGTGCGTACGCTGAGCTTCCGCTGCGGGCTGTGTTGTGACATGCGCTGTGAGATGCGCGTGCGTTCAACTATGCCCGTTTGAGTTCTCCGTCTGTTTCGCTGCATTATCCGGGGAGCCCGCTGGGCTCTCCGGTTTTCTTTTTTTCCGGGCTCCGTTCCCGGCGAATGCAAACAAAAAGGCTGGTGTTTTCCGTGTTTCTGCTGGTCGGGCGATGTCGAAGGCCGCTTTCTCCTTCCCCAAAACCAAACACACATCATATACTCTAAATACAGGAGGAATCTGTCATGTCTCATATCTATACGTCCGCCGATCAGCTGATCGGAAAGACCCCGCTGCTGGAGCTGACCAACATTGAAAAGGAAGAAAAGCTGGAGGCGACCCTGCTCGCCAAGCTGGAATACTTCAACCCCGCGGGCTCCGTCAAGGACCGCATCGCCAAGGCCATGATCGACGACGCGGAGGCCAAGGGCCTGCTGAAGCCCGGCTCTGTGATCATCGAGCCCACCTCCGGCAACACCGGCATCGGCCTGGCCTCCGTGGCGGCGGCCCGGGGCTACCGCATCATCATCGTCATGCCCGAGACCATGAGCGTCGAGCGCCGGCAGCTTATGAAGGCCTACGGGGCGGAGCTGGTGCTCACCGAGGGCTCCAAGGGCATGAAAGGCGCGATCGCCAAGGCCGACGAGCTGGCAAAGGAGATCCCGGGCGCTTTTATTCCCGGCCAGTTTGTCAACCCCGCGAACCCCGCCGTCCACAAGGCCACGACCGGCCCGGAGATCTGGGCCGACACCGACGGCAAGGTGGACATCTTTGTCGCGGGCGTCGGCACGGGCGGCACGATCACCGGCGTCGGCGAATATCTCAAGGAGCAGAATCCCGCTGTGCAGGTCGTGGCGGTGGAGCCCGCAGGCTCGCCGGTGCTCTCAAAGGGCACCGCGGGATCACACAAGATCCAGGGCATCGGCGCGGGCTTTGTGCCGGACGTGCTGAACACCGCTGTCTATGACGAGGTCATCCCCGTGGAGAACGAGGACGCCTTTGCAGGCGGGAAACTGGTGGGCCGCAGGGAAGGCGTGCTGGTGGGCATTTCCTCCGGGGCCGCGGTCTGGGCCGCGATCCAGCTGGCGAAACGCCCGGAGAACAAGGGCAAGACCATCGTCGCGCTGCTGCCGGATACCGGCGACCGTTATCTGTCCACGCCGCTCTTTGGTGAATGAAATGGACCACACTCTGATGCTTTCGATCGCACAGGTCGCGCAGGAGCTGGAAGAGCAGGAAGTCCCCGCAGCGCCCGGCGCGACGGATTTCAGCGCCTACCGCACGCGGGCGGAAAAGCTGACGGATCTGCTGATCGACTCGCTTTTCCCCCGCCACGCGGTAGAGGCCGTGACGCGGGAGAGCTCGCTCGTGCGGGCCGTCGAGCTGCTGGAGATCTGCCTCAACGCGGTGCTCCCCTCGCCCGAGCGGACGGAGGCGGTGATCCTCTCGCTGCTCGGCGCGCTGCCGGAGATCCGCCGCCAGCTCGGGACCGACCTGAGGGCCGCCTACCAGGGCGACCCCGCCGCCACCAGTCTGGACGAGGTCATCCTCTGCTACCCCGCCTTCACGGCGATCAGCACCTACCGACTGGCGCATGTCCTGTACGTCCGGAAAGTACCGCTGCTGCCGCGGCTGATGACGGAGTACGCCCACCGTCTCACCGGGATCGACATCCACCCCGGTGCGACCATCGGCGATTCCTTCTTCATCGACCACGGCACCGGCGTCGTGATCGGCGAGACGACGACCATCGGCGACAACGTAAAGCTGTACCAGCACGTGACGCTCGGTGCCAAGAGCTTCGAGGTCGGAGAGGACGGGACGCTCGTCAAAGGCATCAAGCGTCACCCCGATATCGGCGACCGGGTCGTCATTTACTCCGGCGCGACGATCCTCGGCGGCAAGACGCGGATCGGCAGCGGCTGTGTGATCGGAGGCAGCGTGTGGCTGACCCATTCCGTAGAGGCCGGCAAGATGGTGCTTGCGCGCTCCACGGTGACCGACAGGCCTCTCACGCGGGACCTTGTAGCGGACCCTGTCCTGGACAGCGCGATGCTGTAAGTGCGCCGCGCAAAAGCAGCGCCCCGGCCTGTCGGCCGGGGCGCTGTCATCATGCTTCTTACGCTTCGTTTTCCAGTTTGTCAAAATACGCGCGGGCCTGCTCCGCGTCGCGGCGGATCTGCTCGCCCAGGCTCTCCACGTCCCCGAACTTGGTCTCGGGGCGCAGGAAGGAATAGAACTCGACCCGGGCCTGCCGCCCGTAGAGGTTGCCGCTGTAATCGAGCAGATGGCTCTCGACGCTCACGCGCTCCCCCTCGCTCACCGTGGGGCGCACGCCGACGTTCGTCACGGCGATGTGGCCGCTGCCGTCCTCAAGCCAGACTTTTGAGGCATAGACCCCATGACGCGGCACGATCACGCCCTCGGGAAAGTACATGTTGATCGTGGGGGCGCCCATCTTGTGACCCAGCCGATAGCCGGAATGCACCGTATCGGAAAGCATGTGCGGATGGCCGAGCCAGCGCCGCGCCTTCTCCATGTCGCCGTCCAGAATGAGCTGGCGGATGCGCGTGGAGCTCACGATCTGTCCGTCGAGCATGACGGGCGGGATGACGTCGCAGCCGATGCCGTGGCTCTCGCAGTACTCCTTCAGGCGTTCGGTCGTGCCCCGGCCCTTGTAGCCGAAGCAGAAGTCGTGCCCGACCACGATCCAGCCGATATTGAGCTCCCGGACCAGTGACTCGATGAACTCCACCCAGTCCATCTGCATCACGCGGCGGTTGAAGTGGAGAAAGACGACGTTTTCGATCCCGAACTGCCGGCGGATGATGTCCTCCCGTCCGATGGCGCTGTTGATGAGCGGCACGGCGTTTCCGAAAACCAGCGTGTCCGGATGCACGTCAAAACTCAGCACCGAGGGTACGGCGCCGATCTCCTTCGCGCGCTGCTTGGTGCGCTCCAGGAGCGCGGCGTGGCCGATGTGGACCCCGTCGAAAAAGCCGAGGGCTATGGCCCGTTTTATCTCTGTCATCGTTCAGACCTCGAAGAAGTTTTTTATGGAAACAAGCTGCCCGTCCTCCGTGCGGCAGAGCGCAAGGAAGGCCCCCGCCTCGCCGTAGACGCGCCAGCGCCCGTCCGGGAGAGTCGTCCGGGGACGGCCGCCGCTGCGCAGCTGCTTCTCCGCAGCGCCGTCCACCCGGGCGGCAGGCTCGGAAAAGAGCGTGTCGACCGGCAGGAGCAGCGCCTCGGCGCGGCCCTCGTCGGTCGCAGTCTGCACCTCAGCGAGCGTGTGCGCGTCCGCAAGGGAAAACCGCCCCGCCTGCGTTCGGCGCAGTGCGCTCATGCAGCCGCCGCAGCCGAGCGCAGCCCCGATGTCGTGGCAGAGCGTGCGCACATAGGTGCCCTTGGAGCAGCCGACGTCCAGGATCCAGTCTCCATCCTCGCAGCCGAGGATCTCCAGCGTGTGGATCGTGACGGGGCGCGGCTTGCGTTCGACCTCCCCGCCGCGGCGGGCGATCTCATAGAGCTTCTGCCCCTTGACCTTGATGGCGGAATACATCGGCGGGATCTGCTCGATCTCGCCGCGAAAGCGCGCCAGGACCGCCTCCAGCTCCTCGCGCGGGACCTCGCGCGGATCGCCGCCGAGAGCTGTCCCCGTCGTGTCCTGCGTGTCGGTCACGAGGCCGAGGCGGAGCCGCGCCGTATAGCGCTTGGCGTCGCTCTCGGCGTATTCCACCGCGCGGGTCGCGCGGCCGACAAAGACGACGAGCAGCCCCGTCGCCATCGGATCCAGCGTGCCGGAGTGGCCGATGCGCCGCTCGTGCAGGACGCCGCGGAGCTTGGCCACCACGTCGCTGCTGGTCCAGCCGGCGGGCTTGTCGATCAGCAGGATCCCGTTCACGGCCAGACTTCGTCGATCACGGCGAGGAGCAGCTCCTTCGCCTTTTCGGGGCGGGCCGCGATCGTGCAGCCGGCGGCCATCTCATGCCCGCCGCCGCCGAAAGCCGCGGCGACGGCTACGCTGCTGACGCCCGGTGCGCTGCGCACCGAGATCTTGCAGTCCCCGTTCTCGAGCTCGCGGATCGTGAGGTTCATCTCGCTCCCCGCCGCCCGGCCGGAGAGCCCCGCCAGATCATCAAAGTCGTCTTCAGTCGCGCCGCTCCGACGCAGCATGTCCTGCGTGATGGTCGCGAAAACAAGCCGCCCGCCGCGGTAAAACTCCATGCCGGTATAGATCAGTCCCTCGAGCTTCATGCGCGCGGGCGAGACCTTGCGGAAAAAGTCGCGCGCGACGGTATGCCCCTCCGCCCCGAGGCGCAGCAGCTCCGAAGCGGCGGCGAGGGTACGGAAATCGGTGTTGGCGTACTGGAAGCAGCCGGTGTCGGTGGTCACGGCGATGTAGAGGAGCGTCGCCTCCTCCTGCGTCACGTCCCCGCAGAGTGATTTGATGAGGTCCAGTATGATCTCCCCGCAGGAGGAGCGCTCGTCGCGGATCAACTCATGCGGCGCGTAGTGGGAGTTGGTGGGGTGGTGGTCGATGCAGAGGAAGACCTCCCCCTCGAAGCCCTCCGCAAAGAGCCCTTCCGTCGCGACATCCACAGCCACGGTCAGCGCCGGACGGAAATCGGTCGGCGCCTCGTAACGCTCCACATAGGGGCGCATGGTCCGTGTCAGGCCGGGGTTTGGATAGAGCCAGGCTGTCTTCCCCACCCGGCGCAGCGCGCTGCAGAGCGCCCCGGCGCTCGCCAGGGTGTCCCCGTCCGGGTTGTGATGGGTCAGGATCAGATAGCCGTCGTGCTCGCGGAGGAGCTTGGCGCATTCCCGGTAGTTCATGTCTCGTCCTCTTCGTCCGCGGGGATATCCAGCGACTGGATGAGCTCGTTGATGTGCGCGCCGTACTCGATGCTGTGATCGACCTCGAACACGAGCTCCGGCGTATAACGCAGGGACATGGACTGACCCAGTTCATGCCGCAGCCAGCCCGCCGCGGATTTCAGGCCCTTTTTGAATTCCTTTTCATTTTCCAGGCCCAGCACGCTCAGCCAGACCTTGGCGTAGCGCAGATCGCCCGTGGTCTCCACGCGCGTCACGCTGATCATGCCCTGCTGCACCCGCGGGTCCTTGACCTGGGGGATCAGCCGGGAGAGGACGAACTGGATATCGTCGTTGGTTCTGGCCAGTTTATTGGATGGCATATGGCACCTCCTGTGCATACAGGCGGGCGCTCAGGCCGAGCGCCCGCGCCTTGGTATCTTTGTACACGCGGCCGTGCGCCCCGGCCCGGAACGCGCGGCAGGATGTATTCTAGTTTGGGTCGCCGCCATCCGCAAGGGAAGAGGCAGGCGGCAGCCTTCTCTCGAGCAGGGAAAACGTAAAGCGATCCCCCTGGTATTCTTCCTCTTTTCTCAGTACGAATTCGCAAAAACCAAGCGCGTGGTACAGATGGAGCGCGATCGCGTTGTCATCCTCCACGCCGATCGTGAATGCGCGGTATCCGTCCCGTTCCAGGCTCTCCAGGACCGTCGTCAGCAGCGCTCTTCCGCAGCCTTTTCCCCGATACGCCTCGCGGATCCGGAATGCGTACAGATAGGCCCGCAGCCCGCGCACGGCGAACCGAGGGTCTTCGTTTTCAAGCATCACACGCAGTTCCCCGATCAGGAGCGAACCGTCAAACAGACCGAAGATCTCGATCTTCCCGCTCTTCAGATCCCGTGTGCAGGCGGCGATCATCTCCCCGGGAGCGCGATAGGGAAACAGCTCCGTCAGCAGGGGGATCTCGGACGGCGTCAGCCTTCTGATATCCATATCGTGCGCAACGCTCCCTCCTTCAGGTTTTCAAAACAGCAGAACAGGTGGAAAAAGCCCGGAGCTCCGGGCTTTTTCGCACAGAATGTGTCGATCAGCTGATCTGCTCCATGACGAAGCACTCGATGATGTCCCCGACCTTGACGTCGTTGAACTTCTCGACCTGCATGCCGCACTCGTAGCCGCTGGCGACCTCCTTGACGTCGTCCTTGAAGCGGCGCAGAGAGGCCAGGCTGCCCTCATGGATGACGATGTTGTCGCGCAGGACACGCACCTCGCAGCCGCGCTGGATCTTGCCGTCGGTACAGTAGCATCCGCAGACGGTGCCGACCTTGGAGACCTTGTAGGTCTCGCGGACCTCGGCGTGCCCGATGATGACTTCCTGGAACTTCGGGGCGAGCATGCCCTTCATGGCCGCCTCGATCTCGTTGATGCAGTCGTAGATGACGCGGTACATGCGCATATCCACCTTGCTGCGCGCCGCGCTGTCGCGGGCGGCGTTGTCCGGGCGGACGTTGAAGCCGACGATGATGGCGCCGGAGGTGGCGGCCAGCATGACGTCCGACTCGTTGATCGCGCCGACGGCGCTGTGGATGACCTTGACACGGACCTCGTCGTTGGAGATCTTCTCCAGCGAGCTCTTGACAGCCTCGGCCGAGCCCTGGACGTCGGCCTTGACGATGATATTCAAGGTCTTCATCTCGCCCGCCTGGATCTGGCTGAAGAGGTCCTCCAGGCTGACCTTCTTCGTGCCGGCAAGACCGTTGCTGTTCGCCTGGCTGATGCGGCGCTCCTCGGCGAGCTCGCGCGCCATACGCTCGTCAGCCACGGCGTTGAAGACGTCGCCCGCACTCGGGACCTCGGAGAGACCGGAGATCTCGACCGGGGTGGAGGGGCCGGCCTCGCTCACGCGCTGGCCCTTATCGTTGATCATGGTGCGTACGCGGCCCACCGCAGAGCCGGCGATGATGATGTCGCCGAGCTTGAGGGTGCCGTTCTGCACGAGGACGGTCATGATGGGACCGCGGCCCTTGTCGAGCCGCGCCTCGATGACCGTGCCCTTCGCGGCGCGGTTCGGGTTGGCCTTGAGCTCCTGCACCTCGGCCAGGATGACCAGGTTCTCGAGCAGGTTCTCGATACCCATGCCGGTCTTCGCGGAGATCGGGCAGATGATCGTATCGCCGCCCCACTCCTCGCTGACAAGATCGTACTCGGTCAGCTGCTGCTTGATGCGCTCGGGGTTGGCGCCGACGGTGTCCATTTTGTTGATCGCCACGACCACAGGGATGTTCGCGGCGCGGGCGTGGTTGATGCTCTCCACGGTCTGCGGCATGATGCCGTCGTCCGCCGCCACGACAAGGATGGCGATGTCCGTCACCATCGCGCCGCGGGCGCGCATCGAGGTGAAGGCTTCGTGGCCCGGGGTGTCGAGGAAGGTGATGGGGCTGCCGTTGATCTCGACGGTATAGGCGCCGATGTGCTGCGTGATGCCGCCGGCCTCGCCGGAGACGACGTTTGCGTGGCGGATGTAGTCGAGCAGGGAGGTCTTGCCGTGGTCGACGTGGCCCATGACCACGACGACGGGGGCGCGGGGCAGGAGATCCTCCTCGGCGTCCGCGTGGTCGTCGATCAGGCGCTCCTCGACCGTGACG
>JAFXTM010000062.1 GCA_017535865.1 Oscillospiraceae bacterium
CTGCCGAGCTTTTCGGTCACATAAGCGGCATAGCGGCGGAAGTATTCAATGGTGCTCTCCGCTTCCCAGCCGCCCTTGCGGATGAGCCATGCGGGGCTGGTGAAGTGCAGCAGCGTCACGATGGGCTCCACGCCGTCTGCCTTGCAGCAGCGGATCACGTCGCGGTAGTGCTCGATCTCAGTCTCGTCGAACTTGCCTTCCTCCGGCTCAATGCGCGCCCACTCGATGGAGAAGCGGTAGGCGTTCAGCCCTGCCTCGGCGAGAAGCTTGATGTCCTCTTCATAGCGGTGGTAGTGGTCGCAGGCCTCGCCGCTCGGCTCGGTGAAGCTGCTGTGCGGCAGATGCTCCTGGAGCCAGTAGTCGCTGTTTATGTTGTTGCCTTCCACCTGATGGGCGGCGGTCGCCGCGCCGATCAGGAATTCCTGCGGAAATGCCATTTCGTTTCCTCCTTACAGTTTCACACACTTGCCCTCCGTGATGCCGTTTTCGTTGAAAGCATCCACACGGACATAGTATTCCCGGCCCTTGATCAGCGCGCCGACGCGCTGCGACCCGGCCTTGAAAATCAGATCGCTGTGATATAGCTTTTCCGGCGAGGAGCCGAAGAGGATGTTGTATCCCAAAGTGTCCGCCTGTTCCTTGAGCTGTACGACCATGTCGAGATCGCCCATTCGCGCAGCGGAAAAGACCGGCTCGGCCGGCTTTTCCCCATCCCCCAAGCCAAAGACGCGCAAACCGGAGACGCAGGGGTTCTGACCGTAGGGCACCGCCATATCGCTCAGGCGCAGATACCGGGCCGTAAAGCCCTGCTCACTGACTATGAGGTCGTGGCTCAGATCCGTTTCGGCGGCAGACTTGTCCGCGATCACGAACCAGCTCTCACCGTCGGCGCTGCCCTCCAGCTTCCATTGGGTGACATAGTCGTTCTCCTCGATGTAGCGTGCCTGGGAGCCGGGGCGGATCTCGCCCGGGCAGGGAATATCGATCGTATCATCGGCAAAGTTCATCTGCACGGCGTGCACGTCGAAGACCTTGCCGAGATCCACGCACAGCCATTCATCCCGGCTGCTCGTTGCCGCCCGCCACCAGGTCTGCACATTCTCCTCCGTGGCCTTTTCCGGCTCATGGCCGGGGAGGAAGGAGGAAGCAGACGCCGCCTTGTCAACGCTCAGGAGCATCCACGCGGGATCGCGCCAGGGATCGCCCTCGGCGGCCATCGGCCAGTCGCCGTAACGCTGGTTGCAGAAGAGCTCGCCGTCGGCATCGAAGCCCGCGGGCCAGAGGCCCACGCGGCGCTCGAAATCGTGGTTGACCGAGATGCGCATGGTGGAGGTGTGCCACCAGTTTCCCTGCTTGTCCTCCATGGTGGATCCATGCCCTGCTCCGGGCAGGAAACCGCCGGGCTTGTAGGAACAGGGATTATTCTCCGCAAGGGTAAAGGGGCCGAGGGGAGTGTCCCCGATATAAACACCATCGGAATAAGTGTTGTATTGGGCACCGGGGCAGGCATACTGGAGATAATACTTCCCATTGTGCTTGTCCATCCATGCGCCTTCTATGTACGGTCTTTTACTGAACATCCCGCGTATGAGGGGCTTGACATCCGGGGGCAGCAGTTCCTCCGGAACAGCGCTGTTTGCAACAAAGGCGCGGTATCCGGTCTCTATCTCCTCCTCGGAGGCAGGAAGGGTGGAGTTGTTTTCCCCGATACGCTCATAGCCGTTTGAGTAGGGATCGCCGAAAACCAGCTCCTTCTTTTCCCCAATGGGCTCCATGGTATCCGGGTCCAGTTCCACACCGTAAATAGGCGTCTGGTTGGAGCAGCCCCAGTAGAAATACACCCGTCCGTCCTCGTCCTGGAACAGGTTCGGGTCCCAGAAGGGGAAGCTGCCCTCGATCTTCTCATAGGGGCCGCTCAGGATATCCTTCGTGCGCCAGCGGTCGCAGTTATGCTCCCGGTTGGAGGCACAGAAGTACACCCACTCCCCCAGCACCCGCACATCGGGCGCGTAGTCGTACAGCGGCAGGGACTCCGGCAGGCGGTGGTTTTCCCAGTTTGTGAGATCGTCCGACACCCACACCCCCAGGGTCATGGAGGCGAAGATATAGTATCGGTTCTTGAACAGGATCATTGAGGGATCCGCGGCCTCGCGGCAGATCTGCAGCCTGCCGTGCTGCCGGGGGTCGGCGTTGAACTGATACCGATAGTTGACGTTGAGGGGATTACAGAAGTACTTCATAGTGGTGCTCTCCTTTCTCCGCTTCGTGTGTTTCTCCGTTTGGCAGGGTAATCACCGCCGGGATGGGCAGGGTGAAATCGAAGACCAGCCTGCCCTCCCGCCAGGCCCAGGCGCTGCGGATCGTCCCCACCGGGGAGCGCCACTCGGCCTCGGCATGGCCCAGCGCACGGTCCGGGCAGGGGCGGAGGGTCAGCGCTCCCGCCTTCAGAGAGATGCCGCACACCCCGCCAAAGAGCCAGCCGGTGATCGCGCCGTAGGAATAGTGGTTGAGAGAGTCGTGTACTGTGCCGTCGGCGCGAACGCCGTCCCAGGTCTCCCAGATGGTGGTGGCGCCCTTCTTCACAGCGTAGAGCCAGGAGGGGCACTCGCTCTGCAGCAGCAGACGGTAGGCCGTGTCCGCGTGGCCGTTCTCCGCCAGTACGCGGCACAGGTCCGGCGTGGACAGAAAGCCCGTGTTCAAATGGTATCCGTTTTTCACCACCAGCGTGTTGAGGGCGTCCGCCGCCCTCTGCACTTCCTCGCCCTCCAGCAGGCCGAAGGAAATGGGGCGCACATACTCGCACTGGCGGTCGGAGTCGATACTGCCGTTTTTGGTGCAGCAGCGGCGGTAGGCTTTTCTGGCGTTTTCCGCGATGACGGCGTAGTGCTCCGCGTCCGCGGGTCTGTCCAGGATCTGTGCGATTTGCGCCATCAGCGAGGCGGAGCGATAGTAGTAGGCGGTGGCCACCTCCGGCGCGCCGAACAACATGGTCTTCTTCATGGCGGCGCCGTTGTCCACATCGGGCTGGCACCACTCGCCGAAGTGAAAGCCCTCGTCCACCAGGTATTTATGCCAGGGGTTGAGCAGGTTCTGGGGCCGGGTCTTGCCCGCCCGTTTTGCCGTGAAGGCCAGCCACCGGCTCATCATGTCGTAATTTTCTTCCAGGATGCTCTTGTCGCCATACGCCTCGTACAGGGCCCAGGGCACCAGCACGCAGGCGTCGCCCCAGCCAGCGGAGCCCTGCAGCATGTTGGAGATCATGCTGCCGCTGTTGTTCACGGGGGCGATGTTCTGCACCAGCCCGTCCTCCTTCTGGGCCAGCCTGCACTCGCCCAGCCACTTGCGCAGCACGTCATAGCAGTCCATCAGATACACCGCCGTGGGTGCAAAAGCAGCGGCGTCGCCGGTCCAGCCGGCGCGCTCGCGGGTGGGACAGTCGGTGGGGATATCACAGAAGTTGGAGCGCATGCTCCAGAGGCTGTTGAGGAAGAGCCTGTTCACGTCCTCATTGCCGCAGGTGAAAAAGCCCGTCTGCGCCATCTGCGAATAGACGGCCACGGCGGTAAACTGCGCGCCGTTGAGGTCGATATCCGTCTCCACCCTGGCGTAGCGGAAGCCGAAGATGGTGAAGCGGGGCTTGTAGACGTTCTCCCCCTCTTTGCAGAGGTAGGTGAGCTTCTGGGGGATGCCGTTTTTGTTCCGGTCGCCCGGGTCGAAGTTGGACTGGGTGAAGTTGCCGTTCTCGTCCAAGGTCTCTCCGTGCCAGAGGGTGATGGTCTGCCCGGCCTTCGCCGTCAGGCGCAGCTCGGTATAGCCCGCCAGGTTCTGGCCGAAGTCGATGATCGTCTCCCCGTTGGGGGAGGTGAACACTTTTCCTTCAAAGCGCTCCTGCTCCACAATGGGCACGCTCTCGGTGGGGGTGAGGTTCTCGCAGCCGTACTCCCTCACGCTTACTCCATGCCAGTCGGTGATCTCCTCCCGGCGGGCGTCATAGCTCTCCCCCTGTTGTAAATCGTTTTCCCTCGTCGGTCCCTGCTGGCTGGCCTGCCAGCTTGCGTCGCTGCACAGGGCCGGCTCTCCGCCGATTTCCAGCTGGCACAGCAGGGCGAGATCCGCCCCGTAGTAATTGCGGAGGCCGTCGATGCCCACGCTGCCGCGGTACCAGCCGTCACCCAGGGTGACAGTGATCTCATTCTCCCCCTGCCGCAGCAGATCGGAGACCGCGTAGGCCTGCACCGTCAGCCGCTTGGCGTAGTCGCCGGTGCCGGGAGCCAGCACAAAATCCCCCACTCTCTGCCCGTTGAGGCGCGCCTCGTACAGGCCGTGGCAGGTGATATACAGCACCGCGTCCGCCGTGCTGTCGAGGGTGAAGCGGCGGCGCAGCACCGAGGCGGGCTGCCGTTCGTCTTTTTCGTGGGGCAGCTCCGGATCGATCCATTGGGCCCGCCAGCGGGCGGGCATTTGGTTTCGCAGCAAACTCATATCACTTTCTCTCCCCAAGCCATTGGGCGCTGAGCTCCAGGCTCTTCACCGGGTCTTTGTCGATCCAGTTTTTGTGGCTCTCGAGGATGACGTCCTCCACACCGTTTTCCCGGGCGATGGCGAGCAGCCCGTCCAGATCCATGTTCCCGGAACCGAGCTCCATGCTGTCAGCTTTCAGGATCGGCGTTATGGCGGCACCGGAATGTCGGCTGCCGCGGTCGGTGACGTGCCAGAGCTTCATGCGGCGGCCGAGTCGGTTCATCCAGCTCTTCGCATCCGCCCCGCCGTCGGTGAACCAATAGCTGTCGAACTCGAAGCCGACGAAGCTCGGATCGGTCTCATCAATCAGGAGGTCGTAAGCGCGTTTCCCGCTTTCGAGCGGCAGCAGTTCGACGTTGTGGTTGTGGTACAGGAGCTCGACGCCCTCTTTTTGCAGCGCCTCGCCCACCCTGTTCAGCCGCCCGGCCAACTCGCGCAAAGCCTTTTCGTCGCCGTAGTCGAAACGGTACATGCCAGTGATTACGACTTTATCCGTGCCGAAGCTCTTTGCTTCCGCTGCGACAGCAGAAGCGTCGCGCTCCAGGCTGCCGAGATCCGTATGGAGGCTGGAAACACGGAGTCCGCTCTCCGCCAGCAGCGCACGCCAGTCGAGCTTTCCGCCCCTGCCGGTGGGCATACCCGCTGCTTTCGTCAGCATGCGCACCAGCAGCCCGGTCGGATGGATCATAAAGGAATTGAGCTCAAGGCCGTCGTATCCGGCGGCCTTGATTTTTTGCAGCGTCTCGCGGGCCTGCGCCTCATTCGAGGTCACAGAACCCAGCATGATCTGTTGTACGTAAGTCTTCATTTTTTGATTCCATGCAATACCCTGTTGAGTTGCTTGATGGATTCCTCGTCCGCGCCGCCCTGCTTGAGAAGGCTCAGCATGGTCATACGTCCCATCATGCGCTGCAGCGCGGGATTGTCCTTGACCGCGTCGGCCACGTCGCCCCGCTCGGAGGCTCCCTTGGCCATCATGGCGTTCACGATTGCCCCGGCCTGCGGGTGCTGCCGGATTTCGCCGAGCGTGTCGTTGATGGAGAAGCAGCTCGGGTCGATTTCGCCCGCATCAAACCAGTTGGTGACGCTGGCTGCGGCCTTGTTGAAGATATAGCTCTCGTCCGGCTTGCTGACATGGCGGATCACCATCGTATCGCCGCAGCCCTCGGCCTCGGCACGGATCAGGTGTTCGCCCAGCAGCGGGATGCGGAAGTGAAACACGGTTTTGCCGCTCTGCGAGCCGATGAGGGTGTCGTCCACATAGAGGCGCACTTCCGGCTGATTGGAATAGACCTTGATCTCCGTCTCCGCCTCACAGCGGTTGAGATAGCGCTTGCCGCAGAGATGGACGAAGGGCTCCGTTTTGTTCCACGCGGCCTTGTAGAGATAGAAGGCGTCCTTGCGCATAGACCTGTCGAAGGTCACAAGACCCTTCTGGTTTTCGCCGTGCTTGCCGCCCTCGTCGCGGCCATCGGCGGCAAAGTCGAAGAGGTTCCACACATGGGTGGCCCAGAGGTACGGGCGCTGCTCGATCATCCTGAGCATGTGCTCATGGTACAGCGCCTGGTATTCCTCGGTGTAGTCCCCCTTCTCGGGGTGAGAGGAATGGAACGCGGGATTGGCGTCGGCGCCGTATTCGGAGAAGCCGATCACCCGCTCCGGGTATTTGGCGTGGTACTCGTCGAAGAACTCGTCGGTCTGCTCCAGCTCGCCCAGATACCAGCCGAAGTAGAGGTTATAGCTGTTGATGTCAGGGATCTCCAGGATGGGGCTTTCGATCTCCAGCATGAACACGTCCGCCATGGTGGTGAGCCTTGTGGGATCCATCCGATGGCACAGCTCGTTGAGCGCCCGGTGGTTTTCCAGCAGCTCCTCGTTGACCGCGCTCGCCGCCGTGATCTCGTTGGACAGGCCCCAGACCGCGATGCAGGGGTGGTTATAGCACTGGGTGATGAGCTCGCGCATCTGGTCGAGGGTGTTCTGCCGTCCCTCTGTCATGTGCTTGGTGATGTAGGGGATCTCCGCCCAGACCACAATGCCGTTTTCGTCGCAGAGGTCGTAGAACTCCTGCGCGTGCTGATAGTGAGCAAGCCGCAGCGTGTTGGCGCCCAGCTCCCGGATGATCGCCATGTCGGCGGCGTGATCGGCATAGGACAGGGCGTTGCCCTTGCCCTTGAGGTCCTGGTGGCGGCTCACGCCCCGTAAGGGGTAGCTGCGGCCGTTGAGGAAGAAGCCCTTTTCAGGATTGCAGCGGAAGACGCGGCAGCCGAAACGGGTGCTGATCTCATCGCCGGAGGCAAGCCGTGCGGTGGCCGTGTAGAGGAAGGGATCTTCCACGCCGTCCCAGAGGTGCACATTTTCAATCACGAACTCCGCGCAGCGCTCGACCGTCTTCGTCTCACCGTTCACGGTGATATCGACGGAAGCGGCGTTGTGCCAGGTCTCCACGGTGACGGTCGCCGTTTTCTTTTCCAGATCCACGACCGGGGTCACTTTGATCCCTGGGGTGCCGTCCTTCAACAGTTCAAAGTGCTCCGCCGGAACAGCAATCAGCTTCACCGCGCGATAGAGCCCGCCGTAAAAGGTAAAATCCGCCTTTTGCGGGTACGCCGTCGTATTGTCCTCGTTGCTTACACACACGGCCAATACGTTCTTTTCGGCAAGTTTCCCGCTCAACTCCACCCGGAAGGCAGAGTATCCGCCCTCGTGACGGCAGAGCTGTTCGCCGTTGAGGAACACATCGCAGCTCATGGCCGCGCCGCCGAATTCCAGGAACAGCCGCTCTCCAGCGGTTTCTTCTGCCGTCAGTTCGCGCACATACCAGCAGCTTCCGCGGTGATAGTCGTTGCCGCCGTCCTGGCCGTCTACGGCGTTCCAGGTGTGCGGCAGCGTGACGGCTTCGCCCTGCGCGGCATAGGCCATGGCGGTATCGACGGGGATGGCGGCTTTCAGAAACCGCCATCCCTCGGTGAGAGTTGTGATCTTACGCATTCTTCGGATCTCCCTTATGCAGTTCTTCCTCAAAGAGCTCGGTCTGAGCCTCAGCCTTCTTGTCGGCGATGCGCTTCTGCACCTCAACCATCTCCGCGCGGCCAAGCTTGCACTTGCGCATGGCCAGCAGCGTGCAGATGAAGCCCAAGACTGCCAGGCCGTAGCGCAGGAACATGGTCATCCAGAAGACTCCGTCCGTCTGCGGGTCAGTGGGCTGGGGCATGGTGGTAGTATATCCAATGAGGGCAACGCACCCGGTAGCGATTGCAGCGGAGAAGGAGGACACAATCTTGTCCACCAGACTATAGGTACCGGTCACAACGGCGGGGATGTATTTGCCGTTGCGGTCCAGCTCAAAGTCGATGATATCGGCCATAAAGCCAGTGTTGGCAGTGGTGACGCCCATGGCGAAACCGTTGACGGTGAAGGTCAGAACAACGAAGATGACCTTGAAAATCAGAGAAGCGGAGATCGCCGTGGTACCGACAGTATACTTCGTGATAATGAAGAACACAATCATGGCGATGTTGGCATAGATGCTGTAGCGGGTCCAGGCCACGATGGACTCCTTGTTGCCGTGCTTGCCGGCGTAGCGCGCGCCGATGATGGCGAAGATGATGGAGGGGAACATTCCGATCATGCCCAGCGTGGTTGCCAGGCCCATATTGCCGATCAGGATGCCGTTGAGCATCGTGCTGACGATGGAGGCGGCAGCGGCCTGCTGGGCGATCTTGTCGGAGGAGGCGGATATGATATAGCTCTGCAGAGGCTTATTGTGGCGAAGCACGTCGACCATGTCCTTGAGCTTGAGGCGCTCAGTCTTGCCGATGCCCCTGAAGTTCTCGGGCCTGTCGTACTCAGAAACACCAATGCTGACGAGAACGACTCCGACAAAGGCGATACCGATGCACAGCCAGCATACGACGTTCAGGAAATCCTGGTTGAAGCCGCCGCCCATCGCCGGCATGATCTTGGTGTAGACGACGATGTTCAGCGCCATCGGTGTGATGTAGTTGAGGGCAGTCTGCCAAACGCCAACGGTGGGGCGCTGCTTCGGATCGTTGGTCATCAGCGCGGGGATGGTCTGTGCGGTCATGTTCACGATGGTGTAGCCGATGACATAGAGCATGTAGCAGGCCAGGAACACGGGGATGCCATGGCCTTTGCTGGAGAACAGATTGAACAGGCACAGGAGACCGATGCACTGAACCAGCCAGCCGATGAACAGCAGAGGACGAACCTTTCCGAAGGGGGTGTTGAAACGGTCGTAGACAAACGCGAGCAAGGGGTCGGTGATAGCGTCAAAAATACGGGTGAAGGTCAGCAGGCCGCCGACTACCAAGGTCGCGATGCCGTAGCCGATGCTGGCCGAGTAGCTGGCAAGACCGATCAGAAAATACACGGCCATGCCGTTGAAGGCGTTGAAGGCGATAAGAATGATCTGCCAGAGTTTGGCGCGGCGGTAGTCAACACCGTCGATCTGACTTTGCGTGAGTCTTTCTTTTGCCATAATGTTTTTCTCCCTTTCATTTTTTGGTTTTATGCTGTTGTGACTGTATTGTAAGAAAAAAAAGAGTGGCTGTAAAGCCACTCATTCCGGAAAAATTACACTTATTCCGGAAGATGTTGCGTTATTCAGACAAGCTGTGATAAAATAAAAAAGGGGGAGATACCAAAATGGAAAAAGGACAGATGACTCACGCAGAGCAGAACCTGCTCCTGCTCGAATCTGCGATTCCGGCTAACGAAAAATTCTATGTCTGGTGTTTCAGAGACGATGGGCGTTACATTGCTTCGTCCTGTCCCGAAGAAGAGCGGGCACTGCTGGAGAAAGGCTTCCGGATTTTCGGCGGTATGGAGAAGGCGATGGCACACCTCTCCTCAAAGGAGGCCGTGCCGCAGCTCATCGGATCGCCGATCGGAATGCATTGGGCGGTTTCATTTGAATATGAACGGGAGAATAGTCTGGTTTTTGTGATGGGGCCGGTGTTTTATCACCCGCCGGCAGAAGCCCAGCTCCGCGCGGCGCTGCGTCCTTATCGCGACAGCCTGGAGGATGCACGCTGGGGCAGCGCACTGATCGAGGCGCTGCCAAATCTGCCTGTGATCCCACATGCCATCTTTGCCCGCTACGTCATCATGACCCACAACATGCTGACCCGCCAGCAGCTGGATGTCTCCGCTCTCTATACCGAGTCGGAGAACATGAAAACGACGGAGCTTGCTTCAACGCAGAATCGCGACCGCGCCAAGGTCTATCTGGCCGAACGTGCCATGCTGCAGATGGTACGCAACGGAGATATCAATTACCACCGTATGCTGACGAGAAGCAGCAGCATGAGCCCAGGCGTTGGCGTGCAGGGCAGGGAGCCCCTGCAGCAGGCGCACATCAGTGTCATCGTCTTTACTTCGCTGGTCTGCCGGGCCGCCATGGAGGGAGGTCTAAGCCCGGAGATTGCCTATGCGCTGGGAGATTCCTACATCCAGACGGCGGTCAACAGTAACGATGCCGGCGAGTTGTCAGCTCTCGCCTCGACCATGTACCATGATTTTATCTTCCGTGTCCATCACCTGCATGTCAATCCCAGCTACAGCCCTGCCATCCAGAAATGCTGCGATTATATAGAGTTGAGCCTGGATAAGCAGATACAGATTTCCGATCTTGCAGCATTAACAGGCTATACGGAATACTATCTGACGGAGAAATTCAAGAAGGAAACAGGAACACCGCTCTTTCTCTATATTCGTTATGCCAAGGTCGAGCGCGCAAAGTTGCTGCTGGAATCTACAGATCTGAGTGTCAAGGAGCTGTCGGAGAGGCTGGCCTTCAACACGGTCAACTACTTCATCCAGTGCTTCCGAGATACTACGGGCTACACACCCGCACAATATCGGAAGAAACACAAAGCGTTATAATATGTGCTGACCTTTTCCAATGGCGTGAAGCTCTACATGACCGGGGGCACCTCCACTACCAAACAAATGGCGGAGATGGCCGACATGGAAATCGACTACGCCTTCTACCGCTGCGACGGCGTGTACAACATGGGTCTCAAAGAAGCGGCCCGCTGCGCCGAGCCGGTGGAGGCAAAACACAACATCCCGTATCACAACTCCACCTCCAACCGGGGCGAGATGTTCGACCGGGATTTGGCCGAGCAATTCAACACCCCCAACCGCCTGATCGTCTATCCGGGCGAGCAATTGGAACTGCGGTAAAAAGGACGATGAACAAATGCAAGGGCGCAGGCTTTCGCAAGCCTGCGCCCTTGGTGCTTGATATCAATTCAGAAAGACCAATTCTTGTAAGATGATCTCTTCCGCGCGGTTGCGGATACTGTTCATGCGGCGCACCCATTTCATCTGATCACTAGCCTTGAGGGATTCGGTCACACTTTCTTGCTTCGCCATCTGCCGGATGAGCAAATCCATACGCTCCTCGCAGGCTTCGTCGATCTCGGTCAGGTGCTGATCCAGACGACCGGACAAAAGCAAGCTGGAATACAGAGCCGGGCGATGCTCCTTGAGATAGCGCATCCGCATCCGGCCGCATTTGCC
>JAFXTM010000063.1 GCA_017535865.1 Oscillospiraceae bacterium
CTCCTGCAGAATGACGTCGGCATCCCGGCCGACTATGACACAGTCATTGCCGGCTTCCGCGATATCCTGGATGATTTCACGCTGACGCAGGAGGAGCCGGGTACGCATACCATGGTCGAAGCCCAGTTGCGCGAAGCTGTTCCTGTACGTCAGCTGCACGTTGTGCCAGCCGTGGTGGCTCAGGGTCTCCCGTACATGCTCCGGGCTCATTCCCTGATCCTCTGCGAGGGCCTCAATGATTTCCTTATCATAATAGTCCCAGCCGAGAAGGTCCGCGAGCCGTTTGCCGAGTTCACGCCCTCCGCTGCCAAACTGTCTGCTGACTGTGATGATTCGCATGATGTTGACCTGCCTTTCGGATGTTTCTATCAAATTTGGAATCTATCCCATTGTGCTGCATTGCTGTCTGTGCTGAGCCAAACCAGATTTATGCCAAGCGTGTTTTTTATATTATAGCATGAGACACCATTGGATTCCAGTATGTATACACAGTGCTCCTTACTCATTAAGCTTGAACAATTCGGAGTATCTAAAGGAACGCCAACTTGTACAGGGATGCACAATGCAAGTATCTGTTTATAAGCCGGAATCCGAAAAATGCCAGACAGGCAGATGCATGGCTGCACCTACCTGTCTCGCTTTGCCTTGCTCTTATTTTTTGGGGCTTGTTATTGGAATACAAAAAGTACCCAGGCTATTGTATCATGGCCTGGGTACCAGTGTGGTGGGGGAAGGTGGATTCGAACCACCGAAGGCATTGCCAGCAGATTTACAGTCTGTCCCCTTTGGCCACTCGGGAATTCCCCCATATTCAACTGTACTCTGGATGGAGCTGGTGGACGGACTCGAACCCCCGACCTGCTGATTACAAATCAGCTGCTCTACCCACTGAGCTACACCAGCATCGAACCGGCTTGACTATAATAGCAAACCGACCTCAAATTGTCAAGTATTTATTTCAGCAAAAATACAATATTAAAACCGTGGAAACCAGCCGGTTTTTCTCTGTTGAATAAAGTGGAAATTTACGCTTCTCCGTTGCAATTGCAAAAACGGGCGTGATGTGTTAAACTGTGAAAAAACCATTGAGGAGTGCAGTATGAGAACTGCCGCGCGGCGCAGGATCCGCCTTTTCCCCCTCCTGCTTCTGATTCTGTTTCTCACCGTCCTGGGTATTCTGCTTTATCGGTTTCTTCGTGTTGAGCTGGACCCGCACAAAGGACAGGTGTATATTTACGACGGTTTTGACTGGATCTGGTACACGCCCCTGGAGGGCGTGGAAGCGAACCCGTGGACGGCTGAGGATTTTCTGTTTATCGGCAATCGACCGGTTTACCTGAAAGACGACTTCGAGACCAAAATCGGCATCGACGTCTCCGAGCATCAGCACGCGATCGACTGGACACAGGTTGCCGCCGCAGATCTCGATTACGCTTATATCCGCATTGGGCGTCGCGGCTATACCGAGGGCGGGCTCTTTGAAGATCCCTATTTCCGTCAGAACATGCAGGGTGCACGGAACGCCGGGCTTGAAGTAGGCGTCTATTTCTTTTCGCAGGCCATCAGCGTCGGGGAGGCAATCGAAGAGGCGCGATTTGTTCTGAAGCTTCTGGATGGCTACCGCGTCGATCTGCCGGTCGTGTTCGACTGGGAGAAGATCTCAAGCGAGGATGCGCGTACACTGGGGCTCCCCGTGGCGACACGTACCGACTGTGCCGTCGCTTTCTGCGAGACGATCAAGAACGCAGGCTATACGCCCGCCATCTATTTCAACCGCAATATCGGGTACTACGGTTATGATCTGAGCCGTCTGACAGAATATGAATTCTGGTTCGCGCTGCCGGAGGCTGGCTACCCCAGCTTCTATTACGCGGTTGACAGCTGGCAGTACAGCTTTGCGGAACGCATCCCCGGGATCGAGACTGAGACGGATATGAATCTGCGCTTCATCCCCGTCCCGCAGCAGGAGGAAACAGAAGGCGACGCCGCATAACATCAGAATGAAAAGAAGACAAAGAACAAAAAGCAGAATCAGTCGGATCCTCCTTGGCAGCTTGGCTTTTCTTCTGCTGCTCGCCGCCTGTGCGCTGTATTGTCTGCCGGATCGGCTTCCGGCCGCGCTGACACCGGCCTCGGATACGCTCCGGGAAGGCGTCGAAGTCCTGAAAAACTGGATCGCGCCACAGCCTTCTGCCCCGCTTAAAACGTACAAAGTCCTCCGTGTGATCGACGGCGATACGCTGCTGATACGCATCGACGGAGAAGAAACACCCGTTCGGCTCATCGGTATCGACGCGCCGGAGAGCGTCCACTGGGACGAAACGAAGAACACGCCCGAGGGGGAAACTGCCTCCGCCTGGCTGAAAGCATATCTGGAGGGGAAACGGGTCTCCCTGGAATACGATCAGGAGCTCGTCGACCGTTTTGGCCGGACACTCGCATATGCATACGTTGACGGCTCCCTGCTGGAGGACGCGATCCTGCGTGCAGGGATGGCCGAGACACTCTCCATGGAACCGAATACCCGCTATGAGCTGCACTTCGCAGCCGTGGAACGGGAAGCGCGCGACACCGGTGCGGGATTCTGGGGGACCGGCTTTTTCCGGAAATGAATCAAGGCTTTCACAAAAAGCAGGCTGTCTGTTCAGAAGTTCGCTCGTATTGTGCCTGTTGGGTAGGGGAAGCGCGAGAGAGGATGGCAGTCCCCTTTCGCATTTGTGCGCAGCGGATCACCCCGCGCCATGGGCGAGACATCAGAAAAGGGGAAATCCTGTTCGGATTTCCCCTTTTCTGGTGCCGGTGGTGGGACTCGAACCCACACGATGTCGCCATCGGCGGATTTTGAATCCGCTACGTCTACCATTCCATCACACCGGCGTTGCTTTTGTAGTATAGTACAAAGGCCCGGAAATTTCAAGTAAAAAGCGGAAAAATGAATCCTGCGCCGCTTTACTCGTCTCTCTTGTAGTCGCCATGCACGCCGCCGGTCTTTTCCAGCAGACGCACGTCCGTGATAAGCATGTCCTTCTGGACTGCCTTGCACATATCATACACAGTAAGAGCTGCCGCACTGACAGCTGTCAGCGCCTCCATCTCCACGCCGGTGCGGCCGCCGCAGCTGACCTCCGCCCGGATCTCAATCGAGCAGCGCTCCTCGTCCAGACTGAGCTGCATGTCGATCCCGTCGATCAGGATCGGATGGCACATGGGAATCAAGTCCGGCGTGTGCTTGGCTCCCATGACGCCGGCAACCTGCGCCACCGTCAGAACGTCGCCCTTTTTCATGCCGCCGGAGCGGATCAGCTCAAAAGTTCTGCGGTTGACCAGCACACGGGCAGCGGCAATCGCCGTGCGGACCGTGACAGGCTTCTCGCCGACGTCGACCATTTTGGCTCTTCCCTGTTCGTTGAAATGCGTGAAATCCGAACTCATCGTCAATCCCAGCCTTGTCCAAAGATACTTGAAGTATATACTTTTTTTCGATGTATTGCAATCCCCGCGTGGATGCTGATATAATGAGCATCACACACCTAAATCAGCATACGAAGGAGAACGATATGAAAGCAATCGTCAGTGTTTTTGCGCGTGATTCCAAGGGCATCACGGCTTACGTCACTTCCCTGCTTGCCCAGAACGAGATCAACATTCTGGATATCAGCCAGACGCTCATGCAGGAGTATTTTGCCATGATCATGCTGGTCGACCTTGCCGACTGCCCGCTCCCCTTCGATAAGCTCGCCGAGCTGCTGAAAGAAAAAGGCGCCGAGCGCAGTCTGGATATCCACATTCAGCGCCAGGATATTTTTGAAGCCATGCACCGCATCTGATTCCGGGAGAAAACGCCATGAGCTATCTGATCAACAGCAATGAGATCCTGCAGACGATCGAAATGATCGATCAGCAGCATCTGGATGTGCGCACCGTTACCATGGGCGTCAATCTGCTCGACTGCGCCGACCGGGACATGGCCGTCTGCTGCAGCCGCATATATGACAAAATCTGCCGCAAGGCCGAGCATCTTGTATCCACCGCTGGGGAGATCGAGCGTGAGTTTGGTATCCCGATCGTCAACAAACGCGTTTCTGTCACCCCCGTTTCTCTGGTGGCGGCCGCCTGTTCGGACATGGATTACACGCCCGTCGCCCTTACGCTTGATCGCGCTGCCAAAACGCTCGGGATCGACTTTATCGGCGGGTTTTCCGCTCTGGCACACAAGGGGCTGACAGAAAGTGACAGGCGGCTGATCGATTCCATCCCGCGCGCCCTCACGGAGACCGACCTCGTCTGCGCAAGTGTAAACGTCGCTTCCACACGGGCGGGGATCAACATGGATGCGGTCGCGCGCATGGGCCAGGTCATCCGGGAAACAGCAGATATTGATCCGATCGGCTGCGCAAAGCTTGTCGTTTTTGCCAATGCCGTGGAGGACAACCCCTTTATGGCCGGCGCGTTTCACGGGATCGGCGAGCCAGAATGCGTCATCAACGTCGGGGTGTCCGGCCCCGGTGTGGTAGCGCACGCTCTGAAAGCCTGCAAGGGGCAGCCTTTCGATATCGTCGCCGAGACGATCAAGCGCACCGCATTTAAGATCACCCGTATGGGCCAGCTGGTCGCGCAGGAGGCTTCGCACCGTTTGAAGGTTCCCTTTGGCGTCGTGGATCTCTCTCTGGCGCCGACGCCGGCCCGCGGGGACAGCGTCGCCGAGATCCTGGAGATCATGGGTCTGGAGATCTGCGGAACGCATGGAACGACAGCCGCGCTGGCGCTTTTGAACGACGCAGTCAAGAAGGGCGGCGTGATGGCCTCTTCCCATGTCGGCGGACTGTCCGGCGCCTTCATCCCCGTTTCCGAGGACAGCGGCATGATCGCGGCGGCAGAAGTCGGGGCACTGTGCCTGGACAAGCTGGAGGCCATGACCTGCGTGTGCTCGGTCGGTTTGGACATGATCGCGGTGCCCGGTGATACTGAGGCGTCTACGATCTCGGCGATCATTGCGGACGAGGCGGCTATCGGCATCGTAAACAACAAGACTACCGCTGTCCGTCTGATCCCGGCAAAAGGAAAGCAGGTGGGCGAGCGGATCGATTTCGGCGGTCTTCTCGGCTCTGCCCCGATCATGCCGCTCCACACCGGCTCCTCTGCGGAATTCATCGAACGCGGGGGACGAATCCCCGCTCCTCTGCACAGTCTTCGAAACTGAACTCTTAACGCAGTATCGCCCGGGATAATCCCGGGCGATTCCGTTTATTCCATTCGGTTCATAAAGTCCAGCCATTCCGGCTCCCAGGACGTCAAAACGCCAAGGACCAGAAGGCGGTTATTCGGCATCCCGCCGATGCAGGTGCTCATCGTGACCAGTTTGGAATCCGTGTTGATCTCCAGATCATCCGTGAGAAACAGTCCGTATGAGGCGAATATCGAGTCCAGATATGCTCTTCGGCTGTCCGGGTCTGCGTCGTCATATATCATGGTGATCAGACGATCGTCGTAGGTCACGGCGGCAAACAGCGTGTAATACAATGTGGATTCCGGCGTGTAGAGCACAAGCTGACGGTGTGCGCGCATGTAATCCTCACTGCGGTAGTTTTTCAGATTTCCGAACATCGATCCGTCGATCATATTATGGCCGTAAATCACGGTATTGAACTGGTCGAAACGTTTCCCTTCTTCGACAAAAGTAAAGAGTGAGCCGGGATAGCCGCTCGCGCCGTCCACCGTACGGTTTAGATAATAGGTGTCCTCGGTCGGATGCTGCAGGACCGGATATGAAAGCCAGGTCCCCGGTACTTCGATCCAGGCGTAGATGTCGGCGTTCTGTACTCTCAGCGCATCAAAATCCCTTTTGCTGATATAGGGCGTTGGCGTCGGTTCCGGCGTAGGCTCCGGCGTAGGCTCCGGTGTAGGCTCGGGTGTAGGTTCCGGCGTCGGTGTCGGGCTCGGCGTCGGTTCCGCCGTGGACACAGGCTCCGGAACGTGCCTTTCGAGGATGTAGGCGGAAAAACGAAACACCGCGTAGCCGAAGAGCCCAGCCCCGATCACGAGGCAAAGCAGGAACACCGCCAGTGTTTTTTTCTTCATCTCGTTTTCCCTCCCTTCGCGTTGGACCGTATCAGTCCCGGTATCGCATATCCTCCACAGTCCAATCTGCCAGAACACGGCACATATCCTCCGCCACGGAACGGGCGCCGGGCAGATCGTGTTCAAGGTAGTTCCCGCACTCCCGGCGTTTGCTGCCCGGGATCTCGCCATCAAATGCGGCGATGAAGCGGAAACAGTCCCGCACGAGCTGCAGCGCAGTCTCCGGCTTGACACAATCGCGCACCAGAAAATAGAAGCCGGTACGGCAGCCCATGGGACCGACGTATACGACCTGCTCACCGAACTCTGAATTACGTGCACGGGTAGCAAACAGATGCTCGAAAGTATGCATGGCGCCGTTGGAGAGATAATCGCCCCCGTTCGGCTTCTTCATGCGAATATCATAGGTGACCACATCCCCGTCGATCCGCGAGATATACATCCCCTTTTCGAGCAGATCGTGGTTCACCGTAAAGCTGGCAATGGTTTTCACAGCGGGGCCTCCGTATATATTTTTATCGCAGCGGTTTCCGGGATCCCTGATCGGTTTCGCTGTCCGATGCTCATCCATTATAACGGATACCTTTGCAAACGACAAGTCTCTTTCGAAACAACTCCACTTGACATGACAAATCAAATCTGATAGTTTGAAAGCAAGAAAACGTAGGAGGTCTATTATGAAAAAAGCAAGACGAATCCTGTCCGTTCTGGTGGTTCTGGTCCTCTGTCTGTGTGCCGCCAGCCCGGCTTTTGCCTCCAGCCCCTCAAAGTACATTGGTTCGCTTTCTTCCACCGCGGCTTATTCAAGCTCCCAGGGCTTTCTGGACATCATGGACAGCAATAAGATCATTTACACCTATCGCGGTCTCGACGCGGACGAAGACGATTGGGTCGAAATCAAATACACAGGCGATTACTGCGATTGTATCGACATAGACGTCTATTTCAGTTCTTCTGAAGACTGCGCCAGCTTTCGGTTCTGGAACGTGATCGACTTCAACAGCGCGGATTACCGTGAGGTCCTGGTCATCGTCAACAGACTCAACGCGCAGTACAAATGGGTAAAATTCGTCGTCGATACCAATGACTACTCGGTCACAGCGGAACTCGATACTCTGTTCCCCGTCGGTGATTCCGGCGAGGTCTGTCTGGAATCCCTGAACCAGATCGTGGGGATCTCGGATCTCGGATACCACGAACTGGAGCCGTACATCAAAAAGTGAATCCTCTCCCCTGTCTCCGTCAGCATCGGTCCGCATCCGCGGACCGATGTTTTTTTGGCAAACAAAGAACCGCACACCGAAATGTGCGGCCCTTCGTTTTGGGAGAAAAGAGAGGATGATAGGAGTAGAAAAGTGTCAGTTTTGTTCGCTGGAATACGGGTCCAGCACCTCGTTGGAGCTCTCGACGATACCGGCCGGTCGCGCTTCGTCAAAGGTGATCGAAACAACAATCGATTCTCCGGCGCGGAAGAGCACGATATCGACGGAATCTCCAGCGGAAAAAGCACGTACGGCGGCTTTCAGATCCGTGTAGCTGCTTATCTCGGTGTCGCCGAGCTTTGTGATGATGTCGCCCGCCTGCAGTCCGGCGCGCTCCGCTGCGCTGCCGTTATCGACCGAGTAAACATAGGCGCCGAGCGGCATATTGTAGTACTCCGCATACATGGCGTTGTACCGCTCGTCCAGACGAACGCCCATATAAGCCTTGCCGGTCACATAGCCCTTGGTCATCAGATCATCGGCGATGGACGAAGCGTCATTGGAGGGGATCGCAAAGCCAAGGCCCTCCGCATTGGTCGCCCCGGATTTGGCGGTGACGATTCCGATCACCTCGCCGTGGCCGTTGTAAACGGGGCCGCCGGAGTTGCCGGGGTTGACGGCCGCGTCGATCTGGAACATATTGATGCCGACGACCGACTCGTCGGTCACGATCTCACGGTCAAGGCCGCTGACCGTGCCGGTGGACATGGAGTAGGCCAGCTCGCCGAGCGGATTGCCGACCGCGTATACGGTCTCGCCCATTGTGATCTCATCGCTGTTGCCGAAAGCAACGGGGCTCAGGCCCGTGGCGTCGATCTTCAAAACCGCAATGTCATTGCCGGACTCAAACCCGACGATAGCCGCGGTATACTTTGTCCCGTCATAGGTCATAACGGTGATGTCCAAGTTATTGGAATACGCGGTCTCGATAACGTGATAGTTTGTCAGGATGTAGCCGTCCTCAGAGATAACGAAACCGGAACCGCTCACGGCGGAGGAACTTGACATGCCGAAGAAATTCTGATAGGTCACTTCGGTCGTAATACCGACGACCTGTTCCTTGGCCATCTCAAAGATCTGTGCGCCGCCCAGGCCGCTGCTGCTCTGCGCAGCGCCGGAATTGCCGAGCTTGATCGAATGAATTTCTTCCCGGAGCGAGGAGATCTGCGTCTCCATTTCCGTTTTGACGCTCTCCTGGAGGGCGGCGATCTTCAGATCGATGCTTCGCTCCGCAAACAAGGCTCCGAGACAGCCACCAAGCAATATGCAGGCCAGGCAAAGAGCAAGGGCTTTGGGCCACACACGCTTCTTTTTCTTTTTTCCACGCGGTTCCTTCACAGTCCGTTCGGGCGGTGTATAATAGCGGGGCGGTTCGGTGGAGGACCCGGCCGGTTCGAAATGCGCGTCGGAATAGATTTCATTCCGGGTAAAACGGTAGCTTCCTTCTTCGCTCGTTTCAGCTCCCGTTTTTCTCTCAAGATCAGCCCGTTCGCTTTCAGGCTCTGCCATGATATATGACCTCTTTTTCCGGATTCTCTTCCTTTCGGTGAATGTACTATACCGAACAATTATGACCCTGTTATGAACAAAGTCCCAAGTTTTTTTTAACATTCCGAAAGAAGACTATGAACGGACAGCCCCTCCGGAAACCGGAGGGGCTGCTTTCAACCGACGCCGTAGTAGTCGACTGGATAGCCGCTGTCTATCGAGACCGGTCGTATCCCGGCGTGTTTCTCGATCCAGTCCAGACAGTGCGCCGAGTCCGTCGCGATCTCAAGATCCACCCACTGCTGCTGGGAAATGCTGCCGCCGGAGCGCTGATACGCTTCGCGATCCTCTGTCAGGCAGAGGAACAGGTCCGCGTTCGTATAGCACCAGCCGCGGTCATAATCGCAGATGACGCGGCGGGCGATATGCCCCTCCGCGAGATCCGGAAGGACCCCGTTCTCCCAGAAATCCAGGAACTCCTCGCCCGACAGGGTATACGAAGGAACGCTGATGTAATAGTTTTGGTTTTGATCCCCGAACACGGGACTGAATTGGATGGACGCGCTGACCACATTCTCAGCCTTGAGCGGATAATCGAACGTGCATCGATACTCCAGTGCTTCCCGGAGGTTCAGGATCGCTTCCAGCTTTCTCAGGTCCGAGTCCGGGTCCGTGACGTCCTCCCCGTCGGCGCGGACACGATAGAATCGGGTCAGGATCTTTCCGTTTTTCAGGATATAGGTGATCTCCGCATTCCGCGCGAGCTCCATTCCCCCGTCGTTTACGTACAGGTATTCGTTCCCCTGCCGGGGCTGCGCTTCATGCTTCGCCTGGTTTGCGATCATGCTGCTGTGAAACGCCAGAACGTTTTCTATGCTGTCCGCCTCTTTCAGTTCCACGCCGTTGATCACGACCTGCTCGACCGTCCCGGCAGACGGGACACGTTTTTCGACGCCGAAGAGATCAAACTCGCAGGCGGTGAAGAGCAGCACGATCACAAGCGCGCAGATGAGAAAGCCTTTTGCGTTCTTCCGAAAGACGCGGAAGCTCTTCTCGATCAGCATCCGGGCTGCAAAATAGCCCAGGAAGGCGCCGACAAGAAGCAGCGCGAGCAGGACCAGCGCCGCCCCTCTTCCGCTGAGCCGGAGGTCGGCGATCTCATAAACCAGCGCCGCGAACACGACCGCGCTCCCAAAACACATGCAGTACTGGAAGACCGGCTTCAGCACGCGGATCGCCACCGTGTCCCCGGCCGTCTCCATCCTCCTGCGGAGGAACAGACGCCAGGCAAACAGCATGAAAACGATCCCGACAAGCGCGTAGACCGCCGTCGCAGGAATACCGGTGAACTCAACATTCGACGGCCATTCCGTATAGCAGACGCCGAGGCTGCTCAGCATGTAGACGAGCGGACTGAGGAAGACCAGATGAAACCCGTTTCCCGACAGACCATATACGATCTTGCTCAGAATATCTTTTGCGCAGGCCTCGGCTATGATCGCGGTAAAATTCAAAACAAAATAGACGCAGGGAAGAATCAGCAGGCTGCCGGTCAGCATCGCACAGAAGGCCGCAAAGCCGTACAGGAAAGTCTTGCTGAAAACCAGCACGGCGAAGAAGACGAGCACCGAGCGAGCTTTCATATAACCGCTCAGGCAGAGCAGCGCCGTGACGCCGCAGGCCAGCACATCCGCCGCGAGAAGCGAGAGCGCGCCGGTCAGGAGCGAGGTAAAAAACAGGCTGGTTCTCGTTACAGGCAGGCTGTTCATAAGGCCGCAGGAGCGGGTGTTGTACAGAAAGCTGAACACGGCCATCGCGCTGAGGATACTGATCAGAAACGAAAGACGCACGATCGGCTGGAAGGTGTTCCCGAGCGTCAGATCCAGAGCCGGGGACAGATCGGTCCCCGGGTCAAAGCTTTGCAGGCGGCTGTACAGGGCAAGCGGGATCAGCAGGAGGATAAGAAGATACCCGATCCACAAAGGCCAAAAGCGCCTCAATAGATTCTTCGCGATCCCGGAGTTAAAACAGGATGTCTTTGACTTCATGGTCGACACCTCCCAGCTCATAGATAAAGATCTCTTCCAGGCTCAGCGGAACCACATCCAGAAACAGCGGATTCGTGGCAGCGAGCCGCTTGTTTAGCTCCTCCGCGCTGCCTCGCAGGATCAACTGCAGTACGCGTCCGGAATCGCTGCGATGCAGCAGTTCCAAGCCTTCGGGTAACTCGCGCTCTTCCGGATAGGCAAGCTGTATCTTCACGATGTTGTCCTGCAGCTCACTCAGACTGCGCTCAAGAAGAAGCTTTCCTTTATGCAGGATCCCGACATGGTCGCAGACGTCCTCGAGCTCACGCAGATTGTGCGAGGAGACCAGCACGGTCGTTCCCCTTTCCGCTACGTCCTGCAGAAGCAGGCTCCAAATCTGGCGGCGCATCACCGGGTCCAGACCGTCAACCGGCTCGTCGAGCAGTACCACGTCCGGGCAGATCGACATGAGCAGCCAGAAAGCCGCCTGTTTCTGCTGCCCTTTGCTGAGCTTGCGCATCAAGCGTTTGGGATCCAGATCAAAGGCGGGTGCGAGCCTCGCAAAGCGCTCTTCCGAAAAAGAGAGATACAGATCGCGATAAAACTTCATCATGTCCTGTACCGTCGCCTGATTGAAAAAGAATATTTCATCCGGAATGTACGCCACACGGGTCTTGACTGTCGGATCGTCGTACACCGGCCGCCCGTCGATCAGCACCTCGCCCCGATCCTGCCGGTAGATCCCTGCCAGATGCCGGATCAGCGTTGACTTGCCTGCGCCGTTGGGCCCGACAAGGCCGTAGACCGCGCCTTTCTTCACATGCAGATCCAGCCCGTCCAGCACGGGGAAATCATCAAAGCTCTTGAAAAGTCCCTTCACTTCAATCATGGCTCTCGCCTCCTCGTAAGGTCTGTAACATCTCATCTTCGCTCGTTCCCAGCACGCGCAGTTCCCTGCCGATTTCCCAAAGCTTTTCCAGAAGCTCCGCTTTCCTCGCCGCGGCCGGGCTGCTGCGTTCCATGACGAAGCTCCCCCGTCCAGGCACCGAACAGATATAGCCCTCAGCCTCCAGCTCCCGGTAAGCGCGCTGGATCGTGTTGGGATTGATGGCAAGCGAGGCGGCAAGCTCACGCACAGAGGGCATCTTCTCGTCAACAGCCAGCGCGCCGGTCAGGATCAGCTGACGAAAGCCCTCTTTCACCTGTTCGTAGATTGGCCTGCTGTCACGGTAGTTCAAAGAGATCAATCCGTATCACGCCCTTTACTGTATTATTTGTCTTAGTACAGTTAAGATAGCATAAAAACGCCCCGTTGTCAACGGGGCGTTTTTTAATCTTTTCTTAAGCCTCAGAGCTCCGGGTACAGAGGAAAGCGCTCGCAGAGGGCAATGACCTGTTCTTTCACCTGCGGGACGGCAGCTTCGCCCTCCTCCATCAGCCGGGAGATCATGGCGCCGATCTGGCGCATCTCTTCCTCCTTCATGCCGCGGGTCGTGACCGCGGGGGAACCGAAGCGCATGCCGCTCGTGAGCTTGACCGGCTGGGTGTCGAAGGGGATGGCGTTCTTGTTGGCGGTGATGTTGGCCGCATCCAGCAGCTCCTGCACCTCGTTGCCGGTTTTGCCGCGGCTCATCACGTCCGCCAGCATAAGGTGGTTGTCGGTACCGCCTGAGACGAGACGCACACCGTTTTCCTGCAGGGTCTGCGCGAGCACGGCGGCGTTTTTCACGACCTGGGTCTGATACTCCTTGAATGCCGGCTGCATGGCTTCGCCGAAACAGACAGCCTTGCCCGCAATGGTGTGCATCAGCGGACCGCCCTGACTGCCGGGGAAAACGGCGCTGTTGATCTTTTTGCGCAGCTCCTCCTTGCAGAGGATCAATGCGCCGCGGGGACCGCGCAGGGTCTTGTGCGTCGTAGTCGTCACGACATCCGCATAGGGCACGGGGCTCGGGTGTACGCCCGCGGCTACCAGGCCCGCAACATGGGCCATATCGACCATCAGATACGCGCCGGTCAGGTCGGCGATCTCACGCATCTTTTTGAAGTCGATGAAACGGGGATAGGCGCTCGCACCGGCGATGATGATCTTCGGTTCTACCTCCTCCGCCTTTTGGAGCAGAGCCTCGTAATCGATGGTCTCCGTCTCGGGGCTGACCCCGTAGAATGTGGCGTTGAAATACTTTCCGGAGATCGACGCCTTCGAGCCGTGGGTCAGATGCCCGCCGTGGCTGAGATCCATGCCGAGGATCGTGTCGCCCGGCTTGAGAAGCGCGAGATAAACCGCGACATTGGCCTGTGAGCCGGAATGCGGCTGCACATTGGCATGCTCGGCACCGAAGAGGGTCTTGGCACGCTCGATGGCAAGCGTCTCGATCTCGTCCACATATTCGCAGCCGCCGTAATATCGCGCACCGGGATAACCCTCCGCATACTTGTTGGTCAGATGGCTGCCCATAGCCTGCAAGACGGCCTCGCTTACAAAGTTTTCCGAAGCGATCAACTCGATGTGGTCACGCTGACGCTGCAACTCGCGCATCATGCTTTCGTAGACCTGCGGGTCCTGCTGACGGATCTTATCGTAGCTCATATTCAATCCCCTTGCTCCAGAATTCGACATGTTCCCGGATATTATAACGCATGCCCGGACTTCTGACAAGCGCACAGAATTCACGAAGTTTCATACAACACTTGCTACTTTTATTCCTAAATGCTACAATATATACAATCAAAAGACCGGGAGGCATCCGAATGAAAAAAATTTTTCGTTTTCTCCTCACGCTGTTGCTCATCGCGGTTATCGTCGTTGGGGCCCTGCTCGGATGGCTGAGCGCGACAGAGTATCGGCCTGAGCCCGTTGAATCGCTCGCGGTCAGATCCATCTCTTCCGACAGTGTCGTCCTTCCCTCCGAGGGTCTCCGCATACTCAGCTGGAACATCGGATATGCCGGGCTTGGCGCGGAATGCGACTTCTTTATGGACGGCGGTACGATGTCCCGGCCGGACAGCGTGGCGACCGTGAACCGCTACCTCGACGGCATCCGGGAAACCATCTCCGCCGCGGATCCCATGCTGGTCATGCTGCAGGAAGTCGATACCGATTCCGGCCGGACTTACCGGATCGACGAGACGACGTCTCTTTTGAAGAACAGCGCCGCCTATGCTCTCAATTACTCCTGTCCCTTTGTGCCCGTGCCAGTCCCGCCGATCGGCCGTGTCCACAGCGGGCTCTTTACCACGACCGATTACACGATCGACAGCGCGGAGCGCATCTCCCTGCCTTGTCCTTTCTCCTGGCCGCTGCGCATCGCGAACCTCAAGCGCTGCCTGCTGGTGAGCTATCTCCCTCTGGAGCGCTCCGACAAACAGCTCGTGCTGGTCAATCTGCATCTCGAAGCCTATGACGACGGCGAGGGCAAGATCGCGCAGACGAATCAGCTGTGCGAATTCATCCAGAGCGAGTATGAAAAAGGCAACTACGTCATCGCGGGCGGGGATTTCAACCAGACCTTTCCCGGCAGTCTTGACGCGTATCCCATCCTGACCCCCGATTTCTGGACGCCGGGCGTGCTGGAAGCGGATCTGCTGCCGGAAGGCTGGCAGCTCGCCTACGACACGGCGCTCCCCTCCTGTCGCCTGCTGAACCAGCCCTATGATCCCGCCGATGCCGAACACACACAGTACTATGTGATCGACGGCTTCATCCTCTCACCCAACGTGGAACTGACGAGCGTCAAGACGCTCGACTGCGGCTTTGCGAACTCCGATCACAACCCGGTCGAGCTGCTGGTCGATCTGAAATAAGCCGGATAACAGATAAAGCCTGTCACGTTTTCGTGACAGGCTTTATCTTCTTTCATGCCGTCCGTGCCTTTTCTCCCAGGCGCGGCGCTCCCGCACGCGCACGGCTTCACCGATGCGCTCCGACATATCCGGAATGATCTCGTCCACGAGCGTATCTCTCGCCCGGCGCAGAAGACGCAGCGCATTGCGCATCAGATGAATGAACGGGAACACGGCGAACAGGAAGCCCAGCAGCAAATAGAGGGCACCGTGGTCCTCCGCGCTACGGCAGGCGTTCTCCCAATAGGGATAGATGATGCCGCGGGTCTGCATCGAGCGCGTACCGAAGGCAAGCAGGATCTTTGCCAGTCGGGAGAAAGAAAAGCGATCCGTGTTCTGCAGGATCTCTCCGTTTCCGATTGGGAATTTCTGTTTAGCAAGCTGGACGGCGAAGCCCCTGACCGGTTCGCCCATGACGAGTTCATAGGAGGTGATCCCCGCCTTATCGTTCAACTGGCTGTATGCCTCATAGGACATGAACAATCCCATGCCGTCCGTGTAGGCGAGACGGCTGAAGCGGTCCTGCTCCCGCTGGATCACACCGGCCACCACAAACGGGACGCCCTCGATCTTCAGCTCCATTCCGGTCAGCTCGGTTCCGCCAAAGAGGAGCCAGGCAAGATCCTCGTCGAGCAGGACGCGGTCTTTCATGTAGTCCGACTCCGCGATATAGTTCCCGTTGAGCAGGCGGAGCGGATGGAACTGAAAGAAATCGCCGCCCACCGCGATCACGCGCGCTTCACCGCTCCCCAACGCGGTCGAGACGCGCAGCTTGCCGACAGCGCTCCAGGCATCCACCTGAAGCTGACCGCTGTACTCTACGTCGACAGACGCGGCATGCAGCGCTTTCTGGACTTCTTCCCGGAAAGCATAGATCTTGTCAGGCTGCAGCGCCTCATCGACCGGGAGAAAGCAGGAAACCTGGCTGAAGCGCAGGTCGCTCTCCCCCTGCCAGCGCTGCGCCGCCTGCTGGGAACTCAAGGGCAGGCCGATCCGATATGCCAGCAGGAAAAAGGTGATCGACAGCAGCGCCAGAAAGCCCGCCAGGAGCCATAAGGCCCGCCTTCTTTTTCTTTTTCTCTTTCTCATTTACCCGTTGTCCGCCAGCCGGACCATATCGCCGTTTTTGACAGGCGCGTTGCTGGTCGTGATCACATAATCGCCATAGCTGAGGTCGGCCGTCACGGCGGAATTCAGATCGTCCTCCGCCAGGACCTTGACCTCAACGCGGCGGGCGATGTAGCGGTTTCCGAGCGGTGAGTTCTTCGACTCGATCGCCAGAACGAAGCTGCCGTTGGTATCGCTGCGGATCGCGCTGTTCGGCACGACGACGTCGTAGTTGGCGCTCTTCTGGCCGACGGAGATCGTGATCTCCGCCCCCGGCGTCACATCTCCCTGTACATCAAAGGTCAGGAGCTTTTGGGTCTGCGGGTTCTTGGGATCCGCCTTGATGGACTCGAGCGTCGCGACAACCTGGTTGCCCCAGTAGTAGTTGGAGACAGTGGCGGAGTCGCCCGGTTTCAGACGGCGCGCCTGCTCGTTGGTGACGGAAAAGCTCATGGTATAGCCGAGGTCCGGGACCTGGATCGTGCAGAGCAGATCCCCTTTGAGCTTGGTATCGCCGGGCACACAGTCGACCGTCTCGATCATGCCGCTCGTTTTCGCCAGGATCTGGTTCTCCTCGCCCCCGGAGAGCTCCGTGACTTTCTTCCGCGCGGCTTCGATCTGCGCGTTGAGATCGGCCATCTCCAGATAGGCCATCGCCTGTGTGCGGCCGTCCGACGCTTTCTTCTCATCCAGCGCCTCTTTCAAGGAGTAGTAAGTCTCCCGCGCGGTGTCATAAGCCTCTTTCGCTTTCGTGTACTCTTCAGAATCCGGTTCGGAGGCGATGATCCTGTCGATCTCCTGCTGCAGCCCGTCGTATTTTTCCTGCAGCTCATTCACAGCGTCCTGCGCGTCATCGAGATTTTTTCTTGGAATGCTCTCCAGACTTTTCTGGGCCGCATCCACGGCTTTCTGTTTCAGCTGAAACTCCCGCATGAGCGCGAGGTCTTCCGGCTTGGGCTCATAGGGCGTCGGGGCCGGATCCTGCGGCGGCTCGGTGACGGTCGGCGGCTCGGTGACGGTCGGCTGCTCCGACGTCGGAGTCGACGATCCTCCCCCGCCGCTCTCCGTTTCGCCGTCCGGATCCGTGACCGATCCGACGGGATCCGTGGTCGATGCTGTCGTATCCGCAGACTGATCCGTTGACGCATCGGAGGCCCCGGGCGCTTCGTTTGATTCGTTTCCACCGGTGAACAGCGAAAGCGTGCTCACTTCATAGCGATACACAGTATAAATTCTTGCCTTCATCCCCTGTGCCGCCGCCGTCTGATCCTGTATCAGGTCTCCGGAATCGTCGAGGTACACGGTTTTGCCGTTGGAATCGATAAACATCCATTGATCGTTCGTTTTGGAAACAAAACTGATCCCGTTCAATGAAAGCGCCCGCTGTGCATCATCGCGTTCCTGCGCTTTCTGTGTCAAAACATCCTTGGCCTCCGCGACAAGCTGATCGTAGGCTTCCTTCTCGGCGTCCCGGATTTTCTCAGCCTCTTCAATCTGCTTGGCGGTTTCCTCCTGTTTTTTCAGAAGCTCAGGCACGGTACTGTCGGAGCCGGCGCCGGCTATGGCGTCAAGCTTTGCCTTGGCCGCTTTATAGGCCTCCTTAGCCGCTTTGATGCGGCGCTCATCCCCGGCATAGCTCGGATAGCTGACACCGACTGCGGTGCGCTGGTAGCTGAGTTCAAGCTGGCGGAGCTGCTCCTGCGCGGCCTCCAGCTCGCTCGCCTCGCCCTGGCCGAGCACAAACAGCACATCGCCGACCTTGACCTCCTGGCCGACCTTGACCATGACCGCACGGATCTCGCGCGTCTGTTCCGCCTTGACGCTCGTCACGCCGACGGAGCTGACCGTACCGGTCCCGCGTACCTTGGCGGTGATCGTGCCGTTGGTAACGTACTGCGTGGCGACCTCCGGCAGGCTGCGGTTCATCCATGTATTGGAGAAAAAGGTCAGCACAAGAAGCACGGAGAGAAAAATAATCGCCGCGTTCTTGACCCAATCTCTTTTTCTGTGTGTGAACTCCATAGAGCTTTATCCTTTCACACTTCCGGAATTTGCGATGCCCTCCACCAGGTATTCCTCGCCATGCAGGAACAGCAGCAGGGACGGGACCATATAGATCGTGGCCATGGCAAAGGCCAAACCTATCTCGCCTGCGTTGACCTGCGAGAGGAAGACCGACAGGGGCTGCTGGTCTGCATCCTGCAGCAGAATCAGAGGCTGTTCCACCATGTTCCAGTAATCGATGAACACGAGGATCGCGATGGAATAGATCGCCGAACGACACTGCGGCAGACAGATCCTGGTGAAGATCTGCCACTCTCCCGCACCGTCGACCTTGGCCGATTCGATCAGCGAATACGGAATACGGCGCATGAACTTCGTCAAAAGGAAGACCGAAAACGGAGCGAAAACGCCCGGCAGGATGATCGACCAGCGGGTATTGATAATACCCAGCCAATCGCTGACCAGATAATTCGGGACCAGCGTGACCTGATAGGGCATGAGCATCAGGATCACGTAGAAAAAGAAGATGCCGCTGCGCAGCTTGCCGCGCCAGCGCGTGAAGCTGTACGCCGCCACGCAGGCCACCAGAACCTGAAACAGCACGATGGGGACGACCAGGATCAGGCTGTTCCAGAATTTCAGCAGATACTCCGGGGACTTGATCAGACCCGTCACGTACTGCGAGAGCGTGACCTTGTCCGGAATGAATTTCAGATTGACCGTTTTGGACACATAGCCGCCCGTCGTAGTCGAAAAGATCATGCCGTAGTTGGATTTGATCTCCGCCTCGGACATGAAAGAGTTGGTGATAGTCAGGACGGTCGGCAGAAGAAACATCACCGCAAACGCCGCGCACACAAGGAACATCACCCCGCGGCTGAAATAGCGCTTTTTCTTCATCCCTCCACATCCTTTCCGAACCAGTCCTCCACACGGAAAAGAAGCGCGATCAGCACCACCATAACGACGGCCATGACCACAGCCGCGGCGGAGAGCTTCTGATAGTCGAGGGATTTAAAGGTGTTGTTCATGAAATGCTGCAGCATGTACAGCTTCTCATAGGGATAGTTACCGGTCAGCAGATAAACTTCACGGAAGACCTTGAACGAATTGATGAGCGAGAGGATCGTCACGAACAAAAGCGTCGGTGAGAGGTAGCGCAGCTTGATGGCAAAGAACTTGTACCATTCGCTCGCGCCCTCCACGTCCGCCACCTCGAGCAGTTCCCGCGGAATATTGGCAAGGCCGGCCATAAACAGGATCATGTTATAGCCCAGGTTTTTCCACAGGAAGAGCAGGGTCACGACGATCTGGCTGTAATCAGATTGAAGCCAGTCGATACGTTTCCAGCCGAAAACCTGCATAAACTCGTTGATCGTGCCGTTGAAATTGAAAAGCACCTGCCAGATCAGTACGACGGAAGCCACCGGAACCATCATCGGGCTCAGAAAGAATGTACGAAACTGGGATTTCAGCGGAATACGTGCCTCCAGCATCAGCGCAAGCACGATGGACAGGGTCACGGCGAGCGGCACCGCGAGCGCGGAAAAGCTCAGCGTGTTTCGTGCCGCAAGCAGAAAAGCCGAGTTTTGGAACAGCTTGCGGAAGTTCTCCAGCGCGACATAATTATGTGTGCTTACGCCGTCGATCAGCGAGTAATAGACCACGACGCCGAAAGGGATGATAAAAAATACACCCACACCAAGCAGGCTCGGGGAAAGAAAACAGAGGCTCCTCGCGAAGTCGCGGCAATGCTCCCGACGCCGTATCGCGTTTTTCTTCATTTTTATTTCCATTTCGAAAAGTATTGTATGTTCAAACATATTGATTATACAATACTTCAGGTATGCTTTCAAGGCTGAGCGGAATATTTAAGAATCACAAGAAACGCCCTCAGCCCACGTATAGGAAAGGGCCGCCTCGGCGAGGCGGCCCGAAATCCTTTCTCAGCGCTGCTCGTTAACGAAAATATTGATCTTGCTCTGGGTCAGACGAGCAACCTCCTCGGCGCTCTTCTGGCCGGCGAAGAAAGCCTGCGCCTCTTCGATCGCGATCTGGATCAGGCTGTCGTTGTTGTTCATGACGCGGGTAGTCGTGTCAATGACCTCGAGCAGCTTGTCGGCCTGCTCCTGCGTCATGGCATAGAACTCGATCACGCTGCCGTCCGCCATGCCGATCCCGCCGCGGCTTATCTGCTTCTTGTTTCCGTCTTCATCCAGCAGGATGTTCCCATCCGCGTCTTTCTCATACTGAGGCTCCATGATCTCCTTCAGCTTGACATCGAACGCGTGTCTGTTGATGGGAAGTCCCCAGATATTCTTCTGATAGCTCTCGCTGAGCACCGTGCGGAGGAAGGCCCAGGCGGCCTCCTTGTCGGAGCACTTGGCGCTCATGGCAAAGCCGGAGGTAATGGCCATCATATTGCCCACTCCGCTGGAGGTCGGGTAACCGATATAGGTGGCGTCGCCGCCGAAATAGAGATCGTTGTAGAGCAGATCCTCAAGGCTGTAGATATTCGCAGCCATCAGCATCTGACGGCCGTCGGCAATGCGCTTTTCCGTGCTCTCGTCCTCGGTCCACTCATAGTTTTCCCAGTCGAACTCGGCCTGGAAGCGATTTGCGAAGTTCAGGATACTGATGTATTCCGCACTGTCAAAATTGCATTTGCCGGTGTTCCAGTCCACAAGATTGTCCAGCTCCATGGTGAGCAGGCGCTGCAGCATATCGTCGCGCGTGGTGTACTGGTCCAGCGGCGTGCAGCCCGATGGCATCGAGGCGAGCGCAGCGTTGAACTCATCATAGGTCCAGCCCGGCTTGTCGCCGACGACGGAGCTGGCGCCGAGCAGCGTCAGGATCTGGAAGGAAGGCGCGACCTGATAGAGGCCTCCGTTGACCTCAAGGGCCTTGAGCACGTTCGGGAAAAAGTCCTCACGGTTGAGGTCTTTATCGGCGTCCAGGTAGGGGTACAGATTCTCCAGGAGTCCTTTCGAGGCAAGCTGCGTATAGGGAAGCTCATTCATGGAGAGCAGGTCCGGGACATTGCCGGCAAGGATCTCGGTCGTGAGCTTCGTGAGACCGGCGGAGTAATCCTCATCCGTGTTGTATTCGGAATAATCCTGGACCACGATGCGGGTCGTTTCACTGCTGCGGTTGAACTCGATGATCTTCTGCTGGACCTCATATTCCAGATTCATCACCGCCAGCGTCAGTGTCTGCTTGACCGGGAGAGAGGATTCGGGAACGAGCGTCAGTTTCACGATCTCGTTGTCCGGATTATCCGTGCTGAATTCCGAGCTCATGGCGAGGATGCTGCCGTCTTCACTGATACGGATCCCGTTGAGGGAATTGCCGTTGACATCGACGTTGATCCAGTTGAGCAGCTTGGTCCCGGTCTCCTCTCCCAGCTTGAAACCGTAGAGATTCATACCGTCCTGGAAGCAGAGGTCATACTCCCCGCCGCCGGACATAAAGCTGTAAGCGTTGCGCGGGACCTTGATCGCCGCGCCCAGGCTCTTTTTTTCCAGGTCGACCGGGTGCAGCTCCATACCGAGATTGCCCCAGGTCGAAACCACAATAGTCCCGTCTTTCAGAGTAAAAAGTCCGTCAAAATAATCGTCGCTCTCGATCGTAAAGAACAGACTGCCGTCTGTCGAGAAGCAAAGGATCTTCTGTTCGCTGGTGCAAAGGAAGTTCCCCTTGTCGTCCAGCTGCGCGTTGTAGAGCTCGAAGTAGCTGTCGCCTACGTCGTAATCCAGTTCCGCGGAGCTCAGTTCCTTTCCGTCCTTGTCCAGCGTACGGATGTAATAGTGCTGCTCATATTTCATATACTCCCACTGGTTGTCGCCGTAGCGTTCACTTTCCGGTCCATCGTACCAGTTGATGTAAACGGTCTCGATCGTCGTCAGCGAACCATCTTCGTTCACGAACATTCTCGCCAGACTGGAGTTGCCGAAATAATCCATACGGTCTTCGGTGTCTTCGGGAACGGCGATGCCTTCATAGGCATCCAGCTTTTTGGCGTTTCCGTCCAGGTCGATATAATACAGTGCGGCGCCGTAAATATCGTATTCACCCTCGTAATGGACAACGGCGTCTTTCGGGATAGGCCGCTCACCGGTCTTTTCCCAGCTTTGTGCGTAAATGCCATTCTCGGTATAGGCAAGCGGGCTGATGCCGTTTTCGATCTTTGTCTTGACCGGAATAAAATCCGCCTTATAGACCATGCGCTCCGCCGCGGCCTCAGTCGGAGCGGGAGCCTCGTTCTTTTCCGTACTGCTCTTGCTGCCGCAGGCTGCCAGGCTCAGGACCATCGCCAAAACCAGGCACAGGCAGAGAAGCGCTTTCACGGTATGTTTCATATATTGCCTCCTTATGCTTGTTTTCTTGCGGGTCTGATTATAGCATAGCTTCTCCTGAATAGTTCTTAAACTTTCTTAAAATGTTTCTTCAAGCGGAAATATGTGGTATACTGCATCCATATTCAACGAAATGGGAGGTTTGACATGTCTACTCTTTCCCGTATTCTGATCGTTGATGACGATCCCGACATCCGCAAGGTCCTGAGCCTTCTTTTAAAAGACAGCTACATCGTGGCCGAGGCCGGGGACGGACCCGAGGCGATCGCATACATCGGCAGCAATCCGGATACAGATCTGATCGTGCTGGACGTCATGATGCCCGGCATGTCGGGGATCGATGCCTGTGCGGAGATCCGGAAACTCTCGAACGCCCCCATCCTGTTTCTGACGGCAAAGTCCGCCGAACAGGACCGTGTCAGTGCGTACCAGAGCGGCGGAGACGACTTTCTCTCCAAACCCTTCTCGCAGGCCGAGCTTCTCGCGAAGATCCGCTCCCTCCTGCGCCGTTACCATGAATATCGCGGCAAGCAGGCAAGCGTGCTTACGATCGGTAACCTCGAACTCGACTTTGCCAATCACGCCGTAAAAAGCAACGGCGAGCCTGTCGTGCTGACGGATACCGAGTACAACATTCTGGAGTATCTGGTCAAAAACCGCGGGACAATCGTGACCGCCGCACAGCTCTATGAGGCGGTCTGGGGGGAGAAATTTCTCGCCGGTTCCGGCAATACCGTTATGGTCCATGTGCTGAATGTACGCCGGAAGATCGAGGAGAATCCGTCCAATCCCAAGATCCTCCGCACCGTCTGGGGAAGAGGGTATCAGATTGATTAAGAAGTTTCTCCATCCGCCGCGCTCACTGGATGGGAAAATGCTCTATATGGTCCTTCTCTCTCTGCTCTTCGCCGGGCTGGTCTATTTCTCCGCATACCGCCTCGCGAGCTGGGCCCTGCAGGAAATCTATATGAGCCCGGAATCCCGCGCCGCGAGGCAGGCGGAGATCTACTCCGATTTTTATCTGTATGTGACGAGCAATCAGATCAAGGGGGACAATACCGAGGCAGTCGCCCGCTGGACAACCGAGCACCCCTATGTGACGATCCTGGTCTACCAGGATGAGACGACAGCCATGCGTCCTGCGCCGGGTACCTTTCCTGCCGGACAGCAGAGTCAGCCTCTTCAGTACTCCAGTATATACGGCAGGCTCTATCCGATGCGCTTTGCCGACGGTGTTTACCGCGTCGCGATCGGGGACAGCAGCAACGTGCGGGAGGACAACATTAACCGCATCCTATCCGTTCTCCTTGCCAGCATTGCCTTCATCAGCATCATGTTCTGGTATATCCGGCGACTGACGAACCGGATCATCCGTCTCTCACGTGAGGCCGATGCGATCGGGGCCGGGGATCTGGAAGCCCCGATCACGGTCAAGGGCGAGGACGAGCTGGCGACGCTGGCGGTCGAGATGGATTCCATGCGCCGTTCCGTTATTGAGCGGATGTCGGGCGAACGCCGCGCCTGGGAGGCCAACTCCGAGCTTATCACTGCCATCTCCCACGACATCCGCACGCCCATGACCGCGCTGATCGGTTACCTCGGTCTGCTGAACGGGAACGGCGTCCCAGACGCCGACAGGAACCGCGCCTTCATCTCCTCCGCCTATGACAAGGCCATGGAGCTGAAGGACCTCACTGACGAGCTGTTCAAATACTTTCTCGTCTTCGGACGGGCAGAGCTGGATCTCCATTATGAGGACCTTGACGCGCGATTTCTGCTGGAACAGCTGTTGGGCGAGGCGGAGTTTGATCTGCGCGACGCAGGCTTTGAAGTCGAACGAAGGGAGTTTGAGGGCGATTGCAGCCTGCGCACCGACCCTCTCTATCTCAAGCGCGTCGTGGACAACCTTGTCTCGAATGCAAAAAAATACGCCGATCGCGCAGCTCCGATTCGTCTGTCCTCAGTGTTAGAGGGAAAACGCCTGACTGTACGGCTGGAAAACCGCATCGCCGAAAAACGTCCGCAGGTCGAGAGCACCAAGATCGGTCTTCGGACCTGCGATAAAATTCTCTCCTCTCTTGGCGGCGAGTTTCATACGGAAGCGGACGGCAGCCGTTTCGCAGCCTTTTTCACTCTGCCGACCGATTAAAAGAAAAAGGGTCTGTCCGTTGACAGACCCTTTCCAATTGCAAGCTGTTTCACCAATTGTCCTCTCCGCCGTCGTACCCGCCGTCACCGCAGCCACAGCCGCAGCCTCCGCCGCAGGAGCAGCCGCCGTCCTCGCTCTCTCCGCCGCAACAGCCGCCCCCGCAGGAGCAGCCGCCCCCGTACTCGTTCCCAGGCGCGACGGGAAGCTGTCCGGTGACGAGCAGGTCGGAAGCGGTATCGGCGTCGCCGGAATACCCCACGACCGGTACGATCCCATAGGCAAGCAGCGCCGTTTTAGCCTCCGGGCCCATATTCCCGACGATCACAGCGGCTACCCCCAAGTCTCTCATAAGGTCCGCCATCGCCTGATGGCCCTGACGCTCCCCCGTTTCGACCAGTGTTTTCTTACAGTCGGTGACGTATTCGCCGTACTCATAGACGGCAAATACACCGCAATGTCCAAAGTGGCCGAAAATCTCACCGTTATCGTAAGCTACCGCAACTTTCATTCCTTCTGTCCCTTTTCAATATAATCGGCCAGACCGGCGAGCTGGTCGCCGGGTACGGATTCCACCTCGCCCGCGTCCACCATGGCGGCGACGACCGGGTCGATAGGCAGGCGCGTGAAGTGCTCGATGCCGAATTCCTTTCCGACGGCCTCCACCCTGCTCTCTCCGAAAACGGCGTGTTCTTTTCCGCAGTCGGGGCATTTGAAGTAGGACATATTCTCCACAAGGCCCAAGACCGGAACGTTCATCATTTCGGCCATTCGGACAGCCTTGGCCACGATCATTCCGACAAGATCCTGCGGCGTCGTCACGATCACGACGCCATCGATGGGCAAAGACTGGAAGACCGTCAAAGGCACATCGCCCGTTCCGGGAGGCAGGTCAACAAACATATAATCCACGTCCTGCCACAGCACGTCGCTCCAGAACTGGGTAACCGCGCCGGCGATCACCGGTCCGCGCCAAACGACAGGCTCTGTCTCATTCTCCAGAATAAGGTTGATGGACATCACCTGTATTCCGCTGTGCGTGGTAACGGGGAGCAGGAATTCATCCGTACCCATCGCTTTGGCGGTGATGCCGAAGGATTTGGGGATGGAGGGGCCGGTAATATCCGCATCGAGAACGGCGCAGCGGTGTCCGCGGCGCTGCATCTCAGAGGCGAGAAGGCTGGTCACAAGAGATTTGCCGACGCCGCCCTTGCCGCTGACGACGCCGATCACTTTATCTACGCGGGAATAAGGATTGAGCTCCTTCAAAAAGCTCTGCGGTTCCGTACGCTCGCCGCAGTTCTGCGAGCAGCTGGAACAGTCATGGGTGCATTCGCTCATGTCAATAGTTCCTTTCCTTTGCTGTAATAGCTTTTTCACACCGGATTCCATTATACCGCTTTTGATCAAATAGTCAACTCATGCACCGCAGCTCACTGCAGGTTGTCTTGTAATACGACATTGTGGTATAATAGAATATAATACGAACACAAAAGGAGGTGAGGTCTCGTTGGATCAGTTTGCGTCCTACATGATGACATTCTCCAAATTTGTCATGATTATCCTTTCCGCATCCATCATGGTCCGCTGCATCCGTTCCATGCTCCGTGAAAAATACGAGCCGGAGACATGGGCGTATTTGCGCGTCGGCCGGGAGACCTTGCCTGTCCGCCACTGGGAGAATCTCATCGGTCGTTCCCGGTCAGCCGACATCCGGCTGGATCTGGAAAAAATCAGCCGCGTTCACGCCGTTCTCAGCCGCAACGACCGTGGGAACTGGGTCGTATACGATATCTTCTCCAAGGGCGGGGTGTGGGTAAACGGTCTGAAAGTTTCCCCGCGCGGCATTCTGCTTCAGGACGGCGACGTCATAAACCTCGCCGGCCACACGGCGCGCTTTCTCGCGATCCCCCCGGAAAAGCGCGACAAGTTGGAGGCAAAGCGCCAGCCGGCCGGAAAAGTCTCTCCTACGCTCACGTTGCTGGAGCTGACGGTGTTTCAGCTGTTTCTGCTCATGCAGCATGCCTTCAACGCCAAGGAAGAACATCTGCCTGCCATCGCGCTGGCTTTCGTCTCACTGATCGCGCTCGAGTGGAGCGTATACAACGCCATGCGGGTGATCGGCCGCATGGGCTTCGAGGTGGAGACTCTTGCCTTTTATCTCACCACGCTTGGCATGTCTGTCGCCGCCAGCTCCACACCGGAGGATATGTATAAGCAGATCCTGCTTACCGCCGCCGCCGTTTTTCTGTTTGTTCTGGGCGGTTGGTGGCTCCGCAATCTCCACCGCACCTCCGTTCTTCGCATTCCGATCGCAGGCGCTGCGCTGCTTTTGCTCGCTGTCAATGTTGTAGCAAGCGACGTCGTGCTCGGCGCGCGGAACTGGCTGGAATTCGGCGGCTACTCCTTCCAGCCCTCCGAGCTTGTCAAGGTCGCGTATATCTACGTCGGTGCCTCGACCCTGGATCTGGTTTTCCGCCGGCGCAACCTGTTCAGCTTCATCGTCTTTTCCGCGACCTGTGTCATCGCCCTCGCGCTGATCGGAGACTTTGGAACGGCGCTCGTCTTCTTCGTGACCTTTCTTGTCATTTCTTTTCTGCGTTCCGGTTCGATCGCCACGGTCTTTCTGGCGATCTCGGGCGCTGGCCTTGCCGGTTTTCTGGCAGTCAGCATCCGTCCCTATATCGCGCAGCGCTTCGCCTCCTGGGGGCATGTCTGGGAGGACATCTACGACACCGGCTACCAGCAGACACGTGCCATGTCGGCGGCGGCCTCAGGCGGACTCTTTGGAAAGGGCGCGGGTGCCGGCTGGCTGAAGAGCGTCTTTGCCGCCAATACTGACATGGTCTTTGCCATGGTCTGTGAGGAGCTTGGTCTGGTGATCGCGCTCTGCATGGTGCTGGCGCTTCTGACGCTGACATTCTTCGCCATGCGCAGCGCGGGCAGCGGACGCTCCGCCTACTACGCCATCGCTGCCTGCGCCACGATGAGCCTGCTGCTCACACAGCTTGCGCTGAACGTGTTCGGATCGCTGGACCTGCTTCCATTCACCGGCGTGACCTTTCCCTTTGTCTCGCGCGGCGGTTCCTCACTTCTCTCCTGCTGGATGCTTATGGCCTTTCTCAAAAGTGCGGACAGCCGCCGGGAGGCCAGCTTCGCCGTACGTCCGGTAAACCGGATGAACGATCTTTCCCCTCGGCCGGAATACGGTCCGGAGGAGTCCCGTCTTCCCGAGGAGGTGCGCCGATGAAAAAGATCACAACGCGCGCTGCCTCTGTGCTGCTTCTGGCCATGCTCGTCATCATGGGTATGAACGTCTATATCCTGCGCTACATCGATCAGGGGCGAAGCTGGGCGCTGACCTTTGCGCGGCTCAACACAGAATCGACCGGTACCGTGCTCGACCGCAACGGCGAGCTCCTCGCATACTTCGACGCCAATCGCAACGATTACAGCAGCGACCAGACGACCCGCATCGCCAACTATCACGTGACCGGCGATTACTGGGGCCGCACGCCGACCGGCGTCCTGACCGCCTTTTGGAGCGAAATGCAGGGCTACAGTCTGCTGACCGGGACGACACACAACGAGAACAGCGTTCTGAACCTGACGATCGACGCGCAGTTGAATCGGATCGCCTACTATGCGATCCATGACCAGAAGGCCGCCGTATTGATGATGAACTACAAGACGGGCGAGTTGATGGCGATGATCTCCACACCGTCGGTCGATCCCGCCGATCCGGACGAGATTCCCGGCGACGGCGCGTATATCAACCGCTGTCTCTCCGCCGTCTATGCCCCCGGCTCTGTTTTCAAGCTCGTCACCGCGGCCGCTGCCATTGAGACCATCCCGAACATTTTTGAACGCAGCTTCTATTGCGAAGGCGAATATGAGGTTGCAGGCGTGCCAATCACCTGCATCGACGCGCATTACACCCAGACCTTTGAGCAGGCCCTTTCCAACTCCTGCAACATCGCCTTTGCCCAAATCGCCATCCGCGTCGGGCAGGATACGATGGTCAAGTATGTACGTGATTTCGGCTTTCTGGACAGGCAGTCGCTCAACGGCATCAAAACGGCCGCCGGGCGCTTCCCTACCGAGTTTGTCGGTGATCCCGAACTCGGCTGGGCCGGCGTCGGCCAGTCGATCGATCTTGTCTGCCCCTATACCATGCTCCGCTTTGTCGCGGCAGTCGGAAACGGCGGCGTGCTCTGTGAACCCACGATGCTTCTCAACGGCGAGGAGCCTGTCCGCTCGCGCTTTATGTCCGCCGAGACCGCGGAGCGGCTGGGTGAAATGATGAATTACAACGTCGTCTCGCATTACGGCGGCGAGGACGTCTTCCCCGGACTGCGCCTCTGTGCCAAAACCGGCACGGCGGAGCGCGGCGACGGGACGAACAACAGTTGGTTTGCCGGTTTTCTGGACGACGACGCCCACCCCTACGCTTTTGTGGTGCTGGTGGAGGGCGGCAGCTTCGGCATCACGTCCGCGGCGCCGATCGCCAACACCCTCCTGCAGGCGGCTGTCAAGAAATACTGATGAGGAAAACACATGGTTGAAGTCTCTGTAAACAATCTTGTCAAATCCTTTGAGATCGGCAAGAATATATTGGACGGTCTCAGCTTCACGGTCAACACCGGAGAGCGCGTCGGCATACTCGGCCCCAACGGATGTGGAAAAACCACGCTCTTTCGCATCCTGGTCGGCGAGATCGACCGGGACGAGGGTCAGATCTCCGTTGCACAGGGCCGCCGGATCGGGCTCATCTCGCAAATCCCCGTCTATCCCGCTGACTGGACAACCGAAGATGTCCTCAAGGATGCGCATCGGCGGCTCTTTGCCATGAGCGAACGTCTGGATACGCTCACGCTGCAGATGGAGACGGACTTGTCCCCCGCCCTGCTGCAAGAGTATGACCGTCTTTCCGACGAGTTCCGCCGTCTCGGCGGGTATTCGATGGAGGTTGAGCGCAATCGCGTCGCGAACGGTCTGCAGATCCCAGCCCTGCAGCGCGCTCAGCTCTTTTCCTCCCTTTCCGGCGGTGAAAAGACGCGCGTGAATCTGGCGCGTCTGATTCTGGAGGACACCGATATCCTGCTGCTGGACGAGCCGACGAACCATTTGGATCTGCGCGCGACAGAGTGGCTGGAAGACTATCTTCTGCATTTCAAGGGAACGGTCCTCACCATCAGCCACGACCGGTATTTTCTCGACAAGGTCGTGCAGCGCTGCGTAGAGATCAGCGAGGGCAAAGCCGAACTGTACAGCGGGAATTACAGCTTCTATGTACAGGAGCGGCAGCGCCGCTTTGAAGAGAAGCTCAAGCAGTATGAGCGTGATCAGGCCAAGGTCGAGCAGCTTACGCGCGCCGCCGAGCAGATGCACCTCTGGGCCTTCATGGGTGCCGACAAGCTGCACAAACGCGCCTTTGCCATGGAAAAGCGCATCGAGAAGCTCCAGCAAAGCGAAAAGCCAAAAGAGCAGAAAAAGCTGAACGTGAAGTTCAAACAGCGCGAATTCAACGGGGACGAGGTACTTGTAATCGAAGACCTTGAGAAGTCTTTCGGGGACAAGGCTCTCTTTCGGGATCTGTCTCTCACGGTGACGGGCGGCGAGCGCATCGCGCTGATCGGCGATAACGGCACCGGTAAATCCACGCTCTTAAAGCTTATCATGAATCAAGAGAAACCGAACCGCGGTTTTCTCTATCAGGGTCCGGCCGTGCGCACAGCCTATCTGCCCCAGATCGTGGAATTTTCCGTCGACGAGCGCTCCGCGCTCGACACGATGCTCTACGACGCCAAATGCCAGCCGCAGGAAGCACGCGATCGGCTGGCCGCGTTCGGCTTCCGGGGCGAGTCTGTCTTCACGCCGGTCGGCGCTCTTTCCGGCGGCGAGCGGAGCCGCCTGAAGCTCTGCATGCTGATGGGGAGCGATATCAACTTTCTGATCCTTGACGAGCCGACTAACCACCTGGATATCGCCAGCCGCGAATGGATGGAGGACGCGCTCTCCGATTTTGAGCAGACCCTCCTGTTTGTCTCGCACGACCGGTACTTCAGTGAGAAATTCGCGGACCGCATCTGGGCGCTGAAGGACGGGAGGATCACCGATTATCGCGGCACATATCGGGATTACTGTGCCTGGCGGGACAGACAGGCGCTGCAGCAGGTCGAGGCAAAAAAACGGCCGTCCGAAAAACGGTCCGAGAAAAAAGCGCACACTCCGAACACGGACAAGCAGCTTGCCAGGATCGAGCGCGAAATCGCGCGACTCGAGGCAAAGCTCGCCGAGTGGGACACTCTGGCTGAGGAAAACGCCACTGACTATCAGAAATTGATGGAGATCGAAGAACATAAGGAGGAGCTGAACACACAGCTCCTGGAACTCTATGAAAAATGGGAGGAGCTGAGTACATGAACAACAAGATCTGGGTCATAGCCGCCGTGCTGCTTTTGCTGCTCAGTCTGGGCCTGTATTTCTGGCTCCCCGGCTCCGGTGAATGGCCGCTGATTCCGGCCGCGCTTGCGTTTCTGTCCCTGCTCGTCCCGCTGAAAAAGCACTGGAAGCTCCTGTGCTCCGCCCTGATCGCGCTGGCGATCTTTCTGCGTTTTGCCCTGCGCGGTTACGTCTATTGGGGCTACGCCATCGCGTTCGTCGCTTTTCTGATTTTCGCGCACCATGTCTTTTCTCGCCTTCTCTGGCGCATCCTGCTTGTTTTGACCTGCATCGGTCTCGTTTATTTCTGTATTGTGGAGATACCGATTATCAAAAGCGCCCGCACCGACGCGGACGATGAACGACCGTACCTGATTGTCCTGGGCGCGGCGGTCTACGGCGATCAGCCCTCCCTCACGCTGGTCCGTCGTATGGAAGGCGCGCTGGAATACCTGGAACGATACCCCGATAGCCGCGTGATCGTCTCGGGAGGGATGGGCCCCGGTGAGACCGTCACAGAGGCGCAGGCCATGCACGACTGGCTTGTGGCGCACGGCGTCGCCGAGGAACGGATCCTGCTCGAAAACAGAGCGACCTCCACGCAGGAGAACCTTTCGTACTCGTTTGCGATCATCCGTGAATGCGGAGACGATCCGGACAGAAAAGTTGCCATCGTGTCGAGCGCTTATCATCTCTTCCGCGCCAAGTCTATGGCCAGACTGCAGGGGGTAGAGGCCGTCGGCGTGGCCGCGCCCTGGGGATACCCGATGGTCATGCTGAATTACTTTATTCGCGAAGCTTTCGGCGTGACGCATCTCTGGGTCTTTGGCTGGTAAAGAATCAAGAACATTTTGTGGATAAAGACAGAAAAGGACCGGAGATCCCGCGATCTCCGGTCCTTCATCTGCATGGATTCATTTATCCAGATAGGTACGCAACAGCTCCTGCATCAGTTCATCCCGGTCGATCCGGCAGATCAGCGTGCGGGCGTTGTTGTAGTTGGTGATGTAAGTGGGGTCCTCCGAAAGCAAATAGCCCACGATCTGGTTAATGGGGTTGTAACCCTTTACCATCAGGGAGTTATACACAGACGACAGGATCTCACGCATCTCCGCTTTGCTGTCCAGCGCAGTAAATTTTCTGGTCGCATCTTCCATGACTCGTCCCCCCTTAATTCGAATGGATTGATTTCATTATAGCAGGAATATTCTACAAGTAAAGTCGAAAATGGGGAGAAAACCTTAAAAAACCTTAATTTTTTCCGTCAGATGGGGGATGCTGTTGAGAAAGACTCAGCGCATGACGGCGCCGAAGCGCTCCTTCAAGGCCTCCAGGACCTTCCGTACCGTATCCTCGGCATCCTCATCGGTCAGCGTCTGCGAATCCGAACGCATGGACAGAGAGAAGGCGACGGACTTCATCCCCTCCGCGATATGATGACCCGTGTAGACGTCAAAGGGCGTGCAGCCAACGAGATACTTCCCGCCGCTGGCGAGAATGTGCTCGGCCATTTCCCCAACGGGGATCTTCGCATCGCAGACGATGGCGATGTCGCGCGAGACCGAGGGGAAGCGCGGGATCGGCTTGTACACCGGGGCGCCGCCCTTGAGCGCATACAAGGCCTCAAAGCTCAGCTCCGCGCAGTACACCTCGGTATCCATCCCGTAGTTGGCCGCCACTTCCGGATGGATCTGGCCCAGAACACCCGCCAGCGTTTCTCCCACGTATACGCGGGCGCAGCGACCGGGATGATAGGAAGGATTCTCCCGCTCCTGAACAAAACGCGGATCGGGCGCGCCAAGCGCCCGGAAAAGCGTCTCGATCCAGGCCTTTATGACGAAGAAGTCCATCCCGTCGCCATAGGCGCCGAGCGACACGATACGCGGTTCATCCGCCAGCCCGTCCGGCCGTTTCCTGTAGATTCGGCCGATCTCATACAGGGCCGCCTCTCTGTTGCGATAGTTATAATTCCGGCTCAGGATCTCAAGCATGGACGGCAGGATCGTCGTGCGCATGATTGAGGTGTCTTCGCCGAGAGGGTTGAGGATCTTCAAGCTGTCGCGGCGCGGATCATCCTTTGACATGCGGATCTTGTCATAGTAGGAGGGGCTGATGAACGAGTAGGTAATGATCTCGTCCAGACCGAGGCTCCGGCAAGTCTGCCCGATCAGGCGCTCGCATAGTTGATAGTCGCTGAAGCCGCCGCAGGTGGCGATGCCGCCTGTGAAGCGCGTCGGGATCTCGTTATAGCCGTAGAAACGGGCGACCTCCTCCGCGATATCCGAGTAGTGCTCTACGTCCGCGCGCCAGGAGGGCACCAGGATTGTGTCGCCGTCAAAGCCGAAGCCGAGGTCCGTCAGGATCTTGCGCATGGCTGGCTCGTCGATGTCGGTGCCAAGCAGAGCGTTGATCTTCTCCGGCTCCAGCTTCAGCGTGGTCTGCGGCTTTCTGCCGGGATATACGTCGAGGATCCCCTCGACGACTTCGCCGCAGCCGAGCATTTCCACAAGCTCGCAGGCCCGCTGCACCGCGCGCACCGTTCCCTCCGCGTCGAGGCCCTTTTCAAAGCGGGAGGAGGCGTCGGTCCGCATGCCGAGCGTTGTGGCCGTGCGTCGCACGGAGGGTCCGTTGAAGCAGGCGCTCTCGAAGAGCACCATCGCGGTGTCGCCCACGATCTCGCTGTTTTCGCCGCCCATGACACCCGCCACGGCGACCGGCTTCTCCGTATCGCAGATGCAGAGCATCGAGGGATTCAGCGGCCTGTCGTTCCCGTCGAGGGTGCGGATGCTCTCCCCTTCCCTCGCACATCGGACATGGATCTCCCCGTCTTTGACACAGCTGAAGTCAAACGCGTGCATCGGCTGTCCATACTCCAGCATCACATAGTTGGTGATATCGACCAGATTGTTGATGGGGCGCATGCCGGCGTTGCGGATCCGTTCCTTCATCCAGGCGGGCGAGGGGCCGATCTTGACATTGCGTACCATGCGGGCCGTGTAGCGCGGGCAGAGCGCAGCGTCCTCGATCACGATCTTCGCAAGGTCTTCGATACGGCCGCCGGCGTCGGCGCGCACCACAGGCTCGTGAAGCTTCAGCTCCTTGCCGAAGGTGACGGCCGTCTCACGCGCCAGGCCGATCATGCACAGGCAGTCGGGGCGGTTTGGCGTGATCTCAAACTCCACCACGTGGTCGTCTCTGCCGAGCAGGGTCGCCACATCGTCTCCGGGCTTGCAGTCCTCGTGCAGGATCAGGATACCGTCGGGAATACAGTGCGGGAACTCCTCCTGCCTGGCATGCAGGTCCTCCGGGGAGCAGATGCTGTCTTTTCCGGTATCGTAGGCGACGAGGTCGTCGGCGTGGATGTTCTGGCAGTCAGTAACCGTCTCGACCTTCTTCTCACCGAGATCAAGCCCGCAGCGCCAGAGATTGACGCCGGCAACCTCCACGCTCAGCACTGCGGCCGCGCAGACCTTTCCATAGATGCGCTCTCCGGCCCGGATGGAAGAAGAGATCGAGGGTTTGAGCGGATCAATGGGATGGTAGTCGTCCAGAATGGCAGCCGGCTTGACAGCGGCGTACTCAAAATCGTGCGTCGTGAGCTCCAACTCCTTGAGTGAGCAGAGCATGCCGTCGGATTCAACGCCGCGCAGCTTTCCCTTCGTGATCTTCACACCACCGGGCAGGAACGCGTTATGGAGCGCCGCCGGGACAAGATCGCCTTCATGGACGTTCCACGCGCCGGTGCAGATCTGGACCGGCGCCTCCGCACCGACATCGAGGCTGCAAACCAGCATGTGGTCGGAATTCGGATGCTTTTTAAGCGACAGGATGCGTCCGACCTTGACATTCTTCAAGCTCGCAGAGAGATCCTCCGTTACCTCGACCTTGGAGCCGGACACGCTCATCGCCTCGGCAAAGCGTTTGTCGTCGGCTTCCTCCAGGCTAAGCTCCACGAACTCATTGAGCCATTTTCTCGAAAGATTCATCTGTCCAGCCCTCCTTAAAACTGCTCCAGGAACCGCACGTCGTTTTCAAAAATCAGACGCAGGTCGGTGATCTTGTACTCGCCCATCGCCAGCCGCTCAAGGCCCATGCCGAAAGCCCAGCCCGAGTACACATCAGGATCGATGCCGCAGCCGGAAAGAACTTTCGGATGCACCATGCCGGCGCCCAGGACTTCGATCCAGCCCTCGCCCTTGCAGGTGGGGCAGCCCTTGCCGCCGCACTTGTGACACTGGATGTCCAGCTCGCAGCTCGGCTCGGTAAAGGGGAAATGATGGGGGCGGAAGCGCGTGACGGTGCCTTCACCGTAGATTTTCTCCACGACCAGGTTCAACGTCGCCTTCAGATCGGCCATCGTCACGCCCTTGTCGATCACCATGCCCTCGATCTGGTGGAACATCGGGGAGTGCGTGGCGTCGACCTCGTCCTTGCGATAGACGCGGCCGGGTGCGATCATACGGATCGGCAGGCTCTTGGTCTCCATCGCATGGACCTGCATGGGCGATGTCTGCGTGCGCAGCAGGATCCGGCTGTCCTCGGTGAAATAGAAAGTGTCCGTCCACTCGCGGGAGGGATGTCCCTCATCGATATTCAGCTTCGTAAAGTTGTAATCGGCCAGCTCCACCTCGGGTCCGTCCACGATCTCGAAGCCCATGCCGATGAAGATATCCTTGATCTGATCGAGAACGCTGTACATCGGGTGCTTGTGGCCGAGCCGCATGTCCTTTGCGGGAAGCGTAACGTCGATCGTCTCCTGCTCCAGCTTTTTCTGCATCATCACGCGGCTCAGCTCGGCACGCCGTTTTTCGATCGCCGTTTCGAGCTCGGCGCGCAGCTGGTTAGCCAGCTGTCCCATAACGGGACGTTCCTCCGCGGAGAGCTTACCCATCTGGCGCAGGATCGCCGTAAGCTCGCCCTTTTTGCCGAGGTAGCGAACGCGCAGGTTTTCCAGCTTCTCCGCGTCGTCCGCGTTCAAGATCGCCTGAACGGCGGATTCCCGAAGGCTCTGCATCAATTCTTTCATGTCTGTCCCTCCAAAAAATAAAGCTTCCGTCCCACACAGGGACGAAAGCAAAACTTCCGTGGTACCACCCACATTCGGCGTCAAACGCCGCACTTGACTGAGCTTAACGCGCTCATAACGCCGGGGATTGGCCGGAGCTCCCGGGCGAACCAAACACGGACAGCTCAGGAGGCTTTCAGCCGGCGACCTCCATTCTCTGACAGCCGTTTTACGCGTTATTTTCCCGTTCACAGCATGGTTTAGATTAACACATCGGCCTCTTGAAAGCAAGTGATTTTTCGAATTTTCCTTCAAAAACTGTCTGTGAAAAAGTCTGCACTTTGATTTGACGAAACAAAGCACCGGTATTATAATGGCAAAAAGCGCATAGACTTGGGTATCTTCTATCAGGGAGGGTCCCATGAAACGTGTAAGCCTTGCGCTGCTGCTCGCCTTTTGCCTTCTGCTGACCGGCTGCCAGGGAAAAGAAAACGAAAAGCGCTTTTTCGCCTTTTCCGATAAACTCAACAGGACTGACGCACTTTCGTTCACCGCAGAGCTCCGCGCGGAATACGCGGACCGAACGCTGAGCTTTACGCTCGGCTATGAAAAGGGTTCCGAGGGCGAAACCGTCAGCGTTGTGAAGCCCGAGCAGATCGCCGGCATCCGCGCCCGACGCGCGGCCGGAAAAGATACGCTTGAATTTGAAGGCCTCATCTTGGACCCCGGCCCCCTGGATCCTTACGGACTCACGCCGATGAGCGCGTTGCCAAGCCTCGTGGAAGCGCTCTGTTCCGGTCATCTGGACTCTCACTGGGAAGAGAGCGGTTCGCTCGTGTACCGTCTGATTCTGGACGACCATGTTTCCGCTTCCGTGTGGTTCGAGCCGGAGTCCATGACCCCGCATTACGCGGAGCTGCAGAGCGACGATACCGTGCGGGTATTCTGTACGATAGACGATTGGAGATAGACCATGAACGATCTGCAAAAGAGAAGCTGGGCCGAGATCTCTCTGCCGAATCTCCGCCACAACTATCAGCAAATACGCGCTTCCCTGCCTGAGGGCTGTCGCTTTCTGGGTGTGGTCAAGGCCGACGCGTACGGGCACGGCGCACTGACGGTTTCCCGTTTTTTACAGGAAATCGGAGCAGACTATCTGGCGGTGTCCTGTCTGGATGAAGCGCTGGAGCTGCGGCGGGGCGGCATCCACATGCCGATTCTGATCCTCGGCCATACGCCCCCCGAATATACGGAAACGCTCATTGAAAACGATATCACGCAGACCGTGAGCGCACTTGCAAAAGCGGCACAGTACTCAGAGGCCGCTACCGCTCTCGGAAAGACGCTGAAGATCCACATCAAGCTCGACACCGGCATGTCCCGACTCGGTTTTCTCTGCGCGGGAAATTATTTTGAGAGCGGCGTGAGCAATCTCCTGCGCACGCTCGCGCTGCCGCATCTGGCCTGCGAGGGCATCTACACGCACTTCGCCGTTTCTGACGAGCCGGACCCAGCAAGCGAGGATTATACCCGCGGGCAGTTCAAGCTCTTCACAGATGTGATCGCTGCCGTTGAGGGAAAAAGCGGCTTCCGTTTCTCGATCCGGCACTGCGCCAACAGCGGGGCTGTGGTCAGTTATCCTGAAATGGCGCTGGACATGGTGCGTCCCGGCCTGCTGCTCTATGGCTACGGAGATACAAGCGGGAAGTTGGATCTGCGTCCCTGTATGCGTCTCGTCACCACGGTCAGCACGATCAAAATATATGAACCAGGGACCTACGTCAGTTACGGGCGCCGCTATGTAACGGAAGGCAAGACCCGCATGGGCGTGCTCGCGATCGGATATGCGGACGGGCTTCCGCGGCTCATCTCCAACAAGTGCCGCTTCGCCGTCCCGGGCGGCTTCGCGGCGCAGCGCGGAACGATCTGCATGGACATGTGCATGGTGGATCTGACCGGTCTCCCGCAGGTAGACGTCGGCAGCGAGATCGAACTGTTCGGCGAAGAAAACAGCCTCCTGCAGCTCTCTGACGCTGCGCAGACCATTCCCTACGAGTTGCTGTGCGCCGTCTCCAAACGAGTCCCGCGCGTGTATATAGAAATAGAATAAGAAAAGGAACTGCCGTCCGGCAGTTCCTTTTCTTATTCCGTGTCAACTCACTTGAAATAGATCTTTCCGTTCCAGCCGTAGCGGCCGTCTTCCGTCTTGAAGAAGTAGAAGCCCATCATATCGGCCAGGATCGTGACCTCCTCGTCATCGTCCACGATGCCGAGGTTGCCGTGCCCGGCCTCCGGCATGGGCATCAGATAGATGCGGCCGCAGGATCTGATCTCGGCGGTGAAAGGCTCGGAGAGATACTCCTTCTCTTTCGGGAAGACAAGCCGCTCGCCCTTGGTGGAGACCATGGGGAAATCGGGCACGACCTTGTTGCCGTCCTCATCCTTATACCAGGCAAAAAACTTTTTGCCGTTCCAGCCCTGTTCGCCGTCCTCCGTCTCAAAGAAGAAGAAGCCGCCTCGCCGCGCCAGGATCGTCACGATCGTGCCGGCGTCGACCGTTCCGAGATGGCCGTTTCCTTTTTCCGGTTTCGGCATGAAGTAAATACGACCCCATTCCGTGCCGGTCTCGACACGCGCCTCAAACGGCGTTTTATAGTATTCGCTTTCCTTGGGAAGCTCCAGCTTTACCCCGCGGTTGGAAACCTTGGAATAGGAAGCCGAAGCGCTCGCCGGAAACAGCATGACGATCATCACGATGCACAGCAGCATGGCCAGAATGCGTTTCATCTTGCGTCCTCCTTGTGTTTGTATTCGATGACTCCATTATACGAAGATGCTTTCCCTCTGTCAATCGACATTCCAGGGAAGCTCAACAAAGACGGGATCATGCCCCAGCGACGGCAGGAGCGTATGGAACAGCGCCTCGGTCGAAAAACGCAGGCTGGATGTGTTGAGACAGGGATGGCAGCCGAAGTTGTTTTCCTTCAGCAGGTCCCGATCTACCAGCAGGCGGACAGCTTTATCCTTGTCGTTCATCAAGCCAAGCACGCTGACCGATCCCGGCGTAAGGCCGAGATGCGTCATCATGTGCTCGGGCGAGGCGAAGCTGAGCCGGGCGGACCCGATCTGTTTGGAGATGAGCTTCGTTTTGAACGGCTTTTCCCCCGGCATGATGAGCAGATAAAAGTCCGTCTGCTGACGGTTTGTCAGAAACAGATTCTTGCAGATACGGCAGCCAAGGAGCTGCTCAACCTCTTCACACATCTCGATCGTGTCGGCATGCTCGTGGTCCACACGGTAATAGACGACGCCCAGGCTGTCAAGCAGGTCGTAGCAGCGCTCTTCGACCGGGCTTCGCTTTTCGTTGGGACGCCCGGCGTATAAAACAGGATCGATCCTCATTCTCTCACCTCTTGTTGCTGGGCAGCCAGATCCGCTGTTCTTCCGCCGCGCGGATCAGCTCTTCGCGAAAATCCGGGTGCGCCAGGGAGATCAGGAGCTCCGCCCGCTGCCAGGTGCTCTGTCCGGCGAGCATCGCCGCTCCGTACTCGGTCACGATATAATAGGCCTGGCTGCGCGGCGTGGTGATGATATCCCCCTGAAAGCGAGGAACGATGCGGGAATGCATCTCTCCGTTCCGATCCGTATAGGTGGAGCTCATGCAGAGGAAGGCCTTGCCGCCTTTCGCCATGGCCGCGCCCGTCACGAAATCCAACTGCCCGCCCGTCCCGCTGATCTGCCGCGTCCCGGCGCTCTCGGAACAGACTTGACCATAGAGGTCCGCATTGAGGCATCCGTTGATGGAGATCATGTTTTCATTCTGCGCGATAACGGCCGGATCGTTCACGTAGCGAAGCGGATAGCCGGCCACGCCCGGGTTGTCGTCAAGCCAGTCATAGAGCTCTCTTGAGCCGATTGCCAGGCCGAGTACGCCTTTGTACGGCAGGAGCGTTTTACGGCGATTCGTCAGCTTTCCGGCCTTGTGGAGCGCCAGATAGCCGTCCGAACAGAGTTCGGTGTGCATACCAAGATCCTTCAGGTCCGAGCCGGCGATCAGTTCACCGAGCGCGTTCGGCATTCCGCCTATCCCGAGCTGGATCGTCGCGCCGTCGCGGATATAGGGGAGAATGTGCTTTGCGATCATCAAGTCGGTTTCCGTCGGCTCGGGCGCCTTCATTTCCCAGATCGGGCGGTACCCCGCATCGACGACACGATCCACCTCGGAGATATGGACCGATTCGCAAAAACCGCCGTGGATGCGCGGCAAAGCCTCGTTGACCTCGAGAATCACGACGTCTGCCTTGTCGATCGTTGCCCGGTTGATGCCGAGCGCGCAGGAAAGATTGAAATACCCGTGCCTGTCCATCGGCGCGACAGAGAGCATCGCCACGTTCACGGTCAGAAACTGCTCATAATACCACGCCTCGTTTCGGAAGATCATCGGCGTAAAGAAAGCGCGTCCCTTGTCGCAGAGCTTACGCTCATAGCCGGAGCAGTGCCAGGTGTGATAGACGAAATGCTCCATCTCCGGATCGCACTCCGCGACCTGTACCGGCCCCTGCATCAGATTGCCGCGAACCTTGACGCTTTTCAGCTCATCCCGACGCGCCGCAAGCGCGGCATCCAGAAGGGCCGGATAGCTGTTGTTTGTGCCGTAATCCACCCAGTCTCCGCTCTTGACGCAGCGCACGGCCTCTTCGGGTGTGCAAAGCTTCTGACGATATTCACTGAAATAGTCCATTCTCTCCCCCGCCTTTCCTGACTCCAAGTATAGCACAGTATCAAAAAAAAGAAAAGGGCCGCCCCAAATGGGACGGCCCTAAAGCGATTGCTTTACAAAGCCTAAGGGAGAAACTTAAGCCTGCTTCTTGCCCTGATTGGAGAGAGTCTTGACAGCGGTAACAGCAAGGATCACAGCCAGAACGACCAGCAGCGTGGACCAGATGCAGACATACCAGTCGCCCCAGGGAGCACCGCCGGCAGTAATGACGCCGATTTCCTTCTTGATGGTCATGCACAGAGAAGTGATGGTGGCAACGAGCATGAAGCACATCGGGAAGTAGAACATCTTGTTGTTCTTGCCGACCTTGCCGAGCCAGGTGCAGACAGCCAGCATGGCGATACCGGCGAGCAGCTGGTTGGCAGCACCGAACACGCCCCAAATCTGGGACAGGCCCAGGAAGCCCATGCCGCAGCCGATAACGACCATGATCAGAGTGGAGACGATCGGGGTGGAGAAGAACTTCGCGGCGCCGGTCAGGTCGGCGTGGGTCTTTCCTTCCGGAGTCAGCAGCTCAGCGAACAGATAGCGGCAGAGACGGGTGGCGGAGTCGAGGGAGGTCAAAGCGAAGACGGAGACAGCGAGGGTGAACAGGTTGTAGATGACCGCATAGCTCTTCTGGCCCGCGAAGGAAGCGAACATAGTGGCAATGCCGCCGGCAAACGCAGCGGGAGGTGCCGTGAACTCAGAGCCGCCGCCGTAAGTGGAACGGGAGAAGATAACGCCGACAGCGATCAGGGAGATGACGCCGAGAGCGGACTCAACGATCATGGAGCCGTAGCCGATGACCTGAGCATCCTTCTCATTGTTGATCTGCTTGGAGGAAGTACCAGAGCTGATCAGAGAGTGGAAGCCGGAGCAGGCGCCGCAGGCGACCGTGATAAACAGGGTCGGGAAAATCGTGCTGGTCTTTTCGGGAACGACCGCAGGAATCTCCACAGTGGCCGCACCGGTAAAGGTACCGCCGATAACGGCGATAAACGCAAGGGCCATCATGCCATAGAGCAGGAAGGAGCTCAGGTAGTCACGAGGCTGGAGCAGGATCCACACGGGCAGCAGGGAGGCAACCGTGACATACACAGCAATGAAGAGCACCCAGAAAGTACGGCTGAAGTGCAGGCCGACAAACTGGCCGAGGAACACGATCGCGACAATACCGATGATGCCGACGATGGTCGCGGGACCGATCTTGGCGTTCTTGCGATACACAAAGAAGCCGAAGATCGCGGCAATGACGATGAAGAGGATGGAGGTCATCGCCGTGGAGCCGTTCGCCGTGTAGTTGGCAGCAGCGGTATCCACCGAGACAAAGGTGCCGGCCACAACCGCCGTGAAGGAGGCAATGACCAGGATCAGAACGGCCAGAGCGAAGATGATGAACAGCCGCTGGGCCTTGATGCCCATGGAGTCCTTGATGACCTCGCCGATGGAGCCGCCGTTGTGACGGATGGAGGCGAACAGAGCGCCAAAGTCATGCATGGCGCCGAAGAAGATGCCGCCGAGCACGCACCACAGGAAAACGGGAACCCAGCCAAAGACAGAGGCCATGATGGGTCCGTTGATGGGGCCTGCACCGGCGATCGAAGAGAAGTGGTGGCCCATCAGCACGGCGGGGTTAGCAGGAACAAAGTCCTTGCCGTCGTAGCTGGTATGAGCCGGGGTCTCGCGATTGGGGTCAACGCCCCACTGCTTGGCCAGCCAGCTACCGTAGAACACGTAGCCAAGAGCCAAGAGTACGATCGCGATTACGAGAATAAGTAATGCGCTCACACTTTTCACTCCTTAATGAAAAAGTTTTATATAAGCATCTGCTTTACGCTTTCTCCTGACGCAAAGCAAACAGCTTACCAAAGAATTTGGGCAGATCGTTCCCCGCCGGATTGGCAAAGGTCTTCTCGCGGCTCAAATCGACCGCCGCAGTGATCAGCTCCGTATATCCTTGCAGAGAGAAGGGTCCATAGCTTTTGGAAAAGCGCTTTTTCTGTACTGCCCTGGCCGTGGCGTCGTCCAGCGAATCCGCCACAAAAATGACCTTTGCGTTCGTGTACTGGTGCTCCTTGTGCGGTTTCACCCGGGGCAGCATATCCTGCAGTGCCCAGTCCGTGCACCGGCTCACCGTCTCCACGTCAAACGTCGGCGCGGAAAAGACGTAGGCGTACTCGTTTTTTTCATTTCCCCAGATGTTCGCGCTCTTCACGAAGAAAAACAACTCGTCGCGCGCGCCGTACACGGCACGAAAGCTGAGCGGCAGATCTCCCTCCGCTTCGGCGGGGCTGATGGAGTAGTAGGCGCTGTATGCATCCTTGAGCACTTCAAGAAAGGTATTCCGCTCAATGGCCATTCCGCGCCCTCCAAAAATGAATAAACTATGTACGTTCCATACTATACTGCGAATCCTTCAAAAATTCAATACCTTTTTTCGTCAAAAAACCGATTTTCCTCGCTAAAGCACAAAATTATTTTTGAAAAATGGCAGTTTGACTCCCCCCATTTACAAAAACAACATTTTGTAGTAAGCTGTTTTATATATTACAACATGGAGGGAAGCCCTTTGGAAATGACGTTTTGCGTTCCCTGTCTCTTCGGTCTGGAGGGGTTGATCGCGGACGAACTCAAGCGGCTCCGCTTCGACGGCGTGCGAGCGGATAACGGACGCATATTCTTTCAGGGTGAGGAACTCGCGCTCGCACGGGCTAACATCTGCCTGCGCATGGGGGAGCGCGTTCTGATCGAACTGGGCAGCTTTGAAGCCACAAGCTTTGATTCCCTCTTCGAGCAGACAAAGGCGCTGCCCTGGGAGCGCTTCGTTCCCAAGGACGCCGCCTTCCCCGTAACAGGACACAGCCTCAATTCCGCTCTCTTCTCCGTCTCAGACTGTCAGAAGATCATCAAGAAAGCCATCGTGGAGCGGCTGAAGAAGGTCTATCATCTCAGCTGGTTCCCCGAGACTGCAGAGACCGTTCAGATCCGTTTTTCCATTCTGAAGGACCATGTCTCCCTCTGCCTCGACACCAGCGGTGTCGGGCTCCACAAGCGCGGCTACCGGCCGGCGCACAATGCCGCGCCTCTGCGTGAAACGCTGGCGGCCGCACTGGTCACGCTCTCGCACTACCGTGGGCGGGAGGATTTCGTCGATCCCTTCTGCGGCAGCGGCACGATCCCCATCGAAGCCGCGCTTATCGCGCTCAACCGGGCCCCCGGCCTGAACCGATCTTTTGTCGCCATGGACTGGCGAACGCTGGACAAACGAATTTGGAAAGATGCCGCGGAGGAGGCACGCAGCCGCGAGTTTCACGGCAGCTATTCCATTCTGGGCAGTGATATCGATCCGAAAGCCATCGCCATCGCGGCCGCAAACGCCGAGCGCGCGGGGGTAAAAGAGATCGTCCGTTTCGAGACCTCGGATGCCCTGCGCTTTGATCGCCAAACCGAGCGCGGCGTAATCGTCTCCAATCCCCCCCATGGGGAGCGTATTCTCGAGAAAGAACAAGCTGAGGCGCTCTATCGCGGTTTTGGCGCGGCGCTGCGCGATAAACCCAACTGGCAGGTCTATCTGCTCTCTTCGCACACGGAGTTCGAGCGCTGCTTCGGCCGGCAGGCGGATAAGCGCCGCAAGCTGTATAACGGTATGATCAAATGCGATCTGTTTATGTATTATAAGTAGATTAAAGAAAGAAAAGAAGGCGGAAAAGAATGAAGCACCTGTTCATCGTCAATCCTACGGCCGGCGGGAAAGACAAAACGGAAGAGGTCCGGGCCCGTGTCGAAGCTGCGTTTCATGGCCGAAGCGACTACTATGAGATCTATGTGACGCGCGCGCCGCTGGATGCAGTCGACAAGATCCGCCGCGACGCGGCCTGCTGCGAGGAATTGTGGGTCTACGCCTGCGGCGGGGACGGGACCTTCAATGAATGCGTGAACGGCGCCGCGCTGCTCGAGAATATTGCGGTCTGTCCCTTCCCTACCGGCACCGGCAACGATTTCTGCCGGATGTTCGGAGATGAGAAGGAGCTCTTTCGAGATCTGGATGCTTTGCTGAACGGCAGTGTCCATACGATCGACCTGATCGACTGCAACGGTCGCTACGGAGCCAACATCTGCTCTGTCGGCATCGACGCGCGCATCGGAACGAGCGTACATAAATACAGCAAACTCCCGCTGATCGGAGGCGCTACGGGCTATGTCGTCTCCGCCGCCGTCAATGTCTTTCACGGCATTTCCCGCCCCATGCGCATCCGCTGCGGCGAGCTCACGATTGAGGGGGAGACGAGCCTCGCCTGTGTCTGCAACGGGCAATATTACGGCGGCGGCTTCCACCCTTCGCTGACTGCCAGGCCCGACGACGGCGTGCTGGATATGTTTATCGCAAAAAAGGTCAGTCTTTTCCAGTTTGCGAGGCTGATCGGAAAATACGCCGCCGGTAAGGCGGCCGAGCTCACAAAGTATGTCACGCACGTGCAGGGCGCCGAGATGGATATCCGCTTCGACCGTGAGGACGTTGTGAATGTCGACGGCGAGGCGCTCTATACCGAGCATGTCATCATGAAGCTCGTTCCGGACGCGCTGAGACTGATCGTCCCGCGCGGGATGCGTTTCTTTGAACAGCCGTAACAAAAAGTTCAAAAGTTTTTTCCCTCAGGGACTTGCAAAAATAGAAAAGTGTGGTATCATTAGCATCGTTAGCACTCAGGCCTTATGAGTGCTAACGATGCTGAATTTTGTATTATTTAAAATGGAGGTATATGCACGATGAAACTGAAGCCTTTAGCCGACCGTGTCGTTCTCAAGCAGAACGCAGCCGAAGAGCGCACCTCTTCCGGTATTTTCCTGACGGCCTCCGCCCAGGAAAAGCCCGAGGTCTATGAGGTCGTCGAAGTCGGCCCCGGCGGCGTGGTCGACGGCAACGAGGTCATTATGATCGTGAAGCCCGGCCAGAACGTGCTGGTCGGCAAGTACAGCGGCAGCAAGGTCAAGCTCGACGAGCAGGAGTATACCATCGTTCGTCAGTCCGACATTTTGGCCGTTATTGAGTAATTGAAACAGGAGGAACTGCATCATGGCTAAACAGATCATTTACGGTGAAGAAGCACGCAAGGCGATCGAGCGCGGCGTCAATCAGCTGGCCAATACCGTTAAGATCACCCTCGGCCCCAAGGGCCGCAATGTCGTGCTCGACAAGAAGTTCGGTACTCCTCTGATCACCAACGATGGCGTCACCATCGCCAAGGAGATCGAGCTCGAGGATCCTTTTGAGAATATGGGCGCTCAGCTCATCAAGGAAGTCTCCACCAAGACCAACGATGTGGCCGGCGACGGCACCACTACCGCCACCGTCCTCGCGCAGGCGATGATCAACGAGGGTCTGAAAAACCTCGCAGCCGGGGCCAATCCCATGTATATGAAGCGCGGCATCCAGATGGCCACTACCGCCGCCGTTGAGGCGATCAAGGCTGTTTCCCAGCCTGTCTCCGGTTCCCAGGATATCGCCCGTGTCGGCACGATCTCTTCCGGCGACGAGCTGATCGGTTCGCTGATTGCCGAGGCAATGGAGAAGGTCAGCCAGAATGGCGTCATCACCATTGAGGAGAGCAAGACCGCCGAGACCTACAGCGACGTGGTCGAGGGCATGCAGTTTGACCGCGGTTATCTCTCCCCGTACATGGTCACTGATCCTGACAAGATGGAAGCAGTCATCGACGACGCGCTCATCCTCATCACCGACAAGAAGATTTCCAACATTCAGGAGATCCTGCCTCTGCTGGAGCAGATCGTCAAGACCGGCCGCAAACTGCTCATCGTCGCAGAAGACGTCGAGGGCGAGGCGCTGGCCACGATCGTGCTCAATAAGCTGCGCGGAACCTTCACCTGCGTCTGTGTCAAGGCGCCCGGCTTCGGCGACCGCCGCAAGGAGATGCTGCAGGATATCGCGATCCTGACCGGAGGCCAGGTCGTCTCCAGCGAACTCGGCATGGAGCTCAAAGAGGTCGGCATGGAGGTCCTGGGCCAGGCTCATCAGGTCAAGGTCACCAAGGAGAACACCGTGATCGTCGACGGCGCCGGCTCCGCGCAGGAGATCAAGGCCCGCGTCGCCCAGATCCAGCGCCAGATCGAGACCACCACCTCCGAGTACGACAAGGAAAAGCTGCACGAGCGTCTCGCGAAGCTCAGCGGCGGCGTGGCCGTTATCAAGGTCGGCGCCGCGACCGAGACCGAGATGAAGGAGAAGAAGCTGCGCATCGAGGACGCGCTGAACGCCACGCGCGCCGCGGTCGCCGAGGGCATCGTCCCGGGCGGCGGCAGCGCCTATGTGCTGGCAGGCAAGGCCGCTCAGAAGCTCCTTGGCGAGCTTGAGGGCGATGAAGAGACCGGCGCCGCCATTGTGGCCAAGGCACTGAGAGCCCCCATCATGCAGATCGCCGCGAACGCTGGGCTTGAAGGCGCTGTGATCCTCAACGAGGTCGCGGCCTCCTCCAACCCCAATTTCGGCTACGACGCCGCAAAAGACTGCTATGGCGATATGATAGAGCTCGGCATCATCGATCCGACCAAGGTCTGCCGCAGCGCTCTGGAGAACGCCTCTTCCGTCGCATCCATGGTCCTCACCACCGAGAGCCTGGTCACCGATCTGCCGGAGAAGAATCCTCCCGCCGCCGCTCCCACTCCCGATATGGGCATGTATTGATTTCCCGCAATCGCAAAAGCTCCCGGTTGTATAAAACAACCGGGAGCTTTTCTTGTCATATCAGCGGGATCTTATTCTTCCGTTCCCTCAACAGGCACGCTGTCTTCTTCCGTTCCCTCATCGGGATCTTCCGCTTCGTCAAGGGGCGCGCTGCCTTCTTCCGCTTCGTCTGCCTGCCCGTTCATGAGGTTTGCCATACCGTGGCGAAACGCCAGTTCTTCCTCCGAAAGCTCACGCTCGTCCTCCACGAACTCCGGCTCAGCCTTTTTATCACGCCGCTTTTTCTCAACGACGCGCTTTGGCTTTCTCTCCTTGTGGAGGCTGTAAAAGAAGCGCAGGTATTCCTGTGTTTCGGTGCGGCCGACGCGGATGCGGCTGCCGACCTGACGCGCCTCTTTCCCGCCGTCAACGCAGCGGACGCGCGCCCGCTCATACGCCTCGAGGTCCTCCCCTGTCAGTCCGTCCGGATCCTTCACGTAGAAGATCTCCTCTTCATACAGCAGCCATTTCTCCGGGTTCTCCTTGTAGCTCTGCTTGATCGCGTCGAGCGGGGCTTTTTTCGCGCCGTCCGCGCCTGCTTTGTATAGTCGGCGGGAAGGAACGCGCGCGATGGCGATGCTGAGCATGCAGATAAAGAGGAAAAGCACACACCAGGCGATAAACAGGATCCGCACAAGCGGTATAGCCATTCCGGTTTTAAAGGCGATAATGATGGAATCCATACGCAAGCTCCTGAAGATGATCAGCAGACCGGCTCTTTGGGGGATGTATCCGACCCGCTTTTTTTCAATTGTATCATCGTTCTCACAGAATATCCAGTCTTTTTTTGAAAAACGTTTGCCCCGGCTTTTGCCTTAACCACTTTCCTGTCATTGCGAACCAGTTACCATTTTTTATCCGGGCAGCGCACGATCCTGCGCTGCCCGGATAAAGGCATATATTTGAGATATTGGTCGCGTCGCGTTCTTACGTTCCCTCCCCAAACAGATACTGATGCAGGTATGCGCTGTTCGCATTCAAATCCGGCACCAGCACGTCCATTCCGTACACGATCTCGGCCGAATAGGTCCCCTCGACCGGAAGCCGGTAATTGCCGCCGAGCCTCATCCGGTTCGTGATCACGGTATAGACCAGATTATAAATCTCCGTGTTGCTCAGATCCGTCGACACGCACGGAAGTGCGGCCTGAGCCAGATCGATGAATTCTTTCAGGCTGAGCTTTCTTGTTTTCTCAAAAGCTTTAGTCAAAACGGTGCGCTGCCGCTCGGTGCGTTCCCAGTCCGATTTTCCGACATGCCGCATACGGGCATAGGTCAAGAGCTGTTCAGCAGTCAATGAATTCACACCGGCACGCAATCCCCAGCCCGTATTGCGGTTCATATGACTGGCTTCATAGTCCTTTAGTTCGATCTCCAACGGTGCGATGAGATCCATCACCTGAATGAAACCGTTAAAGTCCACCTCCACATTTCCGTCGATCGTGATGCCGAAATCCTCTTCGATCAACGTGTCGAGCATGGACATCCCGCCCCAGGCATATGCGTGGTTCATACGCGAAGCCGCATAGTCCCCCGGGAACGGGACATACATATCGCGCATGAAAGATACCAGCGTGATCTTGCCGGTGTCCTCGTTTATGCTGCAAAGGATCATACTGTCCGAGCGTGCACGTGTCTCACCCGGCCGCCTGTCCTGCCCGATCAGCAGGATGTTTTTGACTTTGGGCTTCCTGACGATCGGAACGGGCGCTGTCCATTCCACTGACTCCGGGGTAATCGTATCCTCGGTGGCCGTCTGCCCCCCTTCTTCTGAAGAATCCGACTCTGTCCCCTCCGGTTCCATCGTCGCTTCCGAAGGTGCGATCCAAACCTCCTGTGCTTTATCAACACGTCCGATCTGGTTGAGCATACGGTTGGAGAAATAAAAAAAGGTTCCGCCGATAATCAGTATAAGGCTGAAAAAGGTCAGCAGCACGGCTCCCAAAACAGAGCCGTGTTTTTTCCTCCGCTTCCTGCGGCGCTTCTTTACTCTATGAATTTGTTCCGGTTCACGATAGTGCTTCTCTGCCATGAATATCCTCCGTTACATTCATCGTCTTTTCTAAACGAGAAAAATGCAGTTAATGAGTTTCAAAAACTCCGTCTTTGCTTTCTTCCGGACTGGCAAGGCTTTCCCCGGTCGGACCGTGCGATGTTATCAGTGCTGGTCAGAAGGTTCAGTATCCATCCTTTTCAGCTTCATTATTGTTTTCCGTTCCGGCCTCAAATAATAAGGTTTCAATCGGCAGCGAGAGCGCGCCGAAAAAGCTGCCAAGCGTATTGCAGATCACATCGTCCACCTCTGCGTTGCCCAGCGAAAAGGCAAATTGACACATCTCCAGTCCGACGCTGAACAAGAGTCCGCATAGACACGTTAATAAGACCCGCATACGGATAGAATGCTTTTCAGGGAGGACATGGACTGCGGCTGCACCAAAGGGTTCAAACAGCAGAATGTTTAACAGAAGACTTCTCACAATTTCCCTGTTGTGTAAAACCGCCGTCCAGAGGAGTTTAAAAGGGGGATTCACAAGAGCCGAGCGGATTTCCGGTGTACGGTTGAACAGCGTCTGGTTCAGTATCCCATAGATACCGACTATCAGCAGCAGCCACCAGAGAAAGCGCTTTGCGTTTTCCCGGGAAATCATCCGTTCAACAACAAGCATCAGCACCAGAGGCAGCAGAACGATTTCCGCTATCATTTGAAGGATCGGCTGACCGTATAGAATCCTGCTCATCTTTATCTGCTTTTCCTGATATTCTTCAAATACTGAAACAGAGTAGGATGCGACCAGATCATCGAGGGCAAATCTACCGATATGGTTTCGATCTTGCCGGTCTCCTCCAGTTCTTTCAGGACTTCCAGCTCAAGCTTTATGCCTTCGCCGGTTTGAAGCAACGGATAGGTTACGTAATTATCCTCCGAAGTGGTTTCGATCCTCTTCTGTCGGATCACGCCTCCGGTGTCGATTCCTTTGTTCACAAAGTGAATCGTCACTCCGCAATTCGATTTGTCATCATTGACAACGGCCCAGTACCCGCCATGGCTTCCTCGATATTTGGGCGTGATACCGGCATGCATGTTGATAATTGGAACATGGATCCGATCCAGAATGGATCCCGCGATAATGCGAGTACCATTCACGACGATCACATCCGGTTCAAAATCGTTATAATACGCTATCGTCTCATCGTTGTTTATGCTTGAGACCGTGTGGATCCTTACTCTGTCAGAGAACTTATCCGACTGGTCCAAATGATAGAATTGAACGATCTCCCGGATTCGTTTTCTGCTGACTCTTCTTAAATGCCGCGGGATCAATGATACAAACGCGACCTGACCGATAACCGTCCGCAGTCCCAGCTTTTTGATTCTCTTCTTCAAGAATTGAGTCCTCGGTACTCCGTCTTCAAATAGTACCATAATATCATCATACTGTTCGGACAATGCATGAATAACTGCATACGAATTTTTGCCTCTCCCGGCGAACACCATTACTCTCATTTGATCATCTCACCCAATTCACTCAAATTCAGACTTCTCATCCCGTACTCTCGTTTTAAGTTCTCAAAGTATTCAACAATCTCTGTTAGGTTCCTGATATTCTCTTCTGTATTCACTCCAAAATTATGAGGATGCCACCACATATGAAATACTTTGTGATTCTTAGCCGCATATTTCATTTGCCGCTTGATTCGATGGATCTTAAGCGGCTCCAAAAACGAAAAACGTTTGGAGTACGGTCTCAAAAAACGGCTGCTTCGGATATTGTTAAGCCCGTTTGCGTCCTTTATCTCCTGATAAGGATAGCAATTGTGCCCGGACAGGCTGATATAGCTGTCAACAAGCCGGAGCGCCCGGTTCAGTGTTCTCTTGCCCTTGATGATTCCCGGTCCGCCCCAAAATCCAGCTCTTTCCGTTCCTCTGTAGTTTATCAGACCGTTCTCTTTCTGTATCTCCGCATAATCGGGATTGCTCTGATTGCGGGGAAGAATAAGGGATCTCAGTTCCGGATTGTAAGCAGTCAGCGCATTTCGGCCACATTTCAGATCCTGACTGTATGCCTCTTTTGTTTGTCCTGCTTCCCTGCAGTAGTAATGGGAATACGTATGTGATGCGATTTCCTGATGTTCCGTCGATGCTATGCGGGAAATCAGATCCGGCGCAAACAATAACGAAGCGTCGAATCTTTGCAGTTCCGAACCGTGATGATAAGGCGAAAGCTTTTCTTTCTCATATTCAGGCAGCACACTCGGAAACCCTTCCTTCCACTGTGCATAGTCTCTGCATGCGATCATCCCCACCGTGCCCCAGGTAGCATGAATGCCATGTTTGTGAAAGAGGCTGAGGATCTCCGGAATCGCACGGTAAACTCCGCGAACATTCTCTTCATAAGAAAGCGGGTCCTGCCAATCCAGTATTCCCCACATCAATTCAAAATCCAACGAAATAACCAGCGTTCCGAAGTCGAAACCATCATTCCTGATCATTCTTTCTGTCAGCCTTTCTGCAAATAATTCGACGAAGGCATAGAGCTTCGACAATATAGCACGTTATAACCGTTATAACAAAGAGAGTTTTCCGTACCGGTTTCTTACTCCAGCATGACTATGCAGAGTCATAAGCATCCCCTAGCTCTGCGGAAGCAAACTCTGGAGATCTCAATAAAAAACATCTCTTCTTGTAAAACCCGATGTCTCCGCTAAACAAACCCCAAAAGCTTGCTGTTCTTTCCTGACAACCTGTTTCCCGTATAAGCGATAACAAATGATAAACCAATAGTCAGTATTGTTTTTAACGGGAAGAACAAGAACGCAAGCTTGGCTTTGTCGATGATTCTGATGATCAGCATATGAGACAGCATTATGCCAAAAGAGTAATCACCGATCTTGGCAAGCACACGTGATATCGTAGAATCTGAAAGACTCTTTCTGGCTATAAACGAATATGCCAGAAGACAAGCCATCATAGAAGAAAGAAATGATGATAATCTAATCTGGGTCGTTGCCATATCCATGTTACCCATATTATACCAGGCAATTCCTTCAACCGTCGAAAAAACAAGTGCCAGTGAATAATAAAGAACATACTTCCTTATCGATATGGCCGGAGAAAGAATCCCATTTCCGATCGCAAGGCCAAAGTAAAAGAAGGAAAACCAAACCAGAAAATTCGCTGCCGGAAAAGGGAAACCCAATTTGACTCCAGTGAATGCCGGAAGATATCTGGCAAGAAGAATTGTAACAGGAGTTATCAACCACCCTAACCGGCGGATTCTTGACCGAAGCAATCGTGCAATAACGGGCGTCAAAAGAACAAACTGGATATAAACCAAGAAGAAGTGGAAAGGAGCTGCGGCACTCCCCGTCAACACTTACACCCCAAAACTAAGCGGCGATTTGTAGACCACGGAGTATATAAGAGTCCATATCAAATAAGGATACAATACTCTTTTGATTCTTTTCCCGTATAAAATGCGCCAATCGATCGAATCGATTTTTGTCAGATAACCTGAAAGAAATATAAACAGTGCAACACAGTAATTGACATGCGGCCGTATCCACACGCCAGCTATTCCCTCTGCGTTAGTATGAATCGTCACAACCGCGCATATGGCCAGGCCTCGCAGGCACTGAACAGTCCTGTCTTTTCTTATACCATCTTGAGCCACCGAGAACCCTCTCCCGCTCTATCGATCTTCTTCAGAGACGACCCATCTCATGGATGCAGCTTCGATTTTATTCTGCGTATAGGTTTTCTGACGACATCTTTTTCATACTCGTTCATTGCGAATCGGTACATCAGGAAAGAATACACCAGCGTGTACAGGATAACCCCCGAAAAGAAACCGAACCAGCCTCCGAACTGGATGTATTTCAAAGCCGCAAAGCCGCAAAGGATCATGGCCAAGCAGATGGCCGACATAGGAAGGATCCGTCTCCAGAAAAACGGAATGTCGATCCCGATCACTTTATCGTAGTAGATATTCATCACAACGCCCTGACCGACAAGATACGATACGCATGAGCATAAGGCCGCGCCGATGCCGCCCAGTTTCGGTACCACCAGATACGTTGAGATCACGTTGATTACCGCAATGATGAAATACACGATCGATCTGAACTTCTGCTTGTTTTGAGCAACAAGGATTGAAATACCGGTGTTCTGGATCAGAGGGATGCTGAGGGGAATGATCGTCAGCAGCGCAATCGTATAGGAATCGGCGTAGTCCGGCCCGACCCAGATGAGAATAAACTGTTTTCCAAATACGATAAAACCGGACACAACCAGCCCGATGACAAGGAACTGGAGCCTTCCGACGCGCACGAAAAGCTCGGTAAGCTCGTTTCGATCCGCTTTTTTCACGACCATTCCGGTCACTTTGGGCGCCAGCACACCGGAAATGGAGGTCGACAATCCCACGATCATGTTATTGAAGGTGGCGCCGATGTTATAAACGGCTACCGCCACGCTTCCGGCAAGCATGCCGAGAATGAATTTATCGGTTGCCCAGAAGAGCATGTCCACAATAGACGCGACAAAATTGTAGAACGAGACTCTGACCATTTCGAAGAACAGCGCCTTGGGTATTCTGGCGAAGCGAGGCTTCAATCCCAGCTTTCTTCTGCAGTACAGGATGTTCCACGGCAGGAAAAGGAAGGATACAATCAAGCCGGCGAAGGCCATCCCGACAGACTTATAGCCGAGCCAGAGAGCTATCAGATTGGCTGCCGGCGAGAAAACCGTCATGATCACATGCAGCACATTGCGAAAGACGAATCTTTCATGCGCGACGACCATGGAGGAAAAAACGCTTAAGGGAAACGAGAGGGCTGAGCTGGCCGCCATGATCAGCACCAGACTGCGCATCTTGATCTGCTCGTCTGATGACAAGCCCTTGTGGAAGATCGCTTCCACATTGTTTGCGAGGAAAACCCCGCAGACCGCAACGATCAAAGCCAAGGCGCAATACAGAAGAATAAAGAAGCCGTAGACCTTTTCGAGGCTCTCTCTATCCTCCTCCGCCCGATACTTGGAAATGTATCGGACAATCGTTGTTCCGAATCCGAAGCTCAAAAGGCTGAGATAGGAAACGACCGAATGTGACAACGAAAGCAGACCGTACTCCGCCTGCCCCAGCATCCGAAGAACCACCGGGGTATAGAAGAACGGGATCAGCATTCCCAAAAACATGTTGATATAACTCAGCACGACACCGGAACGCAGCTGATTGATCTTATTGGGCATTTCTTGCTATCTCCACCTTGAAAACGACATTTACAGCAAAGCAGAATGTAACGCAGAGGATCCGAATCGACATTCCATCAGGGAGCAACCGGGAATCCGCCGAATCATCTGTTTCCCGCGCTCATTTGATTTTCCTCATGATCCTTCGAAAAAGCGATGCCTTGGATGGATTTAGGATTTTCTGGCACGCGCCGAAGTCTCCCGCCACACAGGCAGCCAGCGCCTCGTCTCTCTTTTCGCTCGGTTTGTACGGCTTGATGATGGCCTGGTTCTCGGCATAAGCGCTCTCAAGCGCAACACGAGTGGACTTCATTGCGCCGCTGGTCAACGCCTCTATCGCCTTTTTCCCTTTTTCGCTATGGACAAGCAGCAAAGACGTTCCTTTATTGTCATCGAACTCCGGACAGATATCCCATATCCCCCAAAAATCTCCCAGGGTAATATCGCTGATCCGGTCGAGGCCCTTGAATCTGCAGCTTGCGCAGGACTCACGGCTCAGATATCCTCCGACAAACAGCTTCCTGTACAGATCGTCACTTGGGGAAGCGCAATACGTCGTCCCGTTTTCATATTCAAAGAGACTGGAATACGCATATCGGCTCCAACCGCTGCGTTTCGAACGCTGGTTGATATGTTTTGGCAGGGCGCCGCCGTTATCGCAATCCGCTCTGTATTTCACATATTGAAGCCACGCAGCAGGCGATGGGACAGAATGACAAACCGTATCGACGAGCAAAAGGGTATCGTACTCTTTTCCCAGAAAGGAATGCAAGCCCGCCGCCTGACAGGGGGTTCCCGAGAAAAGGATCTGCTGTCCTCTTTCGAGCCCCTCTCTGATTTCCCGAAAGCACTCTGCCACATCACTCTGCGCGTATTTCGCCCCTCGGAGTCTGCTCAGTTCCGAGACTTTTTCCACGCAAATATGCTTGATGGCAAATCGTTCATCAAAGGCGGCGCCGTATACCGCTCCCCCTCTTTCCAACACATCCAGCGCGAGCAGGGAGAACACCCCGCCGGAGGAGCTGTCGGCCCTGATTGTCTCGTCTTTCGCATAGGCCGCATAGGCTTCCGTGCAGTCTGGTTTCCCGTTCTCTCCCATCTGAACAGGGCAGATACTGTCGCACTTTCCGCAGCCCGCGCACGTGCCCGTCAACTGCGGATACAGAAATCCGAATTCATCCGCCTGCATGGTAATCGCGCGAGAATCGCAGATATTCACACAGGCTCCGCAGCCCGTACAGTTTTGTCTGCTTGCGAGATTCATAGTTTTTTCACCGTTTCGGCAGCCGCATAGGCCGAGCGGCTGTATTCCGGCATGATCCTCTCCAGCTGCCGTCTGACTTCATCCCCGTGCCGGTCAAGCCAGGCAAAGGCCTCGGTCATCTGACCGGGAGCCTTCAAGCTCTGAACGGGAAGGACGAAGTTCTCCTCCGTGCCGAACAGATCGGCCGCGATGCCCCTGGCCTTCGTCGAGTACCCGATCACCAGAGTGGGCACGCAGGAAGAATACGCCGCGATCGTGGCGTGTGTCCTCGCGCCGACAAACAGGGCGCAGCGGGAGATATAGCCCTTCAGTTGCTCACAGGTACCGTCTTCGATCACGCACACACGGCTCTTGTCCGCCACTTCCTCATAAAGCTTTTGAAGCGGCTCACGATCATCGTTCCCGGGCTGAACGACATGCGGGATCAGTGCGATACGGTACTGCGTGTTATCCAGAATATACCGAAGCATCTTCCTGTAGTTCTCGTACGTGATCCCCTCCATGCGTTCGTTCTTTTGGATAAGCGGGCTGATATTCACGCCGACCGTCTCACCCGCTGCAAATTCCTGCGGCAGAGGAAGCTCCTGCTTTGCCAGAGTAAACGCGGGATCGCAGGCAAGGATCGTATTCGTATTGTATTGTTTCAGAAAACTAAAGGAAATGCTCTCGCGGGCAGCAATCAGATCATATCGGGAAAAGTCTTTCTTCATCTCTTCGGTGACGGAATCCGGATTGATCGAGCAGCCCCAGAGAACCGTTTTAACGCCCCGTTTATGCAGACTCCTGTTGAGTCCGGCAAGGTGCCAGTTATACGTATCGCCGTAGCAATAATTGTCTCCGCCGACGGATAATGCCACCGCTCCCCTGGCGTAGTTTTCCGCTTCATGCTTCGCCTTTAATTCATAGGCGAGCTTGTCACTGCCGGAGAGCTTGATCTGCAGCTTTTCCAGCGTGGAATACGCCCCGGCGGCGGCAGACCGAACGTCCGCGATCACGTCGACGCCGTATTTTGCATCTGCCTTTGGATCCTCGGAAAAGAGAGTAGGCCTGACGCCGAGCAGGGCCTGGGTGGAGCGCACAATGGCCTCACAGCCATGGTTTTCGCTTCCGGCATGAAAGTACAGAACTATCTCAGAGCAGTTTTTATTCTCCATTTTACATAGTCCAATCTGAATGTATAGTATTCCGGCTTATGGTCGGCCCTCGCAAAAAAAGACGTCCTGCGCAGCTCATCATATGAGCGCTTCAAATCAAAGCCGTGCTCGTAGATATACCAGCGGCAGAAACTTACGGCGGAATTCGCCATCCCGGTCAGACTGCTGTCCGATTCTCCGAGGAAGCTTGTCCAGGCCCGGAACGCTTTCTCCTTTTTTTCGATCAGATCCGCGTGGGTCTGCGCCATGATAGACTGATCCGAATCCGACACCTGATAGAAAAACGCATCCGCGTTGTATTTCTCCGGTGCGATCATCAGCTTTTCCGCTCTTTCCGCAGCCTGCAGAGCGAAGATCTCATCCTCAAAAAGATTCAGGCTCTCATCGAAGCGCACGCCTTCAAGGACACGCTTTCCATATGCCTTGCAGCATGTATAGCCGAAGCAGTCCTGCAGGTGCAGCGCAAGGCACAGCGTCTTTTTCTCTTTTGCTTCCGCTCTCGGGAATCTCCGCTCTGTGATCACGCCGCTCTTTAAGCGGCAGAACCCGAAAAACACCACGTCTGCGTTTTCTTCCCGGAAGCATTCTCCAAGCATTTCAAGAACTCTCTCTCCCAAGGAATCATCGCTGTCAAGGAAAACGATCCATTCCCCTCTTGCCATCTCCAGTCCGAAGTTGCGCGGTCTCGACGGGCCGGAGCATTTCCCGATATCATACGCGCGGAACCGCGTGTCCTTCGCTTGATATTCAAGGCACATTTTCAGGGATCTGTCACCTGAACCGTTCTCGATCAGCAGCACCTCATAATCGGGAAAGCTCTGCGCCAGCAGCGAATCCACGCAGCGTGCCAGCGTTTTTTCCGCATTGTGTACGGGTATGATTATGGAGAACATAGGGCTTTCACCTGGTGATAAAACTTTTTGGGCGGCATATGCGTAAGACTGAACCCGATATTATCCCTTATCTCTTTTCTCAGCCGCTCTTTTTCCGCTTTCTCTTCCGCCTTCAATTCCTTGGGAAACTGACTGATGAGAGGGGGGATATGCTCAAGCCAGAAGGCCCGCGCCAGATCTGCGGCCGCGGGATAGTGGTCCCGGCAAAAAAGATAGTTCTCTTTCCACGCATCGCTGATCCCTACCGTTTTCAGCGAAAAAGCCGAGGTCATGATGCTGTTCTCCCGGATCCGGTAATGATATAAGCCATCCGGGATCTGAACGATCCTGTCGGCCAGATCAAATGCCTTGTAGGTTGTCAGTGCATCTTCATAGAGCCTGCCTTCCGGAAAGCGCATCGTTTCCCATATCTTTCGTTTATAGAACTTCATTGCCGCAACGACGATACGGGTTTGATCGTACAGCAAACACAGCGCCTGTTCCGTTCCTCCGGAAAAGAATTCTTTCGGCTTGCAGACGCTTTTCCCGCTCTGTTCATACTCATTCACAAAGCTGCAGGAGATGATGTCCGCGTGTTCCTCCTTCATCGCCGAGAGCATACGCTCCACATACTTCGGCTCGATCCAGTCATCGGAATCGATAAAACAGACATACTCTCCCCGGCAGATGTCCAGTCCTGCGTTCCGGGCGCTGGAAAGGCCGCCGTTTTCCTTGTGCACGACCGTAATACGCGGGTCACGGCGCTGCCAATCCTCGCACATCAGCGGGCAGCGGTCGGGCGACCCGTCGTCCACAAGGATGATCTCGAGATCCGGATAGGTCTGTTTTACGATACTCTCAACACACTGGTCGAGGTATTTCTCCACCTTGTAGACCGGGATTATAACTGAGACCAGATCATCCTTCTTCATTTCTTCACCAGAGCTCTCATTTTATACAACCCGTCATAGAGATCCGGGATAAGTCGGATCGCGCTCAACTGCATTTCTGTTTTTCTGTTTGTCGAATGCAGATCCTTTGGCATCTGTCTGCGGAATTCTCTGCAAACCGCTCTGCCCTCTTTAATTCTGCGATTATACCTTTGGACACATACCGCCGCTCTCTTATTCAACACGAACTGCCGGATCTCCGGATCGTTCTGTGAGAATCGGTCCATAAATTCCATGACGGTGTCCACGTCTTTTTCCTGACGGCTCCGTTTGGACGTTTTGCTGTAAGACGTTGCACGCCTCACATAGTGATAGGGCGTAATGTCCTCATAGATCGCCCGTCGGCTTTTGGAAAACAGCATGAAATTCAGCATCAGATCTTCCGCCGTGTCGATCCTTGTTTCGAAATCCATCCCATCGAACAGGGATCTTTTATATATCTTGGTACAGGCTGTCGGCTCGATGAACCTGCCGCTCAACAGATCCCGCACGCCTTCCGGTCTGGTTTGAACAAGCACTTTCCCCGTTCCGTAATAAAGCGTTTCCTTGTCACCGTAAACCATTTTATAGCCGCAATGAGAGATATCGGCGTCATACTGGGCCATATTGGCCAGCAATCTCTCAAACATGTCCGGTTCGATGACGTCGTCGCTGTCAATGAAGCCGATCACGTCGCCGTCTGCGACCTTTACGCCGGCCAAACGGGCAAGAAGGATCCCCCGGTTAGGCTGGTGGAGGCACTTGACCTGTGCATGCGTCAAAGCGAACTCATCGCAGATTTCCGAAGAACCATCCGTCGAACCGTCGTCTACCAGGATTATCTGCAGCTTTTTCCAGCTCTGGTCCAGCAGGCTTTTCACACCTGCCGACACGTACTCTTTGGAATTGTAGACAGGAATGATAACGCTGAGAAGCGGTTCCTTTTCCATCGATCAAATCACCTCACAGAATGCATAGCGAAAAAAGAAGGCCGCCCATTCCACCAAGGAGCGTCGCGGACAAAAGTAGCTCCAGCATATATGGAAACAGGCAGCGCGGAACACTCACTGTCCCGCGACCTCGCGGAGCATGTCTTCCACTGCGCCGATCGTTGTTTTCGTTGAGAAAAACGCGCTTCTCTCCTTCGCTTTCTCTCTCCACTCTGCGCTGTTCCGGATATTCTTCCTGATGCCGTCATACAGCCCTTCATCCGAGTTTTCCGTAATGACTCCGTAGCGGCTGTCGCCAAGCATCTCCCGCATGCCGGAGCACTCCGTCGTAATGACCGGCACGCCCAGGATCAGGCTCTCGGCAACGACAGAGCTGAAGCCCTCCGAATAAGAACTGCAGATAAACCAGTCGCTGTTTTGTATGTATGGGTACGGGTTGGGATCAAAGCCGGGCAAGGACACCCGCTTTTCCAGCCGATGTTCCTGTATGTATTCTTCAAGCTGTTTTCTCTCCGAGCCCTCCCCTACGATCGTCAGAGTCAGGTCCAGCCCGTCCTGGTTCACAAGCCTGTCGAACACGTTCAGGAGGCGCCGATACCCTTTGACCTCTTCCAGCTTGCCGACGGATACCAGACGCAGGCCGCTGCCTCCGGGCTTTTCGCCTTTCTCCGCCAGCCTGCGGATCGCAGCCACATCAAAGGTATTATATAAAACCTGGACTTTGTCTTCGATTCCGGTCATATGGACAAATGAAGACTTGACCGTTTCCGAACAGGCGATGATACGATCATAGCTTTCGAAGCA
>JAFXTM010000064.1 GCA_017535865.1 Oscillospiraceae bacterium
CGCCGGTGCACTCGAGCACGTACTCGACGCCGAGCTCGCCCCAGGGGATCAGGGTGGCGTCACGGTAAGCCTTGTCGGAGAGGACCTTGACGACCTTGCCGTTGACGGTGACGGTGCTGTCCTCGTCGTTGCCGACGACTTCGCCGTCGAAGCGGCCGTGAACGGAGTCATACTTCACGCAGTAGGCGATGTGAGAGGCGGGATGGCCGGGAGCGTTGATGGCGACGACCTCGATGTCGTCCGACTTGATGGCGGCACGGAAGGCCAGGGAACCGATGCGGCCGAAACCATTGATACCGACTTTGATCATGTTTGATATCCTCCAAAAATAGATTTGCATTTCTGGGCAGAGTTTTCCTCTGCTTAACGTCTAAATGATAACATATACTAGGAACAAAAATCAAGTTTCACCGCGCAGGTTTCCGCACAAAAAAACGCTGAATTTTTCGCAGATTTCCCACTTTTTTCGGGAGGATTCTTGTATATTATGTCGAGAACTGCTAAAATTGGTCAAAAGAGCTCGCACCCGGCCTGCCGCCGGACGGCGGGGAAAGTGAGGGAAAAGATGGAACAGACGCTGATCGATTATCTGGCTCTCTCCGGCGAACCCGTGCTCTGGGTACGGCGGGGGAAGATCGTCTTTATGAACACGCTCGCTAAACGCATCCTGGGCGACTGCACGGGCATGCCGGCCGCGGCACGCCTGGGCCTGGACCTGAACCAGACGCCCGCCCCGTCCTACCTCGCCGATACGCTCATCGACGGGGAGGGCTTTATCCTGCGCGTGAACCGCCTCAAACAGATCGGCGAAGGGCGGATTGTGTTCCTCAAGCGGCAGACAGAGGCGCCGGTGATCCTGAACGACGCCTTCCTTTACAACCTGCGAAGCAATCTGATGACGCTCGGACTCGCGGCCGATAAGCTGCGTCCCGCGGCCGAGGCCGTGGGCAGCGCGGAGATGCTCGCGGATATGACGGCGCTGACCGCCAGTTATTACAAGCTCATGCGCCTGTCCGCCAATGCCTCCCTGGTGCGGGATCTGTTTGAGCACCGCGCCGCGGCGATGGCCGCGGAGCTGGATATGAGCCTGCTGTGCCACGCGGCGCTCGACGCGATGGAGGACTGCTTTCCGGAGATCGCCTTTGTCCGGGAGATCCCGGGCGGGATCCGCCTGAACGCCGACGCGCGGCTCGTCCGACAGCTGCTGTTCAACCTTCTGTCCAACTGTGTGACCCACGCCCGGGCGAGCTTTATCCGGCTCCGCCTGAGCGAGACGGAGGAGAGCGCGATCCTCGCCGTCGGCGACAACGGCTGCGGCATCCCGGCGGAGGCGCTGTCCGGCATCTTTGAGCGCTATCGCTTCGGCTTCGCCGCCGGCGAGATGAGCGGCGGCGTCGGGCTCGGGCTGTCCGCGGCGCGCGCCGTCACGCAGCTGCACGGCGGGACTCTGCTGCTCGAAAGCCGCCCGGACCAGGGCACGGAGATCCGCGCCTCCTTCAGCAAAAAGACGGCCGCCGACAAGCTGGGTACGAGCGACGCGCTCTGCACGATGCGCGATCTGCTGCTCGGGCTCGCCGACTGCCTGCCGCTGAAATTCTTCGAGGAAAAGTATCTGGATTAAAGAGAATAAAAAAGCAGGGCGCTCCCGAACCGGGAGCGCCCTGCTGCGTTCACGGGATCAATACTCGTAGATCCCGCCGCCGATGAACTCGCGGATCATCGCGTCCGGCGCGACTAGATCCTCGTCGATGCGGCCGAAGAGCTGGAGGGCCGGGAGCACCTGCCGCAGCTCGTCGTAGCGCTCGATGCCTTCGGGCACGGACTGGAAAAGCTGAGTGGCGACGGCGTTGAAGACCGGCAGCTCATAGGGGAACGCGGTGTCGAAACGGAAATTCGCCTTGTTCTTGAAGGGAGAAATGTGCAGCCGTTCGCCGCGGCGCACATTGGCCCACATGGCCAGCGTGCCGTTCGGGTCGGTGCCGCGGAACTTGTAGTCGCGCACCATCCGCCGCACCAGACGGAACCAGGTGCTCTTGAAGACCACACTGTCCTGGAACACGACATTGGAGCTTGCGGAAATGTAGAGGTAGAAAGCCTCGGGGTGCTGGCTGGTGATAGCGTCGTTGAGCGCGTGGATACCCTCGAAGATGACGATCTCATCGGCTTTGAGCTTGATCGACTTGGAGGGCTCCTGAATGCGCATCTGGCGGGAAAACTCATACTTCGGCACATAGATGCGCTCGCCGCGGCTGAGGCGGGTGAAGTGCTCATTGAGCAGCTCCATGTCCAGGCAGAGCGGCGATTCAAGGTCGTAATCCCCCTCGGGCGTGCGGGGCGTGGTCTCGGGGGAGACGGTGTTGAAATAGTCGTCCATACCCACGTAGTGCGTGCCGACGCCGCGCTCGTTGAGCGCTTCGGCGATCTTCATGGCCGTGGTGGTCTTGCCGGAACCGGAGGGACCGGAGAGCAGAACGATGGGGCTGTTCTTCTTGTTCTCAATGATCCGCTCGGCAGCCTCGGCTACCTTGGCCTGGTACTGGGCGTCGCCCTCGGCGATAAAGCCTTTCGGGTCGGAGACAGTTTTGAAATTGATGTCGTTGAGCTGCCAGTTCATGGTGAGTCCTCCTTCAGAAAAGCATGATAGAACGCGGAGATCTGCGCCTTGTCGGCGCAGGTTTTTTCAATGTTTTCGATGTATTCCAGCGGGTATTTCGGGGCCATCAGACGGAGGTTGCGCCCCTCGTCGGGCCGGATGAGCTTGGTCGAGCCGCCGCCGCCCATGGCGAGGATGCTGCACAGCTCCTCCATGATGCAGATGTTATACAGGTTCTCACTGCCGGGCTGCGCCCAGCCGACGTTCTCAAAACCGCCGGACATGAACTTCTGCCGGTAGAGGTAATAGGGGGCGTAGCCCGCCGCGCGGAGCCGGTCTCCGGCGAGATCCAGCATGCGGCCCACATCCTGCGGCGAGGGCAGCTCCGTGCCCTCGAGCGTGATGCGCGAGCCCTTTTTGAGGCTGAGCGTGTGTACCGTGACGTTCTCCGGCGCGAGCGACAGCACGCGCTCCAGCGTGGCGGAAAAGCCCTCCGCGCTGTCCGCGGGGAGCCCCGCGATCAGGTCCATGTTCACGGAAAAGCCGCCGACGGCGCGCACGGTCTCCAGCGCCTGCTCGACCGCGGCGGCCGTGTGCCGCCGCCCGATGGCCTCGAGCACCGCGTCCGACATGCTCTGGGGATTCACGCTCACGCGGTCGACCCCGTGCGCGCGCAGCACCCGCAGACGCGCGGCCGTGATCGTGTCGGGCCGCCCGGCCTCCACGGTGTATTCCCGCAGCGCGCTGAGATCGAAGCCATCCTCCAGCTGGGCGCAGAGACGGTCGAGCTCATCGGCCGAGAGCGTCGTGGGCGTGCCGCCGCCCATGTAGATCGACACGACGCGGAGACCCAGCGCGCGGACCTGCTCCGCCGTGGCGGCGATCTCCTTCTCCAGCGCCGCGAGGAAGGGGGGGATGAGCTTCATGCTCTTCTCCACCGACTGACTGACAAAGCTGCAGTAGGCGCAGCGGGTGGGACAGAAGGGGATGCCCACATAGAGGCAGACGTCCCGCGCTTCAAGGGAATGCTTGGCCGCGAGGGTATGGCGGCTCGCGTCGAGGCAGAGCGCCGCCCGCTCGGGCGAGACGCGGTACTCCTCCCGGAACTGGCGCAGCGCCTCTTCCTCACTGCTTCCCTGCTCAAGCAGGGCGGCAAGAAGCTTGCCGGGACGGACCCCGGTGAGCGCGCCCCAGACCGGCTCCGGTACGCCGGAGGCGAGCGCGGCGCGGTACATCGCGTTTTTCACAAGCCGCTGGCAGCTGCGATCGGTGCTCAGCTGCCCGCCAAGACAGGCGTTGGGCGTCGAGGCCCGCCCGCAGAAGCGCTCGGTCCCGCGGCGATAGATGCAGCTCGCGGTCGTGCGCTGACGACCCCGCGTGAGCGTGATCTCCATCCGCTCGCCGCTCGGCTGCCCTTCGGGATACTCCGGCCGCTCGTGCGGGAAGAGAGTCAGGAGCATCTGCTCCACGGCATATTTGTATTCGTGGCCGCTGAGATATAAACGCATGGGCGGTCATCCTTCCCGTGACGGGCTCCGCCGGCCGTCTCCCGGCTGCGGCGGCTGTCTCATCCAAACCATTATACCAGACGAGGCGGGGATTGACAATGCCAAAGCACCCGCGATATCCGGCCGAATACCGCGTTCTACAGCCTGTTGTCACGCTTGAGCGCGTCGTAATGCTTCATCATCGGCTTTTCCAGCGCCTTGACCAGTTTCGTATCCAGATTGAACCAGTAGATCAGAACGATGAGCGCGAACAGCGCTGCCAGCACGATCAAAACAATCCAGAGCGTATGCATCGTTTTCCGCCTCCCTTACCAGCTCTCGTCGTCGTCGAAGTCCACCAGGGAGGGATCCAGCGGCGTCTCGTTCATGACGGTCTGCATAAAGACGTTCACATCCCCGCGCATCTCGCGGCGGGAGATGGAAGTGGGATCCATCAGATCCTGCCGCACCCGGCACATGGGGATGCCCCGCTTCTGCGCTCCCTCCTCAAACAGCCCGTTGATCGCGCCGACCCCCTTGCAGGAGATCTGATCGAACATCAGGATCATGTCGGCGCGGTACTGCGCGTATTTTTCCCAGAGATCGTCCAGCATCAGTTCGCTGCCGCCTTTGGTGTGGGCGCGCATGGTGGAGGTCTGATACATGTCCGCGATGCCGCGGAGCATGCTCTCCCGGCTGCGTGTGTCGATCAGGCCGGTGCCGTGCAGGTCGATCATCTCGCACACGGAGTCGATACCCCAGCAATCCAGCAGCCAGTTGTTGAAGTTGGCATAGTTGTTGGCCGGCGTGTTCCAGATGATCGCCCGGTGGCGGATGGTCTTGGGACAGCTTCCGGCTGCTACCTGCCTGCGCAGCAGCTCGTTGACCTTGCGGTCGTTTTCGAGCGCCTTGCGCTCGCCGCATACGGCCTGGTGCTCGAAAATGCGGTACAGCCAGGCGGAGGCGCCGGTGTGCGGGGGGATATCGGTCCGGTTGAGCTCCCATTTTTCAAACTTGGCCTCGTTCTGGGCATTCCAGATCCCGCAGGCTCCCACGCTCCCTCTCTGTGTACTGTCTGCTTCTGACGACAGTATACCAGTCCGCCGGAGGGAACACAAGCCCATGCTGCCCCCGGGCGCTTGTTTGTCCGCCGCGCGGAGGCTTTGACGGCGGCGCGGAGATATGCTACAATGCGGTCAGCCGGTCCGCAGACCGGAGCGCAGGGCGACCGCGAGCGTCGCCTGCGGGGAAGGGGACTGCCATGACCCGGGAGAAGATATGGAACATCGCACGGCGCCAGTCCGCCGCCGATCTCAACTGCGCGGCGGAGGACTTTCTGAAAACGGAGAGCCTTGTGGTGCTGTCGGAGAAAAAGCCGGACGCGCGAAAATACCTGGAACTGCCGTTCAGCTGTCAGCTCGTCTCGTACGGCAGCAACGTCGTGGCTTCGGTTTCCCCGCCGTACCGGGAGATCGCCGAGCGCTATATCCGCGCCTACCCGGCGGTAAACTGCTTTGAGACGCCCCATCTGAACGCGCTCAGCGAGGCGCTCGCGCCGCTGGGGCAGAAGCTCTGCTTCATGGCGGAGTACTTTCTGCCCGAACCGGACGCGCTGCGGGACCTGCCCTGCGCCTGCGAGCTGCGCCTGCTGCACCCGGCGGATTTTCGCGAGCTCTATCTCCCGCAGTGGAGCAACGCCCTCTGTGAAAAACGGAAGGAGCTGGACGTGCTCGGCGTGGGCGCCTATGCGGAGGGAGAGCTGGTCGGCTTCGCGGGATGCTCTGCCGATTGCGCGGACATGTGGCAGATCGGCGTGGACGTGCTGCCGTCCTGGCGCCGGCAGGGGATCGCCGCCGCTGTGACGAGCCGCCTGGCGCGGGAGATCCTGGACCGGGACAAGGTACCGTTTTACTGCGCCGCCTGGTCGAATCTCCCCTCGGTGCGAAACGCGCTGCACAGCGGCTTCCGTCCGGCCTGGGTCGAACTGACCGCCAAGCCGGCCGCCTTCGTGGACAAATTGAACGAGGGATAGGATTGTTATGAGCTTATACGCCATCGGAGATCTGCATCTGCATTTCCTCTCGCCGCTGAAGGCGGAGGCGCAGCGGAGGGAACGGGTCTGGAAGGATCACGAGGAGAAGTTCCGAAAAAACTGCGCGCGGCTGCTCACCGCGGACGACACGCTGGTGCTCGTCGGCGATCACAGCTGGGGCCGCACGCTCGCGGAGAGCGAGGAAGATCTGAACTACATCGCGGAGCTTCCGGGACGGAAGATCCTGCTGCGCGGCAACCACGACATGTTCTGGGACGCGGCGAAGACCGAGCAGCTCAACGAGCGCTTCGCCGGACGGCTCCGGTTCCTGCAGAACAACTACTACGCCTACCGCGACTACGCGCTGGTGGGCACCAAGGGCTACTGCTTTGAGGGGCCGTTCTGGATCGACGCCCGGGGGCGTATCGTCGACTGGGATGAGAAAAGAGCGGAGCACGCGAAAAAGCTCGTGGAGCGCGAGCTCGGGCGCCTGCGCCTCTCCCTGGAGGCGGCGCAGGCGGACGGCTTCCGCAAATTCATCGTGTTTCTGCACTACCCGCCCACGAGCCTTCTGGAGGACGAGAGCGGCTTCACCGCCCTGGCGGAGGCCTGCGGCGCGGAGCAGCTGATCTACGCACACTGCCACGGCGAGAGCCGTTTCCATGTCAGCATCGAGGGAGAGAAAAACGGCGTGCTGTATCGGCTCGTATCCGGGGACTACCTCAAATGGAAACCACTGAAGATCCTGGACTGAACCGGGGACCCTTCGTTGAGCAAAGGACGGATCGTATGAAAAAAGCCTTTCGCTATTCCCTGCGGCACAGCCTGCCGATCCTCATCAGCTTCATCCCGGTCGGCATCGCCTACGGGATCCTGATGCAGACCGCCGGACTGAACTGGATCTGGACGGGCGCCTGCAGTCTGTTCATTTTCGCCGGCTCCCTGCAGTTTCTGGCCGTGAGCTTCTTTGCGGGCGGCGTGTCGCTCGTGACGGTCGCCGTCATGGCGCTGCTGCTCAACAGCCGGCATATCTTCTACGGCATCCCCTTTATCGAGCAGTGGAGACGCTACGGCGTCTGGCGGCTCTTTCTGATCTTCGCGCTGCCGGACGAGGCCTTCTCCCTGCACTGCTCCAACCGCTTCGACGAGGACGACGCGGAGGGAAAGAAATGGAGCTTTGTGTTTGACGCGCTGCTCATCCTCATTTACTGGGTCGCGCTTTCGATCCTCGGCGCGCTGGTCTGCTCACTGATCCCCTTTGACACGGCGGGGATCGATTTCGCGCTGACGGCCCTGTTCATCGTGATCCTGATCGAGCAGCTCAAGGCCCCCGGAAAGAGCGCGCTCCCGGCGCTGATCGCGGCGGTCTCGTCCGGGATCTGTCTGCTGTGCTTCGGTCCCTCCGGCTTTATCCTGCCCTCACTGATGATCACGGTCCTCGGCCTGATCGTGTTCCGCGGCCCGATCTCCCGGGCGGAAAAGGAGGGCGGCCATGCCTGAAAATACCGCCTGGATCCTTTCCGTGATCGCGGTGTGCGCCCTCTGCACGCTCTTCGAGCGTGCGCTGCCGTTCCTGCTGTTCCGGGGCAGACAGGTGCCCGGGCCGGTGGACTATCTCGGCCGGGTCCTGCCCATGGCGATCATTGCCACGCTGATCGTCTACTGTCTGCGCGGCGTGGACTTGTATACAGCCGCCGGCTGCGCGCCGCAGCTCATCGCCTGCGCCGTGACCGCGCTGCTTCACCTGTGGCGGGGCAGCACGCTGCTGTCCATCGCGGGCGGGACGCTCTGCTGCATGCTGCTGACGCAATTCGTTTTTTAGCGACGGGACTTGCATCTGCCGCGGGGATGTGATAGAGTCAAATCGTTGTTCTCTGCCGGGGGAGAGCGCAGGCTTTTCCCGGTCTATGTAAGCACAGGAAGTCGATTTTTCGGGAGGCGATTTCAATGGCGATTTCTGCGGATCCCTGGATCATGCATCCGCTCAACACCTTGTTCTGCCTCGTTTTCGCCGCGTTCATCCTGCTCCTTGTTCTGGCCAGCCTGCTTGTAAGAGGGAAGAGCGAGCGCACGAAACAGACCGTGCTGATCGCAGCCTGCCTCGTCACGCTTGCCGGATACTTTCTCTACAAGCACACGCTGTCCCTCGACAGCGATTACAACCGCATCACCGCCGCCATGGGCGGATTCAACTGGTGGGGCGAGCTGCCGCTTCAGCTCTGCAACATCAACATGATCCTGATCCCCGTCGCCGTGCTGCGCAGGAGCCGCCCGCTGATGTGCTTCTGCTTTTTCCTCGGGCCGCTCGGCGCGCTGATGGCGCTGCTCATGCCGGGCAACGGCTTTGACGGCTATTCGCTGCTGCTGCCGCGGATGCTCGGCTACTACGGGACGCATTTCATGATCGTGATCGAGGGCCTGGCGCTCGTGTGCTTCGGCCTGTTCCGCCCACGCTTCCGCGACCTGCCGCGCGCCGTGCTGGCCGCGCTCGTGATCGCTTTCTGCATGTTCCTCGTCAACCTCCTGCTGCGCTGGACCGGCCTGCACCCGAAGGCCAACTACTTCTTCTCGGTCGAGACGGAGGGCAACTTCCTGCTGGAGATCTTCCACCGCTGGATCCCCGTTCCTTTCCTGTATCTGCTGCCCTGCGTCGGGATCCTCGGCGTCTATATGCTGCTCGTCACCGCACCCTTCGCGCTGGCCGACCGGCGCCGGGCCAAGCGGGAGACGGAGACCGCGGTCAAGTAGAGCGCTCCCGCCAAAGCGGAAAAAGCAACGGCGCGTTGCTTGCACGGCGCGGCGGGACGCGTTACACTAAGACCAACCTGAAACGGGAGGTTTTTCCATGGAGATACGGGAAATACTCAAAAACCTGCGGGAGAGCCGCGGGCTGACGCAGGAGGAACTGGCGGAGCGCGTGCTGGTCACGCGGCAGGCCGTCTCCCGCTGGGAGACCGGCGAGACGCAGCCAAATTCGGACACGCTGCGGCTCCTCTCGCGGGAGTTCGACGTGTCCATAAACACGCTCCTCGGCTCGCCGCGAATGCTCGTGTGCCAGTGCTGCGGGATGCCTATGGGCGAAGACGGGCTGCTCAGCCGTGAGACGGACGGCAGCATCAACGAGAACTACTGCAAATGGTGCTATACGGGCGGCAGCTTCGCGTATGCGAGCAAGGATTCCCTGCTGGATTATCTGATCGCGCACGCGCCGAATCCGGACGGCACGCCGGACGCGGTGCGCCGCAGCCTGTACGACGGCTATCTCTCTGCGCTGGAGCACTGGAAGAGCTGAACGGCCGCCGCAGCCCCTTTTTGTCGGAGGACTGCCCATGACCAGAAAACAGATCCTTTTCCAATGGGTCCAGATCGCGCTGGGCCTGTTGGTGTTCGCCTTCGGCGTCCACCTGACGATCTGGGCGAATATCGGGCTCGCGCCCTGGGACTGCCTGGGCATGGGCCTGTCTTTTCATACGCCGCTCAACTACGGACTGTCCATGACGCTGATCGCGGTCTGCGTCCTCGGCGTCGATCTGCTGATGCGCGAGCGGATCGGCTGCGGCACGGTCATCGACGCGCTGCTGACCGGGAACCTCGTGCAGATGTTCAACGACCTGGATCCCTTCCCGCTCAACCAGAAGCTCGGCGTGGGGATCGCCGCCATGCTCCTCGGCTTCGTGTTCATGGCGCTCGGCATGTGGCTGTATATGCGCTGTGAGCAGGGCTGCGGCCCGCGCGACGCGCTGCTGGTCGGACTGGGGAAGCGCCTGCCGCGCATCCCGATCGGCTTTGTGGAGATCCTACTCTGGGGCGCGGTCGTGCTGGTCGGCTGGCTGCTCGGCGGCCCCGTCGGGGTGGGGACGCTGATCAGCGTTCTGGGGGCCGGGCTCGTGATGCAGCTCGTGTACAGCCTGATCCGCTTCGAGCCGCGCTCGCTCCGCCACCGCGGCGTGATCGAGATCGTCCGGCTGCTGCTTTGTCCGGAGGCAAAATGAAATAAGAGACCGACGCCGCTGAGAACATATCTCAGCGGCGTCGGTCTCTTATGGGCTTTTCAGGAGGCGGCGCCCAGGTAGGCCTCGGAGAGGACCTGACCCGCGATCAGGCTGTTGCTCGTCACCTCGCTCACATAGGGGTTCATGGCGACAACGGCGTCCGAATCGTCGACGGTCCAGGCTTCAAGCGGGATGCCCCGCTCAAGACAGAGCTGACACTCGGCGTCGGTACAGGAGGCGGAATCCAGAAAGACCCGGTTGCTCGCCATCGACAGCCAGCTCGCCTGCGCAAGCACATCCGTATCCACCTGATAGGCGAGCAGACCCAGCCTCGCCGTCGGATCGTAGTGCTCGACATAGCGGAGCAGCTCGTAGGAGAAAGAGAGCCAGGTCACGTCGTCCTCCATCCCGAAGGATTTTACAAGCAGCATCAGGTCGCGGATCTCTGCCTGACTGCCGATCTTCAGCTCCAGATAGGGATGAATGCCCATCGCACGGCAGAGACGGAGAAAGTCCTCCGCCGTCGGGATCGTCGTCCCGGCGTAGGCCTCGCCCTTCCAGCTGCCGAAATCGAGCCGCCGGGCTTCTGCGAGGGTCATGCCGGCGATCGCACCACTTCCGTTGCTGGTCCGATTTACGGTCTCATCGTGCAGACAGACCGGGACCCCATCGGAAGTGAAGCGGATATCCGTCTCAATATAGGCGAAGCCTTTGTCCTGCGCGAGCAGAAAGGCAGGGATCGTGTTCTCGGGCGCCTCCGAGGAAAAGCCGCGGTGTGCGATCGCCTTGATGATCTGGTTTGCATCCGTGGTGTGGATCACCGGGAGCTCCTCCCGGCCGGCTTTGCTCTCCAGCTCGTCCTGCAGGATCTCCACTTCGGCATGTGCGGCGGAGAGGCTGCTCCGCGTCTCGCTGAGCGAGCTCTCAAGATCCTTGACCTGCCCGTGAAGGCGGTTGATCGCCACCGCTCCTGTGAACCACAGCCCAAACAGAAGCAGAATGAGCAGGATCATCCCGCCGGACAGCCTGCTTTGCGGTTTTTCCTGGAAGTGGGCGGGCGTGCCGCTCTCCCGGGCCGAGGTCCTCTGATTGTCCGAAACGTCCATAGTATCGTCCTTTTGATTCTGAGAATGGTATTGTGCGAGCAGTCAGCGCTTGAGAACGACCTCGCCCGCCGTGCCGCCGCGATACACGCCGTCCTCCAGAACGGCGCGGCCGTTGACATAGACATGCGCGATGCCGCCGGGCCGGAAGTCCGGCTTCGTCTCGTCGACTTTCAGCGCCGCCGGGTCGAGCACGGTGATGTCCGCCCGGAAGCCCGGCTTGAGGTAACCGCGCTCGGGGATGCCGTAGCGGTCGGCGGTCGCGCCGGTCATCTTGCGTACGATGGCCTCGGTGGGGATGCCGTAGCGCCGGGCCAGCAGGAAAAACTGCGGGAAGGTCTGGAAGGCTGCAATATTCTGCAGGCCCTTCTCCTCCACCCAGGCGTCGGTCATAAAGACGGAGAGCTCGTCCTCCATCAGGCGGCGGACGATCGCCTCGTTGTAATACTTGCCGAGATAGATGCTGCCCGCACGGTCGGAGAGCTCGACGAGCTTGAGATACATGTCCAGCTCCGAAACGCCCTCTTCCTTCGCAAGCTGTTCAACGGTCTTGCCCTCGTACTCCGGATGCTCGTCCGAGATGTAGGCGACGACCATGTCCTCCCAGTCGATGCCGAGGACCTTGCGGTACATGAGGATCGTCAGGGAGAGCTTGAAGCGGTTGACAGGCTTCTTGGCCTCCTCGCGGGAGAGCGCGGCGTACCACTCGGGAAAGACGACCGTGATGACCGAGGCGCCGTAATGGAAGGCATAGTTGTCAAAGGCGATCGGGCTGCCCTGCGCCTTCTCCCGGTGAAAGACGGCGAGCATCTTGTCCAGCAGCTTCCAGCTGCGCTGCCCGGTAAAGATCAGATGGCTGTACTCCAGGTGGCAGCCGGACTCGCGCATGATCTCTACCGCCTCGTCAAGGCCAAGCTCCAAGTGGGACTTCTTCGTCAGCAGCGGATAGTCCGCGCTCACGATGGAGCAGGCGCGGGGGTGGATCGTGAGGATGCCGCCATATTTGGCGATCTCCCGCGCAAAGGCGAGGATCTCGTCCTTCTTCGCATAGCGGTCCGGCTCGTACATAAAGCCGAGCGAGCCGCCGAAGGCGCCGCCCTCCATGGCCTCGCGTACATAACCGAGCTCCCGCTCGATCTGCTCGGGCGTGTAAGGCGTCGGATCATAACCCGTCATGCCCGCGCGCACGGAGCCCTGGCCGATCAGCGGGACGAGGTTCACATAGAGGCGCCCCTTCGCGCGCTCCTTGAAGTCCGCAAAGCTGCCGGGATGCAGCGTGTCAAAGAGACCGCCGCCGACCTTGTCCCGGTAGGGCGTGTCCGCGTCCATCCCATACGGGGAGAAGCTGCAGTTGCCGGTGATCTGTGTGGTGATGCCCTGCTCGATGAAGGGGCGGTAGAACTTCTCCGCATCCTCCCGGTCATAGAAAAAGTCGTTGTGCGAGTGAGCGTCGATCAGGCCGGGGCAGATGTGAAGCCCGCGGATGTTCACGACCTTGTCTGCCGCTTCGGTGATCTCGCCGCCTACGGCGACGATGCGGGCGTCTTCGATCAAAACATCGCCGACATAGGGCTTGCTGCCGCTGCCGTCGAAGATCGTACCGTTCTTGAACAGGGTTTTCATGCCTCTTTCTCCCTTCCGTTTACCGGTCGCGGACTGTTTTTCTCATTGTACTGCCGCCGGGGGCCGCCGTCAACCGCTTTCTCGTGCCGGCTTTGTTTTTTTGCCGGTCCTCTTGCCCGCGGCGCCTGGCTGCGGCAGACGGTGGGCACTCCCGGGCTTTTTGCGGGGGGCATTGTGCATAAGCAAAAGGAAACAGCGCTTCGGTCCGAAGCGCTGTTTCCTTTTACGGCAGTTCCCTGTACATGGCCGGGGCGTCGGCCTTGCCTGCGGTCTCGCTGATCTGCGTGACCTCGACCTTCAGCGTCCGCTGGCCGAAGGCGATCTCGATCACGTCGCCGAGCTTGACCTGATAGCTGGCCTTGACCGGCCGCCCATTGACCGAAACGCGCGCGCCGTCGCAGGCGTCGTTGGCCACGGTGCGGCGCTTGATAAGCCGGGAGACCTTGAGATACTTGTCCAATCGCATACCGGGATCCTTTCCTCACGGCGCCCGGACAGGGGCGCGCATAAAAAAACTGTGCGCCCGGACGGACGCACAGCCGATCTTGTTCTCTTACTTCGCGACGGCGTCCTTGAGGGCCTTGCCGACCTTGAAGGAAGCAACGCGGGCAGCGGGGATGGTGATCTCTTCCTTGGTCTGGGGGTTGCGGCCGACGCGGGCGGCGCGCTCCTTGACCTCAAAAGCACCGAAGCCGACCAGAGCGACTTTCTCACCCTTGACGAGGCTGGCGGTGACGGCTTCCAGAGTGGCGTTGACGGCCTTCTCGCTGTCCTTGCGGGACAGACCGGACTTCTCGGCAACAGCAGCGATGAGTTCAGCTTTATTCATTATTTTTCCTCCTGTTTTTGGCGCAATGCCTTTTCTTATTGAGTCTGCCCCAAACGGGGCAAAAAACCCAAAATCATGCGATTACCACGCAATGGGTGCATATTATCATATTATGGCGCTATTATCAAGTGGTATTCCGCTTTTTTTTATGTTTTTTTCAGTTTTCTCCACGATCGGGCTTCAGCGCATGCGCAAAACGCGCGCGAGTCTGTCGCCGCCGGGGATCAGAGCCATGTCTTTGCGGGTGATCATGCTCGTCGTGACCATCAAAACGAGGTAGACGGCTGCTGCGAGCAGGATCGCGGCCAGCATACAGAGCGGCGTGTGCAGCCGTCCGGCCAGGGGCAGTACACGGTCGAGCAGCCCGTAGCTGGCCCAGGCCGCGGCGCCCATGACCACAGAAGAGAGCAGGGGCTTCAGCAGGATCCCGCCCAGCTTCGGCCGCCGGCCCAGCACGGAGCACAGGAAGACAAAATCCATTACCGCCATGACCAGGTAGCTGACCAGCGTCCCGATCGGCGCGCCGTGGATGTTGATGGGGCGCTGCGCCACAAGAAACCAGTTGATGACGATCTTTACAAGTCCGCCGGTGATCAGCGTGAGCATCGTGAGCTTTTCCCGGCCGGAGGCCTGAAGTATGGCATTTTCAAGCAGGACCAGGCAGACGAAGAAAGAGGCGACGCCCATCACGGCCAGCAGACGGGGACCGGACAGATGGCTGCCGGGATAGAGGACGCGCATGATCGGCTGCGAGAGTACCGCGAGGCCAACGCCCATCGGCGCGGCGATCACGGAGGCGATGCGCATAGAATCCTCCGAGATCACGGCGGCGGTCCCGCGCTCCCCCCTGACCAGCGCCCCGGAGATCGCGGGGACAATGGAGATGGTCAGAGGCGTGATGAAGGCAGCCGGAAGGTTGAAGAGCGTCTGCGCCTTGCCGTAGACGCCGTAGAGCACCTTGGCCTCCTGATAGCTGAAGCCGGCGGCGCTCTGCAGGCGGTTCATACAGAGCTTGGAATCGACGCTGTTGAGCAGCGCGAGGATGCAGGCGCCGAAAGCGATGGGCACACCGATACGGAACAGATCCTTCACGATCTTGAGCGCGGGCTCGACTGCCTCGGCCTCGGCCTGTGTGCTGTGATCCAGTACGATCCCCGCGGTGTAAGGCGCAGAAAGCCGACTGTAATGGCGATGCTTGTAGACGACCATGTAGAGCAGCGAGATCACCGAGCCGATGGAGACACCGAGGATGGCGCCTGCCGAGCCCATCGGCAGGGCCATCGGGTGATGCGGCGGATAGCTGCGCAGGACAAGCACGGCGATCACCAGGCCGGAGATGACCTTGAAGAGGACCTCCAGCACTTCATCTACCGTTGTGGGGAGCATGTTGCCGTTGCCCTGGCAGTAGCCGCGGTAAGCGGAGACCATGCACACGAGCAGGATGGCGGGCGCCATGGCGCGTACGCTCGGCGCCGCGTCGGGGTTCTCCAGATAGACAGCAGCGAGCCAGTTGGGGAAGAAAAACAGCACGGCCGCGAAGAGCAGCCCGAGCAGCGTGAAACTCACGAGGGCAACGCGGAAGGTCTTCTCCTCCTGACGGACGCGGCCGTTGGCGTCGGCCTCCGCCACGAGGCGTGAGAGCGCGACGGGAAAGCCCGCCGTTGCGAGCGTAAAGAATACAAAATAGATGTTGTATGCGCTCGTGAACATGGAGTAGCCCTCGTCCCCGAGGATGTTGCCGAGCGGGATCTTATAGATGAAGCCGAGCACCTTCATAATGATCACGCCCACCGTCAGGATCGCGGCGCCGTGCAGATAGTTCTGGCCTTTTTGCTTTGCCATGGTTTTCCTCCCGGGAAAGGATTACAAATATCTATTATATACGCGAAAGCGGGGAAAAGCAAGCATAACGCGCTGCGCTGCGCCTATTGCGGCGCGAAGCGGCCTGTGATAAAATAAAACCATTCTATCCATATTGCGGAGGTAACCATGGCAGTCTGTTATGCATCCCGGGCGGAAGTGCCCGAGGAATTTACCTGGAATCGGAAGGATCTGTTTGAGAGCGACGAGGCCTGGCAGGCGGAGTTCGAGGCGCTCAAGGCCCTGCCCGGGCAGATCGGGGCCTTCAAAGGCCGCCTGGGCGACGACGCGGAGACACTGCTGAGCTGGTTCCGTCTGTCGGACGAGGCGGAGCTCCGCCTGGGCAGGCTCCTGGGCTACGCACACTGCAGGGGCGACGAGGACACCGGCGACGCCCGCGGTCAGGAGCTGCGCGGCAAAGCCTACGGGCTGGCGGTGGCGGTCTCGTCCGCCGCATCTTTCGCGCAGCCGGAGATCATGGCGCTCGAAGAGGACCGTCTGAACCTGTTCTATATCGCGCAGCCGGGGCTGGAGACCTACCGCCGCAGCCTGTATCAGATCCGCCGCCGCGCGGCGCACATCCTCTCGCCCGCTGAGGAAAAACTGCTCGCCGCCGCAGGCGAGATGGCGCGTACGCCGGAAAACGTCCGCAGCGCCTTCTCCAACGCCGATCTCCGCTTCCCGGAGGTCGAGGACGCACAGGGGACAAAGCACCCGCTCTCCAACGCCTCCTTTGTGCCGCTGCTCGAGAGCCCCGACCGCGTGCTGCGTGAGAACGCCTTTAAGACTTACTACGCCCGCCTGGGTGAGTTCCGCAACACCGCAGCCTCCCTGCTCGACGGGCAGTTCAAGTCCCTGCGCTTCTTTGCCGGGGCGCGCGGATACGAGAGCACGCTGGCCGCGGCGCTCGACGGGACCGAGGTCCCGCCGGCGGTCTATCACAATCTGATCGAAGCCGTGCACCGGAACCTGGACAAGATGTACGCCTACGTCGCGCTGCGCAAAAAGCGGCTCGGTGTGGAGGAGCTCCACATGTACGACGTGTACACGCCCATCGTTTCCGACGCGGCGGCGGTGATCTCCTTTGCGGAGGCCAAGGAGACGGTCCTGGAGGCGCTCGGCGTGCTGGGCGAGGACTATACGGCCATGCTGCGGGAGGGCTTTGAAAACCGCTGGATCGACGTCTACGAGAACCGGGGAAAATGCAGCGGCGCCTATTCCTCCGGCTTTGCCAGGCCCCACCCCTATGTGCTGCTGAACCATAAGGATACGCTCGACAGCCTCTTCACCCTGGCCCACGAGATGGGCCACGCCCTGCACAGCTATCACAGCTGCCTGCACCAGCCGGTCTGCACGAGCGACTATGTGATCTTCGTAGCAGAAGTCGCCTCCACCTGCAACGAGGTGCTGCTGATGCGCCATCTGCTCGGTAAGACGACCGACAAGCGCGAGCGCGCCTACCTCATCAACCACTTCCTCGACCAGTTCAAGGGCACGGTCTTCCGTCAGACCATGTTCGCCGAGTTTGAGCTCGCCATGGGGCGTCTGGCCGAGGCCGGAGAGACGCTGACGGCCGATGCGCTCTGCGAGAAGTACGCCGCGCTCAACCGTCTCTACTTCGGTCCGGATATGATCTCCGATCCCGAGATCGCCCTCGAGTGGGCCCGCATCCCGCACTTTTTCTACAACTATTACGTCTTCCAGTACGCCACGGGCTTTTCCGCTGCGGTGGCGATCGCGGACCGGATCCTCCGCGAGGGAGAGGGAGCCGTGCGCGATTACAAGCACTTCCTCTCCGCCGGCTCGAGCGACGATCCGATCAGCCTGCTGAAGCTCGCGGGCGTGGACATGAGCGCCCCGGAGCCGGTGAACGCGGCGCTTGCCCTCTTCGGCGAGCTTGTGGAGGAGCTGGCAGCTCTCGACGGCTGAAAGCCGCGGTTTTCAATGGATTCTACTGCGCGTAGAGAGCGCGGCGCGCCTGTTCTACCAGGCGTGGAGAGCCGGGTGCAGTCTCCCCGCGAGCGGTAGCTTGCCCTCCTGCGCCGGATGGGGTACAATGGGAACCGTACAACGAGCAAGGAGGAGTATATACACATGAGCTTTGTTGTCGCAACCGATACCTCGTCGAACCTGCCGACCGCGCTGATTCGGGAGCACGATATCCGGGAGATCGCCTTCTCCTATTATTATGAGGGCGAAGAGCACCAGTGCCTCGACACGGAGGCTTTCGACGGGGACGCCTATTACGAGCGGATCAAAAAGGGCCTGCGAGTGACGACCTCGCAGATCTCCCCGCAGACCTATATGGATTTCTTTGAGCCCTTTCTGCGCGAGGGGCAGGACGTGATCTATGTCGCGATGTCCTCGGGCATCTCCGGCTCCTGCGGTTCTGCTCGCATCGCCGCGCAGGAACTCCGGGAGAGCTATCCCGATCACCGCGTCGAAGTCATCGACACGCGCGGCGCGGCCCTCGGCGAGGGACTGATTGCCCTCCAGGCGGCGAAGATGCGCGACGAGGGCGTGAACACGGCGCTCGCGGTCGCGCGGCTGCATGTCGTCTGCGAGCGGATGTTCAACGTCTTTACGGTGGACGATCTGATGCACCTCAAGCGCGGCGGCCGTCTCTCCAACGTCTCGGCCATGATCGGCACCGTGCTGCAGATCAAGCCCATCCTCAAGGGCAACGAGGAGGGTAAGATCGTCGCTTTCGCGAAGGTGCGCGGGCGGAAGCAGTCCGTCAAGACCCTGGCGGAGATGTACGACCGGCTTGCCGTCGAGCCGGAAAAGCAGCTTGTCGGCATCGTGGAGGCCGGCTGCAAGGACGAGGCCGCGCAGCTCGCGGACATGCTGCGTGCCAACCGGCCGCCGCGGGAGATCCTGACGGTGGAGTATGAGCCTGTGACCGGCTCCTATGTGGGACCTGGCGCCCTGGCGCTCTTCTTCGAGAGCGAGGAGGGCGTGCGCAGCTACGACGGCGGGAGCATCGCGGGGCTGATGAAGCAGGCTGTCGCCAAGGCGAGCGAGACCGCGAGCGAGACGCTGCAGAAGCTGCGGGAAAAAATATAAAGCCTGAGACAGAAACAGGGCTGTTGCACTGGCAACAGCCCTGTTTCTGTCTTTCGATCGCTCAGATCACGTATTTCCTCACGCTCTCGGGCGCGCTCTCCACATCGGCGGAGACGCTGACCACGAAGCTGATGCCCTCCTGCTCGGAGAAGCGATTGAGCCAGTCCATGAAGGCCTCCAGCTCCTCGGGAGAACGGTCGTTGACAAGCTTATAGAAGTTATCGATAAAGAAGTGGGTAATATCATAGTTTCCGGCGTGGACGCCGCAGATGATGCCCTTGAGGAACTCGTAGCTGCCGATGTCGTAGTCTCCGGCGTCGATCAGCCGCGCCTGATAGGGGATGTCAAAGGTGAGCTTGCGCTCTTTCTCGATCACGACGACGGAGCCCGTCTCCTCGTTTACCGCCTCGCGCACCATATCCACCAGCCGCTTGGTCTTGCCGGAGCCCTTGAGGCCCATGATGAGTTTGAGCATGTCAACATACACTCCTTTATAGAAAAGTTATCCTGTTGTTGTGCTTAGTCTATCATGTTTCCGGGAAAGGCGCAAGGGCGCAGATGTAAATATTTTGTTTGACGCGCGGCCGCTCACGGCCTGCCGGCGCGGCGGGAGAAACAAAAAGCCGTCCCATGGAACGAAAAGGCGGGCCCGCACGACGGACGGGAACGGTTTGAGTCTGCGCAAGGCTCCGGATCGGGTGAGAAACAAAGCGCTTCTGTCCCGGCGCCGGCTTATGAGGAAAAGCGACAGGAAGATCATCTTCCGCAGGGAGGAAGCACACGGACCGGCGGGACGTCGGGAGAGCCTGCGGCCGCGCCCCTGCGGCGCGTTTTTTGCCCTCTCCCTCTCTATTTGCCGACTGCGGACTATGAACAGCGCCCGGTCATGTGTCAAGCCACGCAGGCGCATCCCAGCTTTCCTCTTCCAACCGCGCACAGCCCTCTCTGCTGAAGGGACAGCCCGGCAGCTCCTCGAGCAGCTCGTCTCCGGGGATCAGGATCAGGTTGTATTCGCAGCTCTCCATCATGCCTCCGTTCTCGCAGGCCCTCATGTTGCTGTCGTCTATTCCGAGGCGGACGAAGTCCGCCTGCCATCTCCCGTCGGAGAAACGAAAGTGATTCGGATCGGCCAGGATCCGGATCGTTTTCTCCCCCTCGTAGGGGATGCTCCTGGCATCCTTGTCCTCCCGGGAGGGGATCTCCGTCCGGTCCGGTTCCTCCCCGATCGGGCCGAGAAGCAGCGAGAAGACCGGATTCGCGCGGTCTTCCGCGGGGGAACCCCAGTTGCAGAGATAGACACTCTCCAGCCGGGCCCATACCCCGGTTTCTCTGTCCTCGGCGCGGTAGCCGTTCTCTTTCCGGAGCACGAGGGCATTGTACCAGAGACACTGGTATTCATCATAACGATCGGGCCCTATCTGATCCAAGCGCTCGCAGAACAGCGACTTCATGTCGATCGCCGGGTCATAGCGCCCGCTCTCCCAGATGGTCCACAGCTCATCCAGATCGATCGTCCTGTAGCCGGCGATGGCTCGCTCCCGGTCCCGTTCATCCTGCGGCTCCGCCTGAAGACTGATCTGCAGCGGCAGATCCTCCCCGGAAGGGACCCCGCAGACTCTGACCGACACATCGAGCGGGATCGTCACGCTGCCTCCGTTGGCGCGAAGCTTCTCCCGCGGGACATGGATCAGAGCGCGAAACGGGCCGTACGGTCCCTCCTCCCAGCCTCGGTGGAGGTCATTGGCCTCGTTATGCAGGGAGAGACACTGAAAGTAGTCCGCGTCGGTGCGTGTCGACTCCGCACGCAGGGGGATGCAAAAGCAGTCTGTCGCCTTGTTGTAGAAGAAGCCCTCCTCCAGCGTGATCCACAGATGGGAACAGCGGGCGGTCACCGCCGCGCTGCCGTCATAGACGAGGGGATCCGCTGTTCGGCATTTTGTTTCGTTGTTGCTTTTGTTTTGCATCAGGGGCTCCTTCTTCCGCCCGCACGGCGGATACATGCCGAACGGGCTCAAAAGATAATGGGACGCCGCCGGGATCGCTCCCGGCGGCGTCCTGGTCCGAGTGGCGCGACTCGAACGCGCGGCTTCCTGCTCCCAAAGCAGGCGCCCTACCAACTGGGCTACACCCGGGCGTCGTGTGAAGAGACTTGCTGCGTTCCGTTTCCGCCTGGCGGCGCTGTATATTTTTTCCGCCCCGCGGGGAAAACAGCTTTACTATTATATACCCGCTTGCGCGTCGGCGCAAGTGCTTTCTGCGGCGGCCGCACACTTGACGGATGCGGCGCTTTGGAGTACACTGCGTGTGCACTTTGCGAACCATAAGGAGGAGGGCTATGAAGGCACCCTTTTCAGCTTATCTGGACAGCCTGCGCGACGGCCTGCGCGAATTGATCGCGCTGCTGCGGCCGGACTACGACTATGTGAGCGTGCTGGCCACCGATTCCCGGGGCCTCTCGGTGCGCATCTCCCAGCGCGCGCGTTCGGTCAGCAGCGAGACCATGACCACCGAGCGCGGCGTGGTGCTGCGCGTCTGCCGTGACGGCCAGTACAGCGAGTACGCGCTCAACAGCTTCGATCCGGCCGAGCCGGAAGCGGCCGCGGAGGAGATCCGCGCCGCCTTCGCCCGGCAGCGTGCGGCGCTGGAAGCCGTCGGCGCGGAGGTCTATAAGACCGCGGTGCTCGCGGACGAGCCGCTCACGCTCTTCGCGGAGAAGGAGACGGAAGAGCTTCCCGAAACGACGGACGTGAAGGCGTTGGTCGAAAAGCTGACCGCGCTCTCGGACCGGGGCATGACGCTGGGGGAGAACATGATCGACTGCATGCTGCGGGCCGAGTCCACCCATGTCTGCAAGATGTTTCTGACCGAGCGCCGGGATCTGCGCCAGAGCTACGTTTACTCCGAGGCGTCGGTCGTCGCGGTCGTCAACCGCGAAGGCCGGACCCAGATCGCCTACGACGGCGTGTCCGGCCGCTGCGGGCCGGAGCTTTTCGCACGGCTCGGGGAGAAGCTCGCGAAGACCGTCGCGACGGCGGAGGAGCTGCTCGGGGCCGAGCGGATCGAGCCGGGCGAATACGAGATCATCACCTCGCCCGAGGTGTCCGGGCTCATCGCGCACGAGGCCTTCGGCCACGGCGTGGAGATGGACATGTTCGTGAAGAACCGCGCGCTGGGCCGGGATTACATCGGCAGGCGCGTGGGCAGCGATCTCGTCACGATGCACGAGGGCGCGCTCTGCGTCGAGGACGTGGCCAGCTACGTTTTCGACGACGAGGGCACGCTCGCCGGGGACGTGATCGAGATCGAGAACGGCATCCTGCGCACCGGCATCTGCGATGCGCTGAGCGCGCTGCGCCTGGGCACGGAGCCGACCGGAAACGGCAAGCGCGAGAATTTTGAGCACAAGGTCTACACCCGCATGACCAACACGATCTTCGACTCCGGGGAGGACAGCCTCGAAGACATGATCGCCTCCGTAAAGCACGGCTTCCTGCTCGAGGGCATGGAGAGCGGCATGGAGGACCCCAAGCACTGGGGCATCCAGTGCATCATCAAGGCCGGGCGCGAGATCCGCGACGGCAAGTTCACCGGGCGGCTCGTCGCTCCCATCATCCTGACCGGCTACGTGCCCGAGCTGCTGGGGAACATCTCCATGTGCTCGCCGGACCGCGAGGTCTTCGGTACGGGCGGCTGCGGCAAGGGCTACAAAGAGTGGGTCAAGGTCTCCGACGGCGGCCCTTATCTGAAAACGAAAGCGAGGCTGGGCTGATGCTGGATACGATCGCAAGACTGCTGAACGAGGCGGGCGTCACCGCCTGGGAACTCAGCGAAGTCCGGACGCAGGGCTGGGAATTTTATTTCATCCGCCACGCGCTGGACCAGAACCGCGTCAAGGACGTGTCGCATATCACCGTCAAGGTCTTTCAGCTCATCGAGGACGGAAAATTCCTCGGCAGCGCGAGCTGCGAGATCGCGCCGACGGCGGATGAGACGGAGATCCGCGCGCAGATCGCAGACCTTGCCTACCGTGCGACACTCGTGAAGAACCGGCCCTATACGCTCCGCGCGCCGGAGGCCGACGAGCCCGCGCCGGAGGAGCCGATCGACCTGGCCGCGATCGCGCGGGATTTTCTTCGCACCGTGCGGGAACTGCCCGAGACGGCGGGGGAGGACATCAACAGCTACGAGATCTTCGTCTCGGCCAAAACGCGGCGCTTTATGAGCTCCACGGGCATAGACCGGCGGGAGAGCTATCCGTCCAGCATGCTCGAGGTCGTGGTGAACGCCCGCCGCGAGGGTCATGAGATCGAGCTCTACCGGAACTACAAGAGCGGGACCTGCGACGTCGAGGGGCTCCGGAAGGACCTCCTTCGCACGATGCAGTACGGCCGCGACCGCCTGCTTGCAAAGCCCACGCCCGCGCTCGAAAAGGCGGACGTGCTCTTCACCGCGCGCGACGCGGTGAGCCTCTACGACTATTTCGCCGATCGCCTGAACGCCGCGATGGTCTATCGCAAGCTGAGCGACTGGGAGCTCGGAAAGCCGGTGGCGGAAACCTTCCACGGCGATCGGCCCACCGTCACGGCTCTGCGGGAGCTGCCGAACTCCTCCATGAACCGCCGCTTTGACGGGGAGGGCGCAACGATCCGCGACGCCGTGCTGCTCGAGGATGGCGTCGCAAAGAACTACCTCGGCGCGCGCATGTTCGCTGCCTACCTCGGTCTGGAGCAGGCCTTCAGTCCGACGAACCTCGCCGCCTCCGGCGGTACCCGCAGCGAGGAAGAGCTGCGCGCGGGCGCGTACCTCGAGGTGGTGGAGTTCTCCGACTTCCAGGTGGACAGCGTGACCGGCGATCTCTTCGGTGAGATCCGACTGGCCTACTGGCACGACGGCGAGACCGTGACCCCCGTCACCGGCGGCTCGCTGTCCGGCTCGATGCTCGAGCTCGCGGGGGAGATGTACTTCACGCGCGAGAGCGCGCAGTACGACAACTGGCGCATCCCGGCCGCGACGCTTCTGAAGGGCGTCACAGTCACGGGCGCTGCGTAAAACGGCATATAAACATCCCCCGGCTTCGAGCCGGGGGATGTTCGTCTTTTTTTCAGGGCACGCGCATGAGCGGCCAATCCGCGCGATAGGCGGGACAGCGCTCATAGCGCCCGAAGAGCTCCACGTTCACGCCGCGCTCCTCGGCGAGCTGCAGGAACGGCGCCTCATGCCAGCGTGACATCAGATAGAGCGCGGAGGCGTTCTCCTCCTCCCCGTAGATGTCCCGGAGATTCAGATAGTTCACGGTGTCGAGCGTCGACTCGTCCCAGAAACCGCAGCGGAAGTCGTCGTCCGCCCAGACGGCAAAGTACGGCAGGCTGTACCAGTCGCCGTAGACGTAGCGGATCCCCGCCTCGCGGGCCTCCTGCACAAAGGCGAGTCGGGCGGAGACGTCTTTCTCCTCAGCGTAACGCAGCGAGCTGCCATAGCTGAAAACCAGGTTCCCGAGACAGAGCGCGGCCGTCAGGAGCGAGAGCCAGAAGGCGGCCTTCTCGCCCCGCGCGAGCAGGAGAGCGAGGGAAAGGGCCAGCAGGGGATACCAGAGAAAAAGATAGATTTCCCGCATCTTCAGCGGCAGCACGAGGCCCGCGAGCATCGCGCCGCCGAGGCTGATCAGGCAGAGCAGCCAGAGCCGCTCCAGCGCGCCGGGTGCGCGCAGACGGCGCAGCACAAGGAGAAGAGCGGCGAGCAGGCAGGCGAGCTGCGCGGCGAAGAACAGCAGGAAAAAGGGACGCGCCTCCCCGTACAGCGCCGCGTCAAGGCCGCTGATGCCCCGCAGCGCCGCCCAGAGCGGATGGAGCCTTGCGGCAAAACCCTCCGCGGGAGCCTCATAGATGCTCTGGCTCGGGATGTGCAGCAGCCGGATGAAGAGCAGGCCAAGCAGGTTGGCCGCCGTATAGCCGCACACGCGGCGCAGGGCGCGCCGTCGCGAGGAAGGCAGCAGGGGCTCGCGCCGCAGCAGCCGGGCCAGGAGCGCCAGCAGCTCGAGCGCGAGCAGCGGGAGGACCATCACGGCCGTCTGCCGCAGGCTCTGCATCCCGGCGGCAAAGCTCAGCAGCAGCGCGGGCAGGAGCGGGAGAGGCCGCGCGGCCTCCGGGCGTTCCAGCGCGCGGACGTAGTCCCCGAAGACGACGAAGAGCGTGATGAGATAGCAGGCGTAATAGCTCGCGAGGACGAAAAAGAGCTGGCCCTCCGGCTCGATCAGCAGACGCGTGCCCATCGGCGCGGCCGTAAAGAACAGCAGCGCGCACAGCCGCTGGGAGCGCCGCGGCAGGAAGGGGCGGAGCATCCAGGCGAGGCTCAGCAGAAGCAGCAGGCCCATGAGCGTCGTGGCAAGCGCCATCGCCTTTACCAGGCTGCCCGTCAGCCCGTAGAAGAGCGCGGCGAGCACGGGGGTCGCGATCACATAGTATTGATTGCCGAAGACCCAGTTCGAGGGGAAAAGGGTCTTCTGCGTCCACATCTCGCGTGCGAGCTCCATGTCGGTGTAAACGTCCCCGTCGCAGAAGACGGGAAAAGAGCGAAAGTTCAGCACGGCGAAGACGGCCAGAAAGGCCAGCAGGCACAGCGCCGCCAGAAACGATATTCCCTTGTCCCGACGGTCCGTCACGGCGCGGCCCCCTCCCGGTCTTTTTCTCCAGCATAGCACGCGCCGGCCGCGTTTGCAAGCGGCGGGTGAACGCGCGGGACGGGAGAGGAGAAGTCAGTTTGCACAAAAAATAAAAATTTTCCAAACAATAGGGAAGTATCTCTTTCTTTTTGGCGGGGAATGGGTTATAATACTGACAACCTTTGTGAGGAGGATAATCACACATGAAACAGTACTTTGAAATCGTAGATGTCATGGCCAGAGAGATTCTGGACTCCCGCGGCAACCCGACCGTCGAGGTCGAGGTCACCCTGGACGACGGCACCATCGGCCGCGCGGCCGTGCCCTCCGGCGCGTCCACCGGTATCCATGAGGCCTGCGAGCTCCGCGACGGCGACAAGGGCCGTTACGGCGGCAAGGGCGTCGAGAAGGCGGTCGAGAATGTCAACGGCGAGATCGCCGAGGCGATCGTGGGCCTGAACGTGCTGGATCAGACCGGCATCGACAAGCTGCTCATCGAGCTCGACGGCACCCCCAACAAGACCCGTCTGGGCGCCAACGCCATTCTGGGCGTGTCCCTGGCCTGCGCCAAGGCTGCCGCCGCCGCCACCGGCGTGAGCCTGTACAACTACATCGGCGGCGTCAACGCCAAGACCCTGCCCGTGCCGATGATGAACATCCTCAACGGCGGTGCGCACGCCTCCAACAGCGTGGACATCCAGGAGTTCATGATCATGCCCGTCGGCGCTCCCAATTTCAAGGAAGCGCTGCGTATGTGCGCCGAGGTCTTCCACCAGCTGAAGAAGACCCTGAAGGCCAACGGCACGCCCGCCGCCGGCGTGGGCGACGAGGGCGGCTACGCCCCCGACCTGGCCACGGATGAGGACGCGCTGA
>JAFXTM010000065.1 GCA_017535865.1 Oscillospiraceae bacterium
AGCTCATGGAGGCGACGCCAAGCGCGGCGAGCGCCGCGGAGTATGCCCGGATCGTCCGGCGGGACGCGCGCCTCCGGGACCTGCAGCGGGTGGGCCTCGCCCTCACGACCTGCGGCGACCCGGACGAAGCCGCTGCGCTGGCGCAGCAGGCGATCGAGGCCGCGACCGACAGGCGGAGCCGCAAGGGCAAGCTCTGGCGGGACCTCGCGACGGATTTCGTGGCGCACATGAGCGACCCGCCGGAGCCGTGGCTGGACCTCGGGATCCCGGAGCTCTCCCCTGCCGTCCGGATGCGGGCCGGGCAATTCGTCGTGCTGGGCGCGTACAATTCCGTCGGCAAGACGGCGCTGGCGCTGCAGATGGCTTTCGCCATGGCGGCCAGCGGGAAGCGCGTCGGATTCTTCAGCCTGGAAACGCCCGGCGAGACGCTGGCGCAGCGCATTTTCGCGCAGCAGACCGGCACCCGGATGCGGGACATCCTCGACCGGCACGTCCCGGACGAGGGCGCGCGCCGCGCGATGGACCTCGGGCAGCGGAGCTGGGACTATCACCTGCGCTTTTACCCCGCCTCCGGCTGGCCGGTGGAGGCCATCCGGGGCGAGGTGCTGGCGGACCGGCTGGACGTGGTCTTTGTGGACTATGTGCAGCTGCTCGCCGGGCCGGGTGAGAGCCCCGCGCTTCAGGTGCGCAGCTCGTCCATGGGCCTGCATCAGATCGCCCAGGAGACCCGGGCGACGGTCATCGCCCTCAGCCAGGTCACCCCGCAGTACAGCAAAACGACCGGCAAAAAGCTCCCGCTGCGCAAGGAGCACCTGCGCGAGAGCCAGCAGCTCAGCAATGACGCGGACATCGTGCTGCTGCTGGACCTCACGGATCAGGAGGACTACTCCTCCCCGCGCCTGCTGCGCATCGACAAAAACAAAGACGTTGGGCAGCAGCAGATGCTGCTGAAATTTGACGGTCCGCGGCTGAAATTTTCCTATCTGCCCGGCGTCGTGGAGAACGAGACGGCACCCAGCAGGGAGAGGATCGCGGCCATGGACCGCAACCGCGAGCAGCGCAGACGGTCCGCGGCTGCGGCAGAGGCCGCGCGCGAGGCGGACGATGACGCCTGGGTGCGGATGGCCGAAAGCGCCGAAGGCGAGGAGGGACTGCCACTGTGACGACTCAGGAGATGCGGGGCGCGGTGAAATTGCGCGGCGCCTATCCGGACGGATGTATTTTCAATCCGGCCGGCATCGTCTGCAAGGATACGCAAATCGACTGCGCACACTGCGGCTGGTGCCCGGCGCAGGAAAAGCGTCGGCTGGCCGCGCTGCAGGCGCGGCTCGACGCGGCAAAGGAGGCGGCGGCAGATGCAGAGCGTGCCCGACGAAAACATCGAGGTCGGTGACAGCTTCTCGTGGATCCCGTCGGCGTTCACGGAATTCAGCGGCGCGGCCGGGACGCTCCTCGGCGCGGCCGGCGAGCTGCACGGCGTCGTCATCCAGGTAAACCGCGAGCACCGCTGGTTCCGGGTGGAGGCCCGGTGCCCCGGCGGGACGATCCGCGAGACATTCAAATTCTGAAAGAGGCTCACCGGACAAAGACACAGAGAGGAGGTGAGGGCATGCTGATAAAAATCGGAAGCGCGATTTTTGAGCGCGACGAGATCTCCGCGATCCTGCCGAAGCGAGACGAGACGCTCGTCTTCCTGCGCAACGGGAAGTGCGTCGCGATCGATCTGATTCTGGGCGAGGACGATCTGGCCGCGCTGCTGGAGGAAATGGACAGTCACACACAGACAGACAGAAAGGACTGAGTAAATGAAAACCATTGCGATATGCAACAACAAGGGCGGCGTCGCGAAAACAGTTACCAGCGTCAACCTTGCCGCGATTTTCGCGCGGGATCACGGCAAGCGCATCCTGTTGATCGATGCGGACAGCCAGGCCAACAGCACCGCCATTATGCGGCGCGACGACGACCGGAACGGACGCAGCCTCGCCTCGCTGCTGCGGATCCCGGAGATCCAGCGCACGGACTTCACGGCGGCGGTCGAATTCGGCGAGACCGTGCGGCCCTCGGCCTTCGAGGGCGTGGACCTGCTGCCGGCCGACGTCAGCCTGATGGATCTCGACCTCAGCAAGGCCGAGGACAATCGGGCATGGACGACGGTCCTGCAGACCGCACTGCAGGACGCGCAGGACTGGGACTTCGTCCTGGTGGACTGCCCGCCGGCTTTCAACGCAGCATCGGCAGCGGCGCTCCTGGCCGCGGACGAGGTGCTGATCCCCGTCAAGTTGGATGCTTTTGCCCTGGCCGGCATGGCCAACCTCCTGCAGCAGATCTCCAACATGCATCGAATCAACCCGCGGCTGCGGATCGCCGGCGTGCTGCCTGTCATGTGGTACAAGCGAGAGCAGATCTCGGCGGCCGAGCGCGCGCTGCGGGACGCGGCGCTGCCGATGCTCCCGCGGATCCGGCGCTCGGACCTCGTGGACGTGATGACATTCAGGCAGACGCCGCTGATCGACTGCGCGCCGAAATGCGGGGCGTGCAGAGACTACCGCGTTCTGGCCAAGCGCCTGCTGCAGCCGACGCAGACCGGAGAGGAGGCGAGCGCATGAGCGAGAAACGAGGG
>JAFXTM010000066.1 GCA_017535865.1 Oscillospiraceae bacterium
AAGTGGAGGCCCAGTACAAGGAAGAGGCCGACGAGAGAGCCAGATAGATCGTCGCCACCGCCATCCAGCGCTGCGCCGCCGATCACGCCAGCGAGATCACCGTCTCCGTCGTCCCCCTCCCCAACGACGAGATGAAGGGTCGTATCATCGGCCGCGAAGGGCGCAACATCCGCGCGCTCGAAACCGTGACGGGCGTCGACCTGATCATCGACGATACGCCCGAGGCGGTCATCATCTCCGGGTTCGATCCCGTGCGGCGCGAGGTCGCGCGCATCGCGCTGGAGAAGCTGATCATGGACGGCCGCATCCACCCCGCCCGCATCGAGGAGATGGTGGCGAAGGCCCAGAAGGAGGTCAACGCGACCATCAAGGCCGAAGGCGAGCGCGCCGTGTTCGAGACGAACATCCACGGCCTGCACCCCGAGCTCATCAAGCTCCTGGGCCGCATGCGCTACCGCACGAGCTACGGCCAGAACGTGCTCAACCACTCCATCGAGGTCTCGCACATCGCGGGCCTGATGGCCGCCGAGCTCGGCGTCGACGTGGCCACCGCCAAGCGCGCGGGCCTGCTGCACGACATCGGCAAGGCCATCGACCACGAGGTCGAGGGCAGCCATGTGAGCATCGGCGTCGATATCGCCCGCAAGTACAAGGAATCCGATGCCGTGATCCACGCCATTGAGGCGCACCACAACGACGTGGAGCCGCACACGATCGTCGCCTGCCTGGTCCAGGCGGCCGACGCCATCTCCGCCTCTCGCCCCGGCGCCCGGCGCGAGAACATTGAAAACTACGTCAAGCGGCTCGAAAAGCTCGAGGAGGTCTCCCGCAGCTTCCCCGGCATCGCGAGTTCCTATGCGATCCAGGCCGGCCGCGAGATCCGCATCATGGTCAAGCCCGAGGAGGTCAGCGAGGATCAGATGGTCCTGCTGGCCCGGGACATCGCCAAGAAGATCGAGGACGAGCTGACTTACCCCGGTCAGATCAAGGTCCATCTTCTGCGCGAAACCAAGGCGGTCGATTACGCGAAGTAAAAACGAACTCCCGGAGACAGCCTCCGGGAGTTTTTCTGCCCGGGCGCACTTGCAAAAGCAGCCGGGCTTCGGTATGATGGAATAAAGAAAGGAGACCGGCCGTATGAAAGCCCGGGAATTTCTGGATATCCTGCACGTGGCGGAGCGCCTGAAGGACACGACACGCCACTGCTGCACCTCCGGCGGGAGGCACGAGAGCGTGGCGGAGCACAGCTGGCGCCTGGCGCTGATGGCCTTTCTCCTGCGGGACGAGTTTCCGGACGCCGATATGGACCGTGTCCTGCGCATGTGTCTGATCCACGATCTGGGCGAGGCCTTTACCGGGGACATCCCCACTTTCCGCAAGACGGAGGCGGACGAGCGGCGCGAGGAGACGCTGCTGGGCGCCTGGGTCGCTTCGCTGCCCGCGCCCTGCGGGGAGGAGATGGCGGCGCTGTTCCGGGAGATGGCCGAGCGGCAGACCGTGGAGGCGCGGATCTTCAAGGCGCTCGACGGCCTTGAGGCGCTGATCCAGCACAATGAATCGCCGCTGAGCACCTGGTCGGAGAACGAATACGCGCTGAACATGACCTACGCCGACGACCGGGTCGGCTTCTCCCCCTGTCTGCGCGCACTGCGCGAGGCGATCCGGGAGGACACGGTCGAAAAGATCCGCTGCGGCGAGTGAGCACGGCTTTCCGGTACTATTAAAGCAAGGAGCCCCTTCATGAACAAAAGCACCCCTGAGCGGTATTGTTGGCCCCACATCGGCCAGCGTATCCTGAAAACGACCATTGCGGTCTTTATATGCCTTCTGGTCTACTGGCTGCGGGGCTACCGCGGGGCGGACATGCCGACCGAGGCCGCCATCACCGCCATCATCTGCATGCAGCCCTATGTGCAGCGCTCGCGGGATTTTGCCCTCAACCGCCTGACCGGCACGCTGATCGGCGCCTTCTGGGGCCTGCTGCTCCTGTTTCTGCTGTTGGCTTTCCCGGCTCTGGGCGAGAACGTGTTCAGCCGCTACGCGCTGATGGCGCTCGGTGTGATGATGTCCCTCTACACTGCCGTGCTGCTGCGCAAGCCCGACTGCTCGAGCCTTGCGGCGATCGTGTTTATCTGTGTGGTGATCTCCTTCCCCGAGATCGATCAGCCGCTGCGCAACGCCTTCATCCGTATCACCGGCGTGCTGCTCGGGACGCTGGTGGCGGTCGTGGTCAACGTTGCCCGGCTCCCGCGGGACAAGGTCCGCGACCGGGTGTTCTTCGTCCGCACGAAGGACCTGGTGCCGGACCGCTTCTCTCATCTGCCCGCCGCGGCGATGTTCCGGCTGAACTACCTCTATAACGACGGGGCGAGGATCTGCCTGATGAGCGAGCACGCGCCGGCTTTTTTCACACTGCAGATGAACGAGGCCATGCTGAGCGTGCCGCTGATCGTCATGGACGGCGCGGCGATCTACGACGGCAACGAGAACCGCTATCTCCACATCGAGACGATCCCGCCCGCCGCCTGTGCCTGGCTCCGGGGTGAGCTGGACTCGCTGGAGCTGGGCTATTTCATCTATACGATTCACCACGACAAGACCTGTATTTTCCACCGTGGCGCGCTGAACGTGCAGGAGAAGATCCTGTACGAGCGCCTGCGCCGCTCCCCCTACCGGAGCTATCTGGAGGGCGAGATCTACGAGACGGAGGAGATCGTCTACTTCAAGCTCGTCAGCGAGGAGAGCCGGATCGTGGAGCTGGAGGCGCGGCTGCGCCCGGTGCTTGCGGAGCACGGCCTGCGCTCGGCGGTGCGGGCCCAGACGATCGGCAAGGGCCTGACCGGGCTCTACTTCTATTCGGTGCGGGCTACCATGGCGCAGGCGGAGGAGACGCTGATGGAGCTGCTGCGCCGGGACGACCCCGCGCTCAAGCCGGTGGAGATCTTCTCCCGCACGCCCTACCGCAGCGAGCACGACGCAATGCACCTGCTGCACACGCTCGGAAATGCCTACGAGCCGGTCAAGTTCCTCCCCCGGCGGGAATAATGCAGCGTATAGAAACGATAACAGGGAGAGGCTGTTGCCTCTCCCTGTTATCGTTGTTTTTCGTCTATTTTTTCCAGACGCGCGCGAACAGCGCGTCAACGGCCAGACTGACGACAAAGAAGATGGCCGCGTAGATCAGAAAGCGCGCTGCGACCTGGAACCACAGCGGCCGGAGCGCCTCCGACAGATCGATGCTGCCGTCGAAATACGCGATGATGACCGCGACGAAGCTGAAGGCCGCCGCCTCCGCCAGATTTCTGCCGAGCGAACGCATACCCGCTCCCCCTTTCTCCTCTTTCGTATCGTAGCACGCCGGAGGACGGAACGCAAGCAAATCCGGGAAAAACAGAGGCCCCTTGCGCTGTTAAGCGTCGATGCCCGTATAGAGCACCCGGCCGTCCGCCGTGACGCCGACGGTGAAGAACTTGCCGGCGGCGATATCCACCACGTCCCGCCAGTCCGCAACGTCGCACTGCCCGCAGCTGTCGTCGCCCGCCGCCAGGACGCTTCCGTCCCGCCGGAGCCCGACCGTGTGTCCGTAACCCGCGGAAACCTGGATCACGTCTGTCCAGTCCTCCGTACCGCACTGGCCGAAGCGGTCCTCTCCCATCACCCAGACCATCCCGTTCTCGAGAAGCCCGGCAAGATTGAAGGCGCCCGCGGAAATGCTGACGAGCCTGCCGGCCGGCTGTTCGGGGTGCTCCCAGAACAGCGCCGTCAAACGGTCAAAGCCGAAGCAGAGCAGCTTTCCGTCATTTCGGAGCGCGGCAAAGCCGTCCGAGCCCATGCTGAGCATCCGCAGATCTGTCCATTCGCCGGCCCCCTCGATCCCGTCAACTTCAAGCCAGGCGATCGGATCATACTCGCGGTGACCGGCAAAGAGGAAGTCCCCGTCCGCCGTGACGCCGGCAGACCAGCTGTCGCTCGCGATGACGTCCACGACGCCGCGCCAGTCGGAGACGTCGCACTGCCCGCAGGTGTTGCTGCCGGTGGCGAGCACTGTGCCGTCCGCCCGCAGGCCCAGGACCGTCTCCTCCGACGCCGCGGCGCGCGTCAGGCCCGTCCAGGCGGAAACGTCACACTGTTCTCCCAAGCCGCCGAAGCTCACCAGCGAGCCGTCCGCCCGCAAGCCCAGGATCGCAAAGTCCTCCGCGCTGTCGTAGCAGCGGTAGATCTCCACATCGCGGATGTCGGTCCATTCGCGCAGAGCCTCCGCCACGCTCGGCCGGAGGGGGATCTCGTCATTGAAGTCGAACAGCGCGTCGAGGCTGAAGCTGTTCTCTCCGCGGATCTCGCCGCAGAAAACGAGCTCACCGCCGCCGGTCACGCCGATGCTGAAATCCTCGCCCGCGGCGAGAGAGACGACGTCCCGCCAGTCAGACACCTCGCACTGCCCGTGGTAGTTATTGCCCGTGGCGAGCACCGTGCCGTCCGCCCGCAGGCCGAGCAGGTGGAAGCGTCCCGAACAGAGAGCGCACACCCCCGTCCAGCCGGAGACGTCGATGTCCTTGCTGTAGTTTTGCCCGCACTCTGCGACGCGGCCGTCCGAGAGCAGCGCAGCGGCGTGATTGCCGTTGCCGGAAACCGCCCGGACGCCCCGCCAGAACGGGGCGTCCTCGAGGCGTCCGCCCAGATCCTCCCCCGCGGCGACGACGGTGCCGTCGCGCCGGATCCCGAGGCTGAGCTCTTCGCCGGCAGCGATAGCCACGATATCCGTCCAGCCCGAGACCTCGCATTGACCCGCATAGTTTGCCCCGGCCGCCAGCACCGTGCCGTCCGCCCGCAGGCCGAGGGTGTGTTCATCTCCCGCCGCGATCGCCGCCAGCTCGGTCCAGCGGCCTACGTTGCACTGTCCGTATCGGTTGTCGCCCGCTGCCACCGCCGTGCCGTCCGCCCGCAGGCCGACGGTATGGCCATCACCCGCCCCGACCGCGATCAGCTCTGTCCATGCGGAGATCCCGCTCCAGTATTCGGACGGGCCGGTCGCCGCGGCCGTTCCGTCGTCCCACAGGACGACCGCATGGGAGCGTCCCGCCGACACGGCGATCGGCCGCGGTACGTCCGGCAGACCCGCGGCCGCCGCAGACAGCGGCGCCATCGTCAGCAGCAGCGCGCAGAGCAGTGCCGCCGTCAAAAAAAGTCGTCTCCGAGAGACCCGCATATGTACTCCTTTCCCGTTCCCTTTCCGGGAACGCGCCCCTGTTTTCGGGCGATATTTGTATATACCGGGAGAGCGAACGTCCATGCGCAGAGGGAAACCCGCTGCTCAGTCCGGCTCCTTTTTCCCCTTGTGGTTGATAGGACGCCGTCCGCACCGGGATTGTTCCGCTCCGCCCGGATCGGAACGGTTGAAAATGCGGGTCAACGCAAAAATCCCCGTTCGTTCCCGGATCGGAGATCCCGTTTTCAAACGCACAAGAAACGGATCGCCGTACCGGCGACCGTGTCGCTGGTACGGCGATCCGTTTCTTTTTTCCTTGCGGTGCAGGCGTTTGCGCGCTATTTGCTCTGCTTCCGCTTGAGCGTCAGGTTATCCGCGATCATGGCGATGAATTCCGAATTCGTGGGCTTGCCCTTGATGTTCGACACCGTGTAGCCGAAGTACTTCTGCAGGATCTCGATGTCCCCGCGGTCCCAGGCGACCTCGATGGCGTGGCGGATCGCGCGCTCGACGCGGGAGGGCGTCGTGTCGAATTTCCGAGCCACCTCGGGGTAGAGCACCTTCGTGACGGCGTTGATCATCTCCATGTCGTTGATCGTCAGGATGATCGCCTCGCGCAGATACTGGTAGCCCTTGATGTGGGCCGGGACGCCGATCTCGTGGATGACGTCGGTCACCATGCTCTCCAGATCCGGTCCGCCGACCGCGCGGCTCCAGAGCGCGCCGCAGTCGATGTTCTCACGGCCGGGCTCGATGCTGCCGAGGCCGAGGCTCTGGCGGATATGCCCGAGCACAACGGCGGTGTCGCAGGGCTTGGGAATGAAATAGTCCGCTCCGAGACCGGCGCAGTCCATCACCACCTTGCTGTTGACGAAACCGGACAGCACGATCACGTGGCTGCTGTTCCCGTCCCGGCGCAGGCGGCGCAGCAGGCTCAGTCCGTCCAGCCGCGACAGCACCAGATCCAGCAGCACCAGGTCGGGCTCCTGACGCTGGATCAGCTCCAGCGCCTCCAGACCGTCGCCGGTCGCGCCGATCACCTCCATATCCCGCTCCCGGTTGAGCAGATCGGTCATCATCTTGCAGAAGTCGAGGTTCGGGTCAGCCAACAAAATGCGGATTTTCGTTTCCATAATCTTTCCTCCCGTGTATGCGATGTTGAATCGATTCTTAACAAATCTGGGCGCATTCACCGTAATCTCGCAATTAATCTATCACATTGAGAACGCGGATAAGGTAAAAATGAGTCGAAACCCACCAGCTATTTGTTGACATAATATTGCGTTCTTCGACCGAATACAAGCCCTTTTTACAAAAATGGGACGCCTCTTTTGCATTTTATAGGGGGGATTGTGTCGAAATTCCATTTTATGGGATTTGCGATCGAAAAAGCAGACGGCTCACGCCGTCTGCTCGTCGTATGTCAGGGCGTCCCGGCCAGCAGCTCAAACGTATCGTAGTGGTCGCCGGTATAGTAGATCAGCCCGTCGTTGGAGAAGATGATCCGCTCCGCCCCGCGGGAGCGCTTCCCGAGGGTGTTGATGTCGCACTCGGTCCAGGTCCGGCCTTTCGCCTTTGGAAGCTTCCCTTCGTAGTTGCCGAAGCGGTCTCCGCCGATGCACTTGCCGGGAGCGTAGGGCTCGAGCGAGCCGCCGGGCCAGCCGAGCGCTTCGGCCTCCTTCTTCGTGATAAAGTTGGAGGGCAGGCGCCCGTAGGCCAGCAGATAGGCGCAGACGTCCTCCTTTGTGGTATAGCTGCCGTCCTCGTCGGGCAGCTCCTCCGTCGGTTCGGCCGCGGCGAGAAACACGAAGCTCTTGTAGCGGTCGGCGGTGTAATAGATCAGGCCGTCGTTGGAAAAGACCAGGCGCTCGTCCCCGCGGGAGTCTTTTCCGAGGGTGTTGATGTCGCACTCGGTCCAGGTCCGGCCGTCGGCCTTGGGCAACAGGCCCTCGCGGTTGCCGAAGCTGTCGCCGCCGAGGCACTTCCCGGGGGCGTATGGTTCGAGCGAGCCGCTGGACCAGCCGAGCGCCTTGGCCTCTTTTTTGCTGATGAAGTTGGAGGGCAGACGCCCGTAGGCCAGCAGATAGGCGCAGACGTCCTCCGCCGTGGTGTAGCTGCCGTCCTCGTCCGGGACCGTCCAGGTCGCCTGTGTCTGGACCGGGACCTGCGGCGCGGCCGCCGAGGCGCATCCGGCGAAGCTCAGCAGGAGCGAAGCCGCCAGCACAAGAAGCAGCAACCGGGTATGCAAGCTCAGGGGCTTTTTCAAGGGTACTCCCCCTTTCCTGCTCCTTAGTGTAGCACAGCTCGTCGAAAAAGAAAAGGGAAAAAGAATGGACCGGCGATCTCGGATCGCCGGTCGCGGCACAGGACATTTCACAGCTCACGCTTTTCGTACAGCCGCCGGGAGAGCAGCCATGACGCGATGAAAAACAGCACCGTGCCGCCGAGCACGGCGGCGACGCCCCAGGTCCCGATAGCGCCGCTGACGCCCAGAACGCTGCGGGAGAAGATCAGCCCCGCGGCGACGAGCGCGCCGATGAAGAAGAAATAGACCAAGCGGCCCTTTTCCACGCCCCAGCGGAGCGTGATCGGCAGCATGACCGCCGGCGCGGCGAGGCCGAAGCAGGGCAGCAGGCCCGCGAGCTGGCCCAGATCTCCGGCCCGACCCCGCGGCAGCAGCACGACGGCCTGCACGACCAGCGTCACCGCGTACAGGACGAGAAAGCTCAGCAGACTCATCAGGTAGCGCTCATCCACCACGAGCCTGCGGGAGACAGGCAGCGCGTCGCAGCTGCGGTTCCAGCCGGAGCGCTCGTCGTAGGAGAGGAGCGTCACCGGCAGGACGCCGCCCATCAGCACGGGATAGATCACAAAAAAGAAATTTTCCTCCGAGGGCATGAACGCCGACGTGGCCAGAAACACCGCGCTGATCAGCAGCAGCGTGCGCCCGTAGGCCCAGGTCATATAGAGGTCCTTCCGCAGCAGTCCCTTCATGATTCTTCCCCCTTTACCATCAGCACGAACAGATCCTCGATGCTCACCGACTCGACGGCGATCCCCGCCGGAAGCGCCTCCCGACGCGCGATAGCCGAGACGCCGTAGGGCGTGCTCCGGCTCCCGATGACCGCCGCGGGATCAAGCGCCGCGAAATCCGTCTTCGAAAGCTGCACCAAGCCGTATTCCTCCCGCAGCATATCCTTTTCCTCGCAGAGCAGTAGCCGCCCCCTGTGCAGGAAAGCAACGTAGTCGCAGAGCTTTTCCAGATCGCTCACGATGTGGGAGGAGATGAGCACCGCGTGCTCCTCGTCCCGCGTGAAGTCCGAGAAGATCTCCACCACCTCGTCCCGCACCACCGGGTCGAGACCCGAGGTCGGCTCATCCAGCACCAGCAGCTTCGGATGGTGGCTCAGGGCCGCCGCGATGGAGAGCTTCATCTTCATGCCGCGCGAGAAGTCCTTGTATTTTTTCCCCGTCGGGATCGCGAGGCGCTGCAGATGCTCCGTGTAGACCGCGGTGTCCCAGTTCGGGTAGATGCCGGCCAGAACCCTGCCGAACTGCTCGGCCGTCAGGCACTCGGGGATTCCCGGTTCATCGAGCACGACGCCGATCTCCGCCCGCGCCGGGGCGAAATTCTCCCGGTTGTCCCGCCCCAGCACGCGGATCGTCCCCGCGTCGGCGGGCAGCATGCCCAGTATGGCCTTGATAGTCGTACTCTTGCCCGCGCCGTTCTCTCCGATCAGGCCCAGGATGCAGCCTTGCGGCAACTCCAGGTCCAGCTTCAGGTCAAAGCCGGGGTAGTGTTTTTCCAGTCCCTGTATCTCAATCGCGTTCATTCCTCATCCTCCTCGATAATATCCAGCATCTCCCGCAGCTCCGCCCGCGTCAGACCGCAGCGCGCCGCAAGCCGTCGGATCTCGCTCAGATGCTCCTCGATATGCCGCAGGTCCTCCTCCCGCAGCAATTCCGTGTTCTTCTCCGCCACAAAGCAGCCCTTGCCGGCCACCGTGTAGAGGAAACCCTCCTGCTCCAGCTCCTCGTAGGCCCGCTTCGTCGTGATGACGCTGATGCGCAGGTCCTTGGCCAGACTGCGGATCGAGGGGAGCGCCTCGTCCGCCCCCAGCGTACCCATCAGGATCTGTTCCCGGATCTGCTCCACGATCTGCTCGTAGATCGGCTGGCCGCTTTTGTTGTCGATCAGAATGGTCATCGGCTCACCTCACTCAACTGTGTATCTGTAATATACACAGTATGCACAGGTTTGTCAAGAGGGTTTTTAAAAAAGTTTTCGTGAAAATACGCTTTTTCTTGACATGGCCGAAAAAACTGCTATACTTGCACCGTAACAATTGAACACCTTATCAAGAGTGGTGGAGGGAACGGCCCTGTGAAGCCCGGCAACCTGTGTATACAAGGTGCCAAATCCGGCGGTGACGAAAGATGAGGCTTGATCGATTCTTGGAAGTACCCTGTCGGATGACGGGGTTTTTTCTTTTCCTCCGCGGGGTGTTTTGAGGAATTGCATTGTGAGAAAAGGAGAATACCATGCATACGTTTTTTACCTCTGAATCCGTCACCGAGGGCCATCCCGACAAGATCTGCGACCAGATCTCCGACGCGGTGCTCGACGCCATCCTGACCGAGGACCCCAACGGCCGCGTGGCCTGCGAGACCACGGTCTCGACCGGCCTTGTCCATATCATGGGCGAGATCAGCACGAGCTGCTATGTCGACATTCAGAAGATCGCCCGCGGCGTCATCCGCGACATCGGCTATGACCGCGCCAAGTACGGCTTCGACTGCGACACCTGCGGTATCATCGTGAACATCGACGAGCAGTCCGGCGATATCGCGCTCGGCACCAACGACGAGGTCGGCGGCGCGGGCGACCAGGGTATGATGTTCGGCTACGCCTGCGATGAAACGCCGGAGCTCATGCCGCTCGCGATCTCCCTGAGCCACAGACTGGCGAAGCGCCTCGCCGCCGTGCGCAAGGAGGGCCTGCTCGGCTATCTGCGCCCCGACGGCAAGACCCAGGTCACCGTCGAGTACGACGAGCAGCACCGGCCCGTGCGCGTCGACACCGTCGTCCTCTCGACGCAGCACGCCCCGGAGGCTACGCTTGAGCAGATCCGCCGTGACATGCTGGAGCTCGTCATCCGGCCCACCATTCCCGCGGAGCTGCTCGATGAGAACACCAAATATTTCATCAACCCCACCGGCCGTTTCGTCATCGGCGGTCCGCAGGGCGACTCCGGCCTGACCGGCCGCAAGATC
>JAFXTM010000067.1 GCA_017535865.1 Oscillospiraceae bacterium
AGGGCCGTGAACACCACGCAGCCGAGCGGGGTGGTCAGCATGGCGCCGAACACGTCGCCGCCGGACATGGCGACGGCCTCGTTGCCGAAGCTCAGCTTGGTCATGTTCAGCGCGATGTACTGCAGGCAGTAGCCGCCGAGCACGGTGTAGAAGCTCATGATCAGGAAGGGCGCGATGGTAGCGAGCCAGCCGATCCAGGCGAACTTCTTGGAGACCTTCTGGTAGGCGTCAATGGGGCTCAGCTTGGTCTTGCGGCCGACAGCCAGCTCCGATACCATGATGATCATACCGACAAAGACAGCCAGCAGCAGGTACACGATCAGGAAGGTGAAGCCGCCGCTCTTGCCCATCTTATAGGGGAAGCCCCAGATGTTGCCCAGACCGACAGCCGAACCGATGGCAGCGAGCAGGAAGCCTATGTTGCTGCCCCAGGAACTGCGGTTGTTTTCCATAACATTCTCTCCTTTTCTCTTTGCCCATTAAAAAACGGACGAACTACCAGAAACGAAAAGCGAGCCATCCTCCCGTCCTTCTCCCTGAAAAGCTTCCGCCTCAAGAATCCCGCTCGGGGCCATGACTCCGCTCCGCACTGATTACCCTATTTATACCATGCCTCTTGCATTTTAACAAACGCTGGATTATTATATATATCATAACATATCGTTATGGATATCCTACGTATCAGAAAGTGAACGTCTTCCTATGGATACCAAAAAGCTTGAAGCCCTGCTGCTCGCCGTGGAACGCGGCAGCCTGACGGCTGCGGCCGAGGAGATGGGCTATACCCAATCGGGACTTACCAACATGATGAATTCGCTGGAGGGCGAGCTGGGGCTCGAGCTGCTGATCCGCAGCAAGAGCGGCGTGCGCCTGACCGCCGCGGGCGAGGCGCTGCTGCCCTACATGCAGAGCCTGCGCGCGGAGAGCCGCGCGCTGGAGCAGGCGATCCGCACTTTCCGGCAGGGCCGCGCCGACACGCTGCGCCTCGGCGCGTATTCGAGCGTGGCGCGTCAGTGGCTCCCGGCAATGCTGGCGGAATTTCGCAAGGAGTACCCGGACACGGACGTGCCGATGGCCGTCGGCGGCATTCCGGACATCTTCGACAAGCTGCGCGGCGACGATCTCGACTGCGCGATCGTGAGCTATTCGGCTGAGCGCTGCCACGGCCTGCACTATATCCCCCTGCGGGACGATCCGCTTGTGGCCGTCCTGCCCGGCGCTTACCGGCCCGAGGCCAGCGCTTTCCCGGTCTCCGGCTTTTCCGGGGTGGAGTTCCTGATGCCCTCGGCTGGCTTTGAGGCGGACATCACGCCCGTTTTCGGCCAGCGCGTGGAGAACGTCGCCTCCCGGGTACGCTATACGAACCTCGACGACGCGGCCATTGTCTCGATGGTCGAGCACAAGCTCGGCGTCAGCATCCTGTCGGAACTCGTCATGCAGGATATGCCCTACAACGTGCGCACGCTGCCGCTCGACCCTCCTTCGTGCCGCCGCCTCGGCATCGCCATGGCGGAGACCCGCAGCGGCGATCCGAAGATCCAGCGCTTTGTCGACTGCGCGCAGCGCGTGATCGGCGCGCTCTACGCCTGACCGAGCAGGACGAGCAGGAGCCCGTAGAGCACGCTGCTGCCGACGCCGTAGACGAGCACCGGCCCCGCGATGACGAACATCTTTGCCCCCGTTCCCGCGATGAGGCCCTCGGTCTTGAATTCGAGCGCCGGCGCGGCCACGGCGTTGGCGAAGCCCGTGATCGGGACCAGCGTCCCCGCACCGCCGAATTTCGCCAGCTCGTCGTACACGCCGAAGCCCGTCAGCAGCGCGGCGAGCAGCACCAGCGAGATCGAGGCGGCCGTGCCCGCCGCGTCTGGATCCAGACCGTGCGCCGTGTAGAACCCGAGCAGGAGCTGCCCGAGGCAGCAGATCGTGCCGCCCACCAGAAAGGCACGCAGGGCGTTGCGCCGGATATGGGAGCGCGGCGCGTGCCGTTTTGCGTACTCCCGGTACTCCTCTTTGGTCATATCCATCGGTTTCCCCTCCTTTTTTACACAAATAGTATTTTTCGGAAGAGCAAAAATATTCCTTGACTTTTCCGGCGCACCTGCATTATAATATGCTGGCTGACAAGTGAACAGAAGAGATCTTGAGCAACACACGGAGATGTCGCGTAGTTGGTCGAGCGCGCACGATTGGAAATCGTGTAGGGGTCAAAAGCTCCTCGAGAGTTCGAATCTCTCCATCTCCGCCAAAGAGACGGGCCACCCAAGCGGGTGGCCCGTCTCTTTGGATGAAGGGAGAGATTCGAATCATGTACGAACACCGCGGTGCGGTGTTCATCGACCAGTTCGAAAACTGGTCGATTCCTTGATTTTTCGCGCGGTGAGATCCCGGATCCATGCACTTGCCTTCCCCGCGAAAAATGCAAGCGAATCTCTCCATCTCCGCCATAAAAGAACGGTAATTTTGATAGAAATTGCCGTTCTTTTCTTTTTGTGTTATGATGAACGCAGAAATGTGGCCGAGGGGCTTTCTGCTATTCCTGAAGATGATTGGCAAACAGCAGGATAAATCGGGATTTGTTGAAAAAGGAAAAAAACAAATGGAATTCAAAATAATACCGTGCGTTGAAGGCGACGATGCGTTTATTGCGGGTAAGCTCAATACGATCACCGATTCAAAAATAGATTATGAAGATGCGATCGAGGATGAATTGGTCGTATTCAAAGTTACCGACAGCGACGGAAACATCATTGCCGGGTGCAATCTTATCATCAATTGCTGGAAGGTTGCGGATCTTGACATCCTGTGGGTGGAAGAAAAGTACCGCAAACAGGGAATCGGCTCCGCGCTGATTCGCGAGGCGGAGCGTGCCGCGAGAAAAAAGGGCTGTCATTTTATGACGCTGGGTACCTTTGATTTTCAGGCAAGGCCGCTGTATGAGAAATTCGGATTTGCGGTATGCGGTACGATCGAGGATTGCCCTGCAAAGGGTCATACGCACTATGATATGATAAAACGGCTTGACAATTCTTCCGATGAGAGCGTAACCGCCGCAACCTGCACATTTGAGATCCAGTCAGGTGATGAGGACGATGCCGAGTACATTGACGATAAACTCGTTGAATACAACTGGTCACAGGTGCCTGCTGTGCATGATTTTGAATTCATCGGAAGGAAGATTCAGGGCGATAACAGCGAACCGGTAGCCGCTGGCTTTGCGGGCGTAAACTTCTGGAACATCGCGTTTGTTGAAATGCTGTGGGTGGATGAGCCTTACCGCAATCAGGGTATAGGTTCCTGTCTCCTTTCGGATATCGAGCGGGAAGCGAAGAAAAACGGTGCTTGTATTGTGATGATCGATGCTCGCGACTGGAATGTGGACTTCTTTAAGAAACTCGGCTATACGGTGTATTGCACGCTTGAAGATTACCCGAACGGGTACAGCAAGTACAAATTGCAAAAACAGCTTTGAGCAGACGCGTCGCGGCAAATTCCCGTTTGTCAGCGTACCCTTATCGTTCAAAATGCACCCCCTTTGCCGTTTGCACCCCCCTTAATTGAAATGTACCTCCCTGAACAGGCGGTGCACCTCCTTAAGCGTTTTCTATCAAAACAGTGAAACAAATCCAAAGAGACGGGCCACCCAAGCGGGTGGCCCGTCTCTTTGGCGGAGGAGCCCCGGCGCTCTGCGTCGGATCGAGATTCGAATCATGTCTGCACAGGCCTGGGACCTGTGCATGAGCCAGTGCGCACCTTGGCGAATACCTTTGTTTTTTTCACGGTACATCCTCCGATCGATGCTGCCCGCTCCCTTGTAAAAAATGCACGCGAATCTCTCCATGATTTTGTTCCCTGCTGTTTTCGGCGTTTCCTTGTTTTCTGCTTAGTTTTCTGCTTACAGATCGAAAAACAGTATTTTGCCCCCGGAAAGTCAGACGTTTATCGCCTCTTTCCAGGGGCTTTTTCTGCACCCTGCTGATCTGCCTGCCTTGGCAGGGATCGCCGCGTATGGATTTCAATCAGGCTGTCCTTCCTCAAATCTGCACCCATAAACGGGCAGCCGCCGAAGCGGCTGCCCGCCGGAGTGGCCGATCCTGAGCAGGGATCGGCAAGTGCAGGAGGAAAAAAGAGAAAAGGAGGTTTACCTGTGAGTACTGTTGTATTCGCGGATTGCCCGCGGCGTCAACATCTGATGCGTGGGGCAAATAGTCGCGGGGTTCTGGTAAGCAGCCTGCGTAAAAGCCATCATGTAGTTGCGCAGATCCGACATCGGAACGATTTCATCAACCATTCCAAGCTTCGCGCAGAACTTGGGGCGCGACTTAACTTGGTACTGCTCAATCAGATCGTTCATGTTCTGGATGATGCTGTCGAGCGGTTGACCAGCCTTGTTTGCTTTGACGAGTTGACGCACGTACATCGCTGCCGCAGCGGTCTCGCCGTGCATGACGTAGTATTCACTTGTCGGAGCCGCAAGAGAGAAGGGATTGTTCTTTTCGCACTGCGGTCCGCCGAGCACATAGTGCGCCGCCGCGCTGCCTTTGCGCAGCGTAATCTCCAGAAAGGGGGTTTCCCCGCTTTGGATGGAGTAAATCAGAGACTGGCCAAGGCCAAGCAGCTCGGCCTTCTCCGCAATGTCGTCAACGTCGATGCCGCTGCTGTCCTGCAGCCAGACCATCGGGATGCGGTCGCGGTTGCAGAGAGTGACAAATTCACTCATCTTTATCAGGCCCTGGCGATAGAGTTTACCGCCAACACCAACCGAACCAGCCCCACGGTACTCGGGGTAATTCATAAAGATGCCCTGCTTGTTGGCCACCACGCCGACCAGCAGACCGTCGAGACGGGCTAATCCACAGACAACCTCAGGGCCGTAGTCGGGCTTAAACTCCGAGAACTGGCTGCTGTCGAAAAGGCGCGCGAGCACCTGATATATATCATACGTGCGTTTCTGGTTGATGGGGACGATATGATAGAGATCCTCGGCGGGATAGAGCGGCTCCTGCGGCGGCGCAACGCGGAAGAACTCCGTATCATAGGCCGGCACATAGTCCATATAGCGACGCAGGGCGTCGATAACACCCATGTCGTCCTCGCAGACTTCGCGAAAGAATCCTGTGCTCTCGTGGTGCGTGCCAACACCGCCGGGAGCGGGCTGACGCGCACCGGCGCCGTTCTGGGCGTTTATGAGGGCCATGGCGCTCTCCTCGTCCACATAACCCTTGGGCTTCATGCCGGAAAGAATTCCCGCGCCCCCAACCGCCATGTTCGCATCCTTGTGGGCAATGATGACAGCCGGACTAATCGCGTGATAGCCTCCGCCTGCGGGATTTGTGCCGTATACGCCGACCAGCACGGGGATGCCGAGCTGTGCAAGCTCCGCATTGCGGAAAAAGGATGCTCCGCCGCTGCGGCGGCCTGGGAAGAGCAGCTCTTGTTCATCAAGCTGGACGCCGGAACAATTCAGAAGATACACAAGCGGAATGCGCAGTATCTTGGCTGTGTCTGCTGCCTTTAACAGGTTTTCGGCCTGCCCGGGAACCCATGCGCCTGCACGCTTTTTGTTGTCCGAGGCGACTACGACTGCCCACTTCCCTGCGATCCGTCCGATGCCCTTAATCACACTTGTCGAACCGTTCTCGTTGTCAAACGGGTTGTAGAGGCTGTTCAGCGGGCACCAAGTCCCTTCATCGACCAGACCATTGATCCGCTGCATAGCGGTGAGCTGGCCCTTCTCGTTCAAAGACTCGTCGCTGCGCCCTTCGCTCTGCGCTTTGGTGATGAGATCACTGATTTCCTGCTCAATATGGATAATCTCTTCCGCGTTTTCGTTGTTCACCGCACTGAGCGGCGAGCCGATTACAGGCATATCCTGAAAATAGGCGGGCATGGAATAGCCGTATGCTCTCATAATATTCTCCTTCCAAGTTCTGGCACCTTAGATGATGCCCCGCTCATGATACTGCACAAGCTGATCGGGCGTAAGTCCGCACAGTTCGCCGTAGACTGCTTCATTATCCTGTCCAAGCGTCGGGGCAGGGCGGGTTACATGCGGCTTGGTCTCGAGCAGCTTGATGGCGTCACCGTTGACGTGCATGTCTCCAATGACCGGATGGTGCACGACCGGGAACATCTCACGATCCTCGACGATGTGTGGATCCCGGGTAATTTGACTCACGTCATACACCGGGCCGGAGGGCACGCCGTTTGTCAGACAATTGGTCACAATGTCATTGACCGTGTGATCTATGGCCCAGGCCTCGATCAACTCACGTAAAACCTTGACGTTCGCAACACGGCTGACGTTATCAACAAACCGTTCATCCTCAAGCCACTCAGGGTGATTGGCAACCTTGAGGCAGAACTTCTCAAACAGGTTTTGATTGCCGCAGGCGATGACGGCAAGACCGTCCTTCGCTTGATACGCATCGTAAGGAGCGGTGGCGGGGTTGGCGTTGCCGGCCCGAGGCGGGACCACGCCGGAATACCAATAGCGGGTAAATACGTTCTCCAAACTGACAAGAACAGCATCAACCAGCGATACGTCAACCCGCTGGCCGTGGCCGATGATGGGGCGAGCGTGGACGGCTGCCAGGATCCCTATGGTTAAATTCAGTCCTCCCAAAATGTCGCCCATTGCGTTGCCTGCTTTGACCGGGCCGCTCTCGTCCGTTCCTGTGACGCTCATCAAACCGCCCATGGCCTGGCCGAGAATGTCATAACCAGGACGTTGAGAGTATCGGCCATAACAGCCGTAACCAGAGACGGCCGCATAGATAATCTGGTCGTTGACCTCGCGCAGCACTTCATAGCCAAGACCGAGGCGATCCATGACACCGGGGCGGTAGTTCTCCACAACCACATCCGCTTTCTTTACCATCTCCAGGAACATTTGCTTGCCCTCAGGGGCCTTGAGATTCAAAGTAACGCCCTCCTTGCTGCGGTTGTGCATGGCAAAATAGGCGCTCTCTCCATTGACATAGGGGCCATACGCGCGGCTGTCATCGCCGCCCCGCGGGTTCTCGATTTTTATAATGCGAGCACCCATATCCCCAAGCATGGATGTGCAGAACGGACCTGCAACCACCCGGGTCAGGTCCAGAATAACAAGATCACTTAACGCTCCGTTTACTTGTTCCATGTTGCTCTCCTTCGTGCAGGGAAGCCTGCACGCGTTCTCCCTTCTTTTATTCGAAGCTTCTTTTCTGTGTATATGCGTCCGCGGGTACCGAGACTGGCACCCGCGGCGATTCTGTTCAATGCCCAAAGGTGAGCATAAAGAAGCCTGCCGCCACAGCCGAACCAATCACGCCGGCCACATTGGGGCCCATGGCGTGCATGAGCAGGAAGTTCTGTGGGTTGGCTTCCGCGCCGACCTTCTGTGAAACACGCGCCGCCATGGGGACAGCGGAGACACCAGCCGAGCCAATCAAAGGATTGATTTTGCCGCGCGAGAGCACGCAAAGCAATTTGCCAAGCAACAACCCCCCGACCGTCGAGAAAGAGAAGGCCACAAGGCCGAGCACCACAATGGCGAGGGTCTGAACCTGGATGAACGCCTGCCCGCTGGCGGTCGCGCCGACAGACAGACCAATCATAATGGTCACGATGTTGCACAGTGCATTCTGTGCGGTGTCGCTGAGGCGGTTGACGACGCCGGACTCCCTGAGCAGATTGCCAAGCATCAGCATGCCCAGGAGCGGGGCGACATCAGGGAGAATAAGTGAGCAAAAAATCGCGACGAAAATCGGGAATATGATCTTCTCGGTCTTGCTCACCGGGCGCAGCTGCTTCATTTGAATCTTGCGCTCCTTCTCCGTGGTCAGCAGACGCATGATCGGCGGCTGGATCAATGGGATCAGCGCCATGTATGAATAGGCTGCGATGGCGATGGAGGCTACCAGCTCGGGGGCGAGGTTGTTGGCGACATAAATCGCGGTCGGGCCGTCCGCGCCGCCGATAATGCCGATCGCAGCCGCTTGGCCGCCCGTAAAGAGTCCGCTGGCGTTGGCAATGATAAAAGCGATATAGATACCAAACTGCGCGGCCGCACCGAGGATCAGGCTGACGGGATTGGCAATCAGCGGTCCGAAGTCCGTCATGGCGCCGATGCACATGAAAATCAGACAGGGAAACAGACTGCTTTTGACGCCGCTGTACATGATACGGATGATGCCCGACTCATACCAGGTTCCGCCGTTCACGGTGGCGTCGTACATAAGGCCTGCGTTCGGCAGGTTTGCCAGCAGCATGCCGAACGTGATCGGGAGCAGCAGCAGCGGTTCAAATTTCTTGCCAATGGCCAGATACAGCAGCACACAGGATACCGCAAGCATGACTGCCTCGCGCCAAGTCAGCGCCGAAAAGCCCGATTCCGCCAGCAACCGGCCAAATACTTCCAGAATACCCATGGATGGCCCCCAGACTTAAAGCCGAACGAGAACCGTACCGCTCTCCACAGCGTCGCCCTTTTTCACAGCCACGGCGGAGACGGTACCGGCCTGCTCGGCGCGCACCTCGATCTCCATTTTCATGGCTTCGAGCATGACAACGACCTGACCGGCCGCAACGGTATCGCCCGCCTTGACAAGCACATCCAGCACACTGCCGGGCATAGGGCTCACAACGTCGCAGCCGTTGCCGGCCGGGGCGGCTACGGGTGCCGGAGCCGGGGCCGGTGCAGGAGCAGGAACCGGAGCAGGTGCCGGAACTGCTGCGGGTGCCGGAGCCGGGGCCGGCACAAAAGTCGGTGCCGAGGGGACACTGTGACCGATGCTTCGACTAGAGCCGGAGCGTACGATTTCCACTTCGTAGGTTTTCCCGTTCACGATGGCGGTATATTTCATAATAACTCCTCGCTTTTCAAAAAATCCGTGTAGCCCAGGGTCTTTATTGTTTGGAATCCGTTACGCTTCGGATCGAAACAATCTCAAGCTGATCCACTGGGATACCGGTCTCCATGCTTAGCGCGCCCTGCAGTACGGCGACAACATCGCCCAAATCCTCCTCAACGTGATCGGACACCGGCGTGAGAACGGGGGCTGACGTCTGAACGGGAGCTGGTACAGAAGGCGCTTTCTGTTTCTCAAAAAAGCCTATGACACGTGCGATGACAATCGTTGCCAGCGCAAGTATGACCAGGACCGAAAAGACTACAATTAAGCCATTTAGAGACAGCAGCAAGCTCGTAGAGACCGACAGGCGGCTTCCTACCATGTATTCATCTCCTCTCCCTTTGGGTGTCCGACAGGAACGTTTGGACAGGCCGTGCCGCGTCTTGAACGTCCTTTCCTTCCTGTGCTTGTACGGCATCATCGTACATGACAAGCGTCTGGAGTGCAAATCAGTTTTTGGTGACATTCAATAAGCTTTTGCTTATATGTGCAGATTTGACAAAAATTTGTGGATGGCCGCGCATAAATAGAACGGCCTGCCGGTTCCCCAAAGAAAGGGGGACTGACGGGCCGTGCGTACAAGCTGTTGCCTACAAGGGGGCAGGAAAGGATCACTCTTCTGCGAAAATGTCGGCTGCGCTCCCATCGCGGCGAATCAGGCGACTGTTAACCCAGTCAAGGAACGGTGTGACCTTTCCCTCATTCTTGAGCATGTAGGAAAGATACATGTCCCGCTTAAACATCTCGCCCTCGACCGGGATCAGTTTTCGGTTGACCGGGATATAGTCGAATTCCGCTTGTAACGTAGTGATGAAGTACAGAAAATCGAAATTTCGCTGTTGCATCTTAATGACTTCGTAGTTTACCCGCTGCGAAACAATCATGTTGATACCCTCGCGTCGGGCCATTTCATCAAGCGTACTCGAGAATTCTCCCCGCTTGCTCAAACGGAAGTATTTCTGGCCATTCAGATCCTTCAGTGAAAGGCTGGATTTGGACGCGAGGATATTGCTCAGCGGGACGGAGACCATCAAACGGTTTTGGTAGAAGCGGCGGCTCACCAGCCCGTCTTCCGGACTCGCATCGCACTTAAAACTGGTAATGGCAAGATCATAGACGTTGTTCATTACAAAACTCGTTATCAGCTTCTCTGAGATCTCGTTGATCGTTATGGGTACGTTCGGGTTGCTGGCACAAAAGGCGGGGAGAACATAGTCTGGGATATAATCCGAGGAATAGCAAAAGCGAAGCAGCGTGTCGCCTAGCACGGGGACGCGGAAGCGCTCACGCAGCACATCCCATTCCGTGAGCGTCCGCCGCGCGAAATCGTAGAAAACCTTTCCATTCTCGTTGAGATAAATGTTTTTCCCACGACGGTCGAAAAGCTGTGTGCCTGTTTCCTCTTCGATGTTCTTAAGCGCCATACTCAGCGCCGGCTGCGTCACGAAAAGTGCCTTGGCTGCCATTGTTATATTTTCATAATCGGTGATTGCACAGAATTCCCGCAGTTGTTGAAAGGTCACGGAATCCCTCCTCTCCAATAAGGGTCTGCTTATAAGTTAAGAACATTTATATATTTTACGAAATGTGCAGTTGTGATTATAACTAAGTCAGCTAATAGTCGTGCCGCTATTACATTAACGAGAGGGGAGGGTAAAAGTCAAGCTATTTTTTGCCTGCCGTAGGTAAACGGCTTCCCGCAGATTATTTAGAATCTGCTTATACTCGTGCCTTTCTCTGTTTATATAAGCGTAGTTGAACGGAGAAAAGATACTAACGGAGAAATAAGAGAAAGAAAGGGGTTCTATTACCATGACACCGCAGATTACCGCAACTTTGATCATTATCGGCGTAATGTTCGTCGTAATGATGCTCAATAAATTTCCGCTGGCCGTCACCATGACGCTTGCCGGCATCGCGCTCTGGCTTGCCGGCGTGGTTGAGCCTGCCAAACTGTATTCCAACTTCGGCGGCAGTACCATCATCTTCCTTATCGGCATGTCAATTGAGGTCTACGCCCTGGAGGTCACGGGCTTGGTCGACATGGCTGCCGCCAAAATCTTCCGCGGCAAGGTCGTGGAAAAGGAGCGCATTGCTGTTTTTGTCACCTGTATGTTCTCTGGTGTCGTCACCGGCTTTATCTCCAATACGGCCCTCGTTATGATGATGATTCCTGTTATCGCAGGCGCCGCAATCAAATCCAGCGGTCGGCTGCATCCCAAGTACCTGCTGATGGGCGTTGCGGTCGAGGCAACCGTTGGTGAATCCATCTCCCTGATCGGCGGCGCGCCGAATCTGGCCGCGCAGGGTGCTCTGGAGAGCGCCGGAGTCGAGACCATGGGCTTTTTCTCCTGCGCTCCGCTGACGTTTGTCCTTGTTGTTATCACGGCAATCTACTTCGCCACCATCGGTTACAACATTCTCGTCAAGACCTGTGATTTCGACGATCCTCTCGCCAAAACGGAGGAGGTTCAGGCAAACGATGAATATAAAAATGTCCCGCTCTGGAAGCAGCTCGTTGCGATCGGTGTGTTGATTGCATCCATCATCTGTTTCATCCTTAAAGTCGCGGACAACCAGGTTATCACCTTCATCGGTTGTGTCATCCTCTGGATCACGGGTGTGATCAAGGTTGTTCCCTCTCTCAAAAACGTCGACTGGAACACGATGTGGAACCTGAACTTCTGCCTGGTTGTCGCGGGTGCCGTCAATTCTTCCGGGACCGGTAAATGGGTCGCCAACGGTATCCTCGGTCTGTTAGGCGCCAATGCCAACTACACGACCATCATCCTCTGCGTTGCAGTCATCGGCGGCCTGTTGACACAGCTCATGTCCAACACGGCTACGAATGCTATGTTCACGCCCATCTGCATCGCGCTGGCCCAGGGAATCGGCGTGAGTCCGCTAGCCGTCGTCATTCCCGCGCTGGTCATGGTCAACAACGCCGTCACCACGCCTATCGGCAGCCCCTGCATGACCGTTTCCCTCGCCGGCGGTTACCGCCCGAAAGACTACATGCTGGTTGGCCTGCCTCTCGTAATTATTCTGATTCCCTTCACTGTCTTGGCTTCGTTGCTCTTCTACGCGGCCTGATCACATCCCAAAGATACGGAGCGGACGTTTGTGTGCGTCCGCTCCGTTCGGAATAGGAGAAACATGCATATGCTTATGAGATTTACAGAAGAACAACTCATGATCCGAGATATGGTCCGCGAGTTCACTGAAAAAGAAGTTGCTCCGCGAGACAAATGGATGGATGAGAACGGTTTCGATCGGGCGCTCTACGACCGACTGTGTACAACAGGCCTCACCGGCGTGCACTTCCCTGAAGAATACGGCGGGGCAGGCTGCGATGCGGTCACGAGCACGATTGTCATCCATGAGCTCTCTAAAGGCAGCGCGAGTCTTGCACTTGCTCTGGATATCAGCTGGGTCGCTTCGGACATGATCTTGCATCACGGCACACAGACACAAAAGGACAAGTACCTGCCGCTCGCCGCAGAGGGCAAGATTTTTGCTTTTGGCCTTACCGAAGCAAGCGCAGGTTCCGATGCTGCGCGTATCCAGACTACCGCAGTCAAAGATGCCGACGGCTGGTGGGTCCTCAATGGCGGCAAATCCTGGATTACCAATTCCGGCGTTGCCGACTATTATATCCTGATGGCCATCACTGACCGCAGTAAAGGAGCAAAGGGCATTTCTGCCTTTATCGTACCCAAGGAGACCGAGGGGCTTATCATTGGCAAACACGAGGAAAAAATGGGAATGCGCGGCTCAAGCACCTGCGAACTGTCCTTCGACGCGATGCGTCTGCCACCCGATGCGCTCCTCTCGAGCGAGGGTATGGGCTTCAAGATCGCCATGCAGGGTCTCGACGGAGGTCGTATCAGTGTGGCCGCCATCTCTTGCGGTTTGGCAGAACACGCTTTTGAGCTCGCCAAGGCCTACGCCAACGAGCGTATCACCTTCGGCAAGCCTATCGCCAAGCATCAAGCCATCCAGTTCAAATTCGCCGATATGGCTACCGATCTCACCGCGATGCAGATGATGACCTACAACGCGGCTGAAGTCAAGGCTTCCGGTAAACGCCATACCCTCGAGGCTGCAGAAGCGAAGCTGTTCTGCTCCACGCGCTGCACACAGATTTGCCTCGAGTGTCTGCAGATTCATGGCGGTAATGGCTATAGCAAAGAGTTCGATGTGGAGCGGTTTGTGCGCGATTCCAAGCTCCTGGAGATTGGCGAAGGTACCAGTGAGATCCTTCGCATGGTCATTGGCGGCACTGTGCTCGGCAAATGAAAAGAGGAATGAAAATATGAAGATACTCGTATTTATCAAGCAGGTCCCGGACACAGAAGACGTCAAACTAGATCCCCGGACAGGCAACCTCCAGCGGGAGGGCGTAAAGAGCATTCTCAACCCGCTCGATGCCAACGCAATTGAGTGCGCCATGCAGCTTAAAGCGCGCTATGGTGCGACGGTGGTTGCGATCAGCATGGGTCCGCCCCAAGCCGATGCGGTTCTAAAGAAAGCGCTGGCTTTGGGCTGCGACGAATCCTGCCTTCTCTCTGATCGCGCTTTCGGCGGGGCGGATACTCTGGCGACCAGTTATACCCTTGCCAAGGCCGCGGAAAAGATCGGCGACTATGATTTGCTGCTCTTTGGCAGACATGCCACGGACGGCGACACCGCACAGACCGGTCCGGCAACGGCAGCCTGGCTGGGCATTCCGCAAATCACCCTCGCTACCAGCCTCGATGTGCGGGATGGTTGGGTCGTTTGCACGCGGGAGATAGAGGATCGGATCGAAACGGTCCGTGCGAAACTCCCCACGGCCGTCACCGTCTGCGATACCATCAACGAGCCCGAATATCCTACGCCCAAAAATATTATGAAAGCGCTCAAAAAACCGCGTTATGTTTGGAATGCAGCTGATCTTGGCGCCGATACGCGCTTGACTGGAATTCCCGGTTCACCCTCTTCCACCAAGACCGTATTCGAGCCGCCCAAAGGAAACACCGATACCCGCTATTTTGAGGGTTCACCTGCCGAAATCGCCGTGCAGTTTGTGGACATGCTGGAGCGGGAACACGCGCTGTAAGGAGGGACAACGACAATGAAAGAGAATTACAGCGGCATCTGGATCTTCGCCGAGCAGCGACAGGGAGTCTTAAACCCGGTTGTCTTTGAGTTGCTCTCCAAAGCGCAGGAGCTCAAGTCCGTCACGGACGAAACAATCACAGCTGTATTACTCGGCAGCGGTGTCAGCGGCCTCGCAGACGAACTAATCGCGCGCGGCGCGGAGAGGGTGCTCATCGCTGAGCATGAGGCTCTCTCTGTCTACAGCGCCCGCCCCTATCAGCAAGCTCTGACACAGTTGGTTGAACGGTATAAACCCTCGATCTTGCTCTATGGTGCGACCAGCCAAGGCCGCGATCTTGCCCCGCGTATGATGGTCGCTTTGCAAACAGGTCTCACGGCTGACGCGATCGACCTCGGCTATGATGAGGACGGCGTGTTCTTCCAAGCCACACCCGCGTACGGCGGGAAAATCCTCGCTCACATTGTTATTTTGGAGAAGCGGCCACAAATGGCAACGGTCCGTCCCCAAATCTTTGACCCGCTACCCCCCGATTCCACGCGTCGCGGCGAAATCGTTACCGAGACGGTCGAAGTAGCTGGCGATGGGGACTATGAGGTCCTCGCCTGTGCGCCTAAGCCGGAGGGCACACAGCCCATTGACCGCGCCGCGCTGCTGGTAAGCGGCGGTCGCGGAATCAAGCATGAAACCGATTTTGCCATGCTTGACGAGCTTGCCCGGCTGCTGCACGGACAGCTTGCCTCATCCCGTCCGCCGGTGGATCAGGGCTGGCTGCCCCATGAGAAACAGATCGGACAGTCTGGCACAACCGTCAAGCCTGCTTACATCCTCAACGTCGGCATCTCGGGGTCTGTGCAGTATCAAGTGGGCATGCAGAATGCCGCTTGCATTATCAGCATCAACCACAACCCCGACGCGCCGATTTTTGGGATCTCTCAGTATGGGGTTGTGGCTGATTACCGCAAGGTTGTTCCCGCAATCATTGCAGAGATCTGTAAGCGCAAGGCCTGAAGGTTGAATGAAAGCAGAATGAAAGGTATGCGCCTAATAGCGCATACCTTTTCCTGCCTGTGGAGGGAAAACAAGCCATGAGCATTGGAGCGTTCCAGATTCTGGGAATTGCACTTACCGTCGCGTTGATTCTTTGTGCCGGGCTGCTCGGCAGCCGCCGTGTACGCAGTGCAGATGATTTCATTAATGCATCTGGCCGCTGCGGCTGCTGGGTTGTGGTCGGGTCGATTATGGGAAGCCTCGTAAGCGGCCAAGCCACCGTCGGAACTGCTCAGCTCGCTTTTCGGTACGGGCTGTCTGCGATCTGGTTCACATTTGGTTGCGCAATCGGTTGCGCGATCCTGGGCCTTGGTTATGCCGCCCCGCTGTGCCGCAGAGGCTCGCTGACGCTGATGGAAGTCGTTGCCACAGAGTATGGAAAGAGCGCCGAGACAATTGGATCCCTCTTTACATCCATTGGAATATTCCTAAGTGTCATTGCCCAGATTCTGTCTTCTGTCGCACTTCTGATTTCCGTGTTTTCAATCGGGACCCTGCCCGCTGCGTTGCTTGCCGCCTCTGTGATGGCTTTATACGTCGTAACCGGCGGCTCTCTTGGCACCGGGCTCGGTGGGATCGTTAAGCTCATTTTGCTCTACGTCTCGAGTATCGCTGCTTGTATAGTGGCAACGTATGTCGGCGGCTCACTCATGCCGGCGCTCTCGGACACACTGGTGGGGCAGCCGCTTGGGGCACTCCTGAACATTGACGGATCTGAGGCTCTCCGTGCCCGCTTTTTTAATCCTGTGGCTCGCGGCATTAACACGGATGTCGGTTCCGTGCTCTCCCTGACGCTCGGGATCGTCTCAACGCAGACCTACGCCCAGGCGATCTGGAGCGCAAAGAGTGACAGCGTTGCCCGAAAGGCGGCCATGATCGCGGCGCTGCTTACGCCGCCCATAGGTCTTGCCTGTACATTTGTCGGTCTCTTCATGCGCACACGCTGCCTGACCACGGAGGAGGCAACCGCGTTGCTCGCCATGGGAAGCACATTGCCGGAGTCGACGTTGATTCTCAGTTCAAGTGCGCAGGTTTTCCCGATGTTCATCATCCATTTCATGCCGCCTCTCCTCAGCGGTATCACACTTGGTACATTGCTGATCACCAACGTCGCCGGGGGGGCGGGACTCTCCCTCGGCACAGCGACTATTTTGGCGCGTGACCTCTATTTCCGCTTTTCCTCCCGTGCTTTCAGCGGGCCGGAAAAGCTCCGCCGCACACGAATCATCCTGTTGCTTGTTTTGGGAGCGGCAGCGCTGACAGCCGCATTCGTGCCGCAGGCTATTATAAACGATTTTGGCTTTCTGTCTATGGGGCTTCGCTCGGCGGGCGTCTTTTTGCCGATCTCTTGTGCGCTGTTTCTCCCGGGGCGTATCCATCCCCGTCTCGCATTAGCAGCCATTTTGTGCGGACCAATCGCCGTGTTACTTGCCAAGATTCTCGGGTTATCCCTCGATCCGCTGTTTTGTGGGATGGGCACAGCCGCAATCTGTATGCTTGCGGGCCTGCGGCGCGGCAAACCCGCGCTTTGATAATGGGTATCTCCCCTTTGGAGCTGAGAACATGAATTGAACACTGGCCTGCCAACTTCTGTTCTGGAGAAGATGCAAACACCAGGTATCCGTTTTCATTCCAGAAGATACGCACAAAGATTTACATAATTCTATATAAACCATGCGTAGATTTCACACGCGCGCGAGTTAAAAGGAACTAATCTACTGTCCGATATAACGGACTGATTGGCGCAAAAGTTTTCTGCTTAGTTTTCTGCTTAGCGGTTTATTTTTGTTTTACAAATTTTTCGGAGCATTTATAAAACCCAGCATTCATGCGGTTTCTTGAAAATGGTATTTCCTCATTTTACACGTTTCCCATAATTCGAATCTCTCCATCTCCGCCAAAGAAAAAACCCGCCATCCGGCGGGTTTTTTCTTTGCACTCAGTCTCCGTCGAAGAAGGAAGGCGGGCCGTACAGGACCTGCAGCTCCATGTCCCGCCCGCGCCGGTAGAGATGCTCGGCGCTTACGAACAACACGGCAAAGAGCTTAAGCAGAGAGTTCAGAAGGTCTTTCCAGCGGAAGCCGTTTTCGACGTCCGACAGGCGGATGAACGAGGAGAGCAGCGTCTCCTCCGCTTTGGAATATGTTTTCATAAAAGCTCCTCCGGCTTTTCGCCGGTTCCTCCGCGGCGGTCATTCCGCCGCCCGCAGCATCAGATCCCGGACATAATCCCGGTAGCTCCAGAACTCCTCCTGCTCCGGATCGACCTGAAGAATGAACGAGATCCGTCCCAGCAGAGCGGCGTAATAGCGCTCGACGCAGGGCGTGCCGTCCGCGTTCCGATAGGCGGGATCGTTCCGGCGCCGCAGGTGGTCGGCGGCCCCGTATTTCCGGAGGTAGTAGATCTCCTGCCGGACCTTCCGGCGATAATCCGCGCCCGCGTTGAGCTTTTCGTTGCACACGATCCCGGTGACCCGGTGCCTCCGGCCCTTCCCGTCCACATGGATCTTCCGGTAATTCAGCGAGAAACCGTACTTTTTCACGGTCTCCCGGACGAAAGCGATCAGCTCTTTCACGTCGATCCGATCCCCCGAAAAGGTCAGGTCGTCGCTGTAGCGCGAGTAGGCCAGGCCCTTCTCCCGACAGTATCCGGCGAGCTCGCCGTCCGCTTTCGCAAAGCACAGATTCGAGAGATACGGGCTCGTACAGGCACCCTGCGGCAGCCGGCCGTTCAGGCAGCAGAGATTGGCCAGCAGCACGGCGGTCTCCTGCGGGTAACGCAGCTGCCCGGCAAAGACCTCGTAGACCATGCCGAACGTGATGGAGTCGAAAAAATGGACCAGATCGAGTTTGACTATCACGCTGCGGCCAAGATGGACCCGGGCATTGTCTGCGAGCGTGAGACCCTTCTTGTAGGCAAAGGCAAAGTCGGTGGTCGGCGCGCGTTCCAGAATGTTTTTCAGGATCCAGCGCTGGTATTGCGCAAGCTCGTAAAAGGGGGCTGAGATCGTCCGCGGCTTTCTGTGCTGCACGATCTCATGCGAGACGTAATACTGCGCCGGATCGTTCGCGATCTCAAGCAGCTTCCGGTATTGCTTCCACATCCGCTCCGGCCGGGATTCCCGCGGGCCGGCCAGAAGAGAAAAAACAAGCGCCGACGGGATCGGCGGATAGGCGGGATCGGCACGGAGCCATGCGCCCGCCCCGGCCCAGGGCTTCGAAGCAAAGGCCGGATGACTGAGGACGGCAAGGTCCGCCGCCGTGAAATTCAGTTTTCCGGAGGGATACCAGCGCACAGCGCGTGTCTCCTTTCAAAAAGGGCGGTGAAGACACCTTTATTCTTCAGTGCCGAATTGCGAAGCAGATTCGGGTGTCGGGCTTAAAAAACAGAACAGCGACTCGCTGCTCTCCCCGCGCGATGGCAGGAATTACGCTATCTTCACCGCCGCCGACAGGTCCCGGCAGCGCAGGTCCGCCGGAGCCCGTCTTGCTTGTACGGACAGCCTCGGGAGGCGCTCGGCCCCCTTCCTGTAAATGTGACGCGGCCGGACGGGAAAAGTTCCCGTCCGGCATTTTTAAGGAGCTTACGACGCCGGGCTCAGACAGAGACCGGGACCCTTGGGTCTGCAGGACACTCGGAAAAAGCGGCGGTGAATGCACGCCGTTCAGACGCCGGCCGCGGCGCGGAGCGCCTCGACCCTGTCTGTGTCCTCCCAGCGCACGCCGAGATCCTCGCGGCCCATGTGGCCGTAAGCGGCCAGCGCGCGGTAGATCGGGCGGCGAAGCCCGAGATCACGTATAATGGCGGCGGGGGTGAAGTCGAAGACCTCCTGCACGGCGCGGGAGAGCGTCTCCTCTGAAACGGTCCCGGTCCCGAAGGTCTCGACCAGCACGGAGACGGGCCTGGCCACGCCGATCGCATAGGCCAGCTCGATCTGGCAGCGCTTCGCGAGCCCGGCGGCGACGACGTTCTTTGCGGCCCAGCGGGCGGCGTAGGCGGCCGAGCGATCCACCTTGGTGGGGTCC
>JAFXTM010000068.1 GCA_017535865.1 Oscillospiraceae bacterium
CCAGATGCTGGTGAGCAGCATCGACTACAACGAGTACGTCGGCCGCATCGCCATCGGCCGCATCGAGCGCGGCGTGGTTCGCCAGAACCAGGAGATCGAGGTCTGCAACTACCACGATCCCGACGCGCCGACCATGAAGGCCAAGGCCGTGAGCCTCTATCAGTTCGACGGGCTCAGCCGCGTCCCCGTGACCGAGGCCGGGGCCGGCAACATCATCGCCATGAGCGGCATCGGCGAGATCACCATCGGCGATACGGTCTGCGCCCGCGGCTTCGCCGAGCCCCTGCCCTTCGTCAAGATCGGCGCTCCCACGCTGGAGATGACCTTCTCCGTCAACGACAGCCCCTTCGCCGGGCGCGAGGGCAAGTTCGTGACCTCCCGCCAGATCCGCGACCGCCTCTTCCGTGAGACGCTCAAGGACGTGTCCCTGCGCGTGAGCGACGTCCCCGACAGCACCGACAGCTTCAACGTCGCCGGCCGCGGCGAGATGAGCCTGTCCATCCTGATCGAGACCATGCGCCGCGAGGGCTACGAGTTCCAGGTCTCGCCTCCGCGCGTGCTGTATCAGACGATCGACGGCAGGAAGTGCGAACCGGTCGAGCGCGTCGTGGTGGACGTGCCGCAGGACGCGATGGGCTCCGTGATGGAGAAGCTCGGCGCGCGCAAGGGTGAGTTCCTTGAGATGACCCCGGTGGGCAGCCGCATGAAGCTCGAGTTCCTGGTCCCCTCCCGCGGCCTCTTCGGCTACCGCAACGAGTTTCTGACCGACACCAAGGGCGAGGGCATCCTGGCCTCTGTCTTCGAGCGCTACGAGCCCTACAAGGGCGACATCGCGCGCCGCAGCACCGGCTCGCTGATCGCCTTTGAGACGGGCGAGGCCGTGGCTTACGGCATCTGGAACGCGCAGGAGCGCGGCGCGATGTTCATCACCCCCGGCACGAAGGTCTACGCCGGCATGGTGGTGAGCGTCTGCCCCAAGTCCGAGGACGTGCCGGTGAACGTCTGCCGCACCAAGCACCTGACCAACACCCGCGCCTCCGGCTCCGACGAGGCCCTGCGCCTCGTCCCGCCGAAAATCCTGAGCCTGGAGCAGTGCCTGGAGTTTCTGGCGGACGACGAGCTGCTGGAGGTCACGCCGAAGAGCCTCCGGCTGCGCAAGAGCATTCTCGACCACAGCCAGCGCATGAAGGCCGTCATGCGCGCGCGGAGCTGAACAGCCAGTTCAAATATAAAAGAATATAAAGCGCCGCGGGAAGCTCAGCTCCCGCGGCACTGCATTTATTCAGGCATGTTTCCTCAGGCGACTTTGGCCGGCTCACCGTTTACGGTAAGCGGGAAATACTCCTCCCATTCGTTCACCCAATCCGGGTCATCGCAGTAGTCCCAGATGTTGTTCTTCGTATATGTGCGGCAGAACTTTCTCAGCGTGGATTTCAAATCATCCGCATCCGGGTCGATATTGATGGAGCCGGTCCCCCAGCCGATGCGGATCGCAACCTCCTTCGGGTCGCAGTTGGCCAGCGCTTTGATCAGGATATTCCCCTGTTCCCCGAGATAGACGTAACCGGAATCTGTGCCCTTGATCAGTTCTTCATACGAATACATATCGTCGCCGATAAGGAAATCAATGGATTCCGGGATGTACATTACGTCCCCGCTCTTATTGAGGATCTTGATATACAGCTGCGTATAATCCAGATTGCTTCCCCCATCGACACCCCACGCCTCCATACCGATCACGACGTTGGCGTCCGAGTACTTTTCGACATAGGCTTTGTAATAGGACCAGTACTTATCAAATTTGTTGTACTCATACCCCTTGAGCTCACCCAGGATCCCCTTATAGTCAAATTTCTTGCCGTCGGCGAAACAGCTCACAGAGAGACTCGAAACGATCACCAGTATGAGAATCGCAGAAAGAACCCGTTTCATTTTTAGAAGGCTCCTTTTCCTTTGTGTATTTTTGACAACTTTTGTCAATTGGATAATAGCACATTTGGTCGTGTTTCGTCAGCATCTTTGTGACGACAATCAATATCCGCGAAGGAGTTCCTGCTTTTTTCCCATGGCGGGGATGCTCAGCCCATTGACAAATGCTTTTCGCTTTTATAGTATAGGGGGCAGAGATACTCGTTCGCACATTATATTTTTTGAAAGGAAGGATACCAGCATGAAAAAACTGACCGCGTTTATCCTGCTCATCGCGCTTGTCTGCTCGCTGTGCGTGTTCGCGCCGAGCGCCGCCGCCCTCACCGAGGAGGAGGAAGCGCTGTACACAAAGTACGCCGATCTGATCGCCCTGCTTGAGGCGGAAGACTTCAACGCCGCTCTGGAGACGGTCACGAGCATGATGCCAGCCACAGAGTTCGAGGAGATCACCCTCACCGCAGAGAATTTCTTCGATTACTTTGAGATTGCAACCGAGGAACCGAGCATCGAACGGAACTCAGACGGCTCGATCAAGCAGATCTATCCGGGCTGGCTTGCTCTCAAGCTCAAAGAAGATTTCGTCAACCGTCTGGACTGGGAGAACAGCACCCTCACCGTCGGCATCACAGCGAAGAAAGACCTGTACCGCGCCAAGATCGACTGGGAGACGGGGGAAGTCACCCTGTCCGGCAAGAGCGATTCCGACGTCAAGAAGGCGGTGAAAAAGCTCGACTGGTTTGAGCCGAAGGTGGATGTTCAGGTCAGCGAGATCTACTACTCCTATTACCTGTCCGGAGACGGCTTCTGGTTCAAACACCCGACGTACAAGGGCTGGTCCTCCGGGTTTGCCGAGCCGGACCTCAAGGCCAAGTACTATCAGGTCGTCTACCGCGATATTGAACTTGTCAGCGTCGAAGGCACACTGTTCCTCGCCAAATAACAGACCGCAAAACACGACAGCGGGAAGCCGTCCGGCTTCCCGCTGTTTTCATATTTTCGCTCAGGCCAGCAGTACGAGGGCCGAGCTTTTATAATTTGCGTCCCCGGTGACGTCCCGCAGCAGCTTCAGTTCCGGCGGGAAGCAGATCTCCTCGTCCTCCGTGCGCAGCTCGTGATTCAGCAGCGCCTTGTCCTGCCAGAACGGGTAGACGTCGAGCTCAAAATACCGGCCGTCGTAGGTTAGGCCGTAGCGCGTCTTGCGCAGCGGCCGCTTTGCGGGGTCGGCCTCGAGCAGCAGATCGCCGTACTCCTCCCTCGTCAGCGGCTCCTCGACCTCGATCTGCGTGCCGTCCGGCGCGGGGCGCTTGTAGCTCCTGTAATAGTACGAGCTCTCCTTTTCCCGGCGCTCCCGCAGCCGCTGCTCCTCGCCCCGCCGCGAGAGCAGCCAGGTCTGGACCATCTCCGCCTTCCGGCAGCCGGGCAGACTCTCCAGCAGGCCGATGTCCGGGTATTCGATCAGATAGCGGCGCTTGATCCCCAGCAGATCCGGTTCGCCCAGAAAGCTGCGGATCTCCGCGATCAGGCGCTGGAGCTTCGCGCTGAAATCGCGGTCGTTGCCGATGACGCGGTGATAGGGATGCCCCGACCAGGCCTTGATCAGCCGGTCGTCCAGGTCCTGCGCCTCCTTGACGCTCTCGTAACGGGCGGCGTTGTTCTCGAAGGTATAGAACTCCTCCGCGCCCTTGGCGGCCGTCACCATGTGGAAGACGGCGCCGTAGCTCTCAACGAGCTGCTTCTCCGTCATCCCGACGTCCGCCAGCACCGCGGCAAATTCCCCTTCGTCCATATAGGCCCGGTTGTCCATGGCCCCGCGGTCGCACACCAGCAGGATCTTTTCGGCGTTCATGCTGCGCGCAGCCCGCTCAAAGACCTTTTCTTTCTCCAGCTGCAGGCGCATCTGCCCCTTCTGATAGTCCAGATTCGTCCCGCAGGTCCAGGGCGCGACGCCCCCGGAGATGAGTTCCGTCGCGGTCTCGGGCACGAAGAGCACGGTATAGCCGAGCTTGCTGAAGGCGTTCTGGATCCAGGTCAGGCCGGTCGTTTTGCCGGCGCTGGGGCCTCCGGTGATCACGATCTTGCGAATCCGCATATCTCTTTTCCTCCGCAGTTTCTCGTTATCTACAGTGTACACGAAAAACGCCCCGGTTTCAACCGTAAGCGGGGAAAGCTTCGTTCGCTTTTTCACGCCAGGCCCAGGACCCGGCGGATCTCCTTCCCCACGCCGCTGTCCTCGTTGCTCTCGCACACGGCGTCCGCCGCCGTCTTGACCTCCTCGCTCGCATTGCCCATTGCGACGCCGCGCCCCGCCGCGCGCAGCATGGAGATGTCGTTGCTCTCATCCCCGAAGCTCATGCAGTCCTCCGGCGCGACGCCGAGCGCCCCGCAGAGGGCCAGCAGCCCGTTTCCCTTCCCGGCACGGACGCTGTTGAGCTCAATATTGTTGCTGATGGACGTGGAAGCGCTCAGCTCCGGGAACAGCTCGGAAAAATGCGCCAGATGCCAGCGCCGCCGCTCCCGGTCCCCGGGCCGGAAGAAGACCGAGATCTTCTGCACGGGCTCGTCGTGTTCGCGCAGCGTCTCCTTCAGATCCGGCACCCGGATGCGGAGGCGCTCGATCATGTCCAGCATGAACGGCTCGTTCACGAAATACGGAGGCGCCTGTTCGTACATGGCCCGGCTCATCCAGCCGACGTCGTTCTGATAGCAGTCGTAGAGCACCGGGAGCGTGTCCAGATAGTCCATGACGCGCAGCGCGAGGTCGAGCGGGATATCCCCGCGGCAGAGCGTGCGCTCCTCCGCGGTGTCGTAGACCGTCGCGCCGTTGGAGAGGATGTAATAGCGGAGAAAGGGGAGCTCCCGCAGCGCGGGCGGGATGCCGCGCAGGATGCGACCCGTCGCCGGGACGAGCAGCACGCCCCGCTCCGCCGCCGCCTCCAGCGCGCGGAGATTCTCCTCCGGGATCCGTTTCTTGTTGTCGAGCAGCGTTCCGTCCAGGTCGAACGCGATCAGTCTGCAGATCATGGCGTACCTTCCGTTCCTGGGATGAGATCTTATTCTGTTTTATTATGGCGCGAACGGCGCGCTTTGGCAAGGTTTTTCTTGTTTTCGGCCTCTTTTTCCCGGCACGGAGAGGATGGTAAAAATTTTTTATGCCGGTTCAGCGATTTACTCTTGCAAAGCTGCGCGTTTTCGTGTATAGTAAGCACTGTACTTATCCGTGAATAATTGTATACATGGATACATTAAAGGAGGATATCACCATGAAAAAGATCTTAGCTCTTGTCCTGGCCCTGTGCCTGGTCCTGGCTCTGGGCGCCGTTGCCTGCGCCGATGACGCCGTGGCCCCCAAGGACGGCGGAAGCAAGCTGACCTTTACCACCGGCGGCGAGGCCGGCACCTACTACGGCTTCGGCAGCGTCCTGGCCCAGAAGGTGAGCGAGGTCACCAGCACCAGCGTCACCGCGATCACCTCCGGCGGTTCCGCCGCGAACATCGACGCGCTGGATGTGGGCGACGCTCAGCTCGGCTTCTCCCAGTCCGACGTGCTGGCTTACGCCTATGAGGGCACCCGTACCTTTGCGGATCTCGGCGCCATTCAGAGCTTCTCCATCGTCGCCCCGCTGTACATGGAGCAGGTTCAAATCGTCACCCTGAATCCCGACATCAAGACCGTCGCGGATCTGGCCGGCAAGGCCGTCTCCATCGGCGCCGCCGGCTCCGGCGTGTACTTCAACGCCATCGACCTGCTCGGCGCCTACGGGTTGACCGAGGAGGACATCAAGCCCACCTATCAGTCCTTCGCTGACAGCGTAGAGTCCCTGCAGGACGGCCAGATCGACGCCGCCTTCGTCGTCGCAGGCGCTCCCACCACCGCCGTCACCTCCCTCTCCGCCACCAATCAGGTCTACTTGGTGAGCCTGGACGACGAGCACATCGATGCTCTGCTGGAGAGCTCTCCCTTCTATTCCAAGGCCGTGATCCCCGCCGAGACCTACGGTATGCCTGAGGACGCCGTCACGGTCGCCATCGGCGCCGTGGTCCTCGCCTCCAACGACGTAGCCGACGTCGACGTCTACAACTTCCTCTGCGGCGTGTTCGAGAACCTGGAGGATCTCGCCAAGGTACACGACAAGGCCAACGAGCTGAGCCTCGAGTTCGCCTCCTCCCTGGTGGGCGTGCCCTATCACCCCGGCGCCGTCCAGTACTTTGCCGACAAGGGCATTGAGGTCCCCGCTGCGTAATTCTCTCTCCGCAAGGCTGTGAAAGCATTCCACGGCCCGCATCCCGTGACGGATGCGGGCCGCGTGATGTTCTTATCGTGTGTAAAAATCGCAAAGAAAGGAGGGCAAGCATCATGGCCTGGAAGAAAAAAAACGCTGACAGCGAGAATCTCAGCGCGGAAGAATTGATGAAAAAGTACGACCGGGAATCCAACGTCCGGATCTGGGAGGGCGTACCGGCAAAGGTCATCCGCTATATCTGTGCAGCTTTCTCCGTATACTGCATCTGGGTCACGCTCTTCAGCACCATGATGCCCGAGGAGAAGCTCAACCTCTTCCTCGGCCTCATCCTCATCATCGGGTATCTCAATTACCCCATCAACAAAAAGCACGTACGCCCCAACTACATCCCCTGGTATGACATCGTGCTCCTTATTCTGGGCGCGATCCCTTTCTTCTACTGTGCACTGCACGCGCACTCCATCATCAAGCTGGCTTCCCGCGTCACGCGTGATCCGAAGATGGTCGCCATGGCCATTGTCGCGATCCTCGCGTATATGGAGCTCTGCCGCCGCTGTGTCGGCATCCCGATCCTCTGTGTGGTCGGCGTCCTGCTGACCTATGCCTTCGCCAACGTCCGTTTCGGCAAGGTGATCTACGATCTGTTCTATACCACCACCGGCATCATGGGCACACCCATCAACGTCTGTGCCAAGTACATTGTGGTGTTCATCATTTTCGGCGCATTTCTGGAACGAACAGGCATCTCGGCCTTCTTCATCAGTCTGGCCAACTCCATCGCCGGTGCTTCGGCGGGCGGGCCCGCGAAGGTAGCGGTCATCTCCTCGGCGCTCTGCGGTATGGTGTCCGGCTCCTCGGTCGGCAACACCGTGACCACCGGCTCTGTCACGATCCCGATGATGAAGCGCACCGGCTACAAGCCGGAGTTTGCCGGCGCCGTCGAGGCCGCCGCCTCCACCGGCGGGCAGATCATGCCGCCCATCATGGGCGCCGCCGCCTTCCTGATGGCCGAGTACATGGGCATCCCCTATGGGCAGGTCGCGCTGAAGGCGATCCTCCCGGCCGTGCTGTACTTCGCGGGGATCTACATCGCCGTGCATCTCGAGGCGCGCAAGCTCGGCCTGCGGGGCATCCCCAAGGAGGAGCTGCCGAAGCTCCGTCAGCTTCTGCCGAAGGTTTACCTGCTGCTGCCGCTTGTCGTACTGGTCTGGCTCGTCGCCACCAACACGCATACGATGCAGTTTTCCGCCGCTGTCGCCATCGGCATCACGATCCTTGTCGGGCTTTACAACAATCTGGTCACCATCGCCACCAAAAGCCAGGACAGGAGCGACAACCTGACTTTTGGCAAATTCTTCGACGCGCTCGAGGCCGGTGCCAAGAGCTGCATCACCGTCGCCGTGGCCTGCGCCATGGCCGGTCTCGTGGCCGGCTCCGTAACCTCGACGGGCCTCGCCTCCAAGCTCATCACCGCCGTCGTCACGATCTCCCGGGGTCATATCATGATCGCCCTGCTGCTGACCATGCTCTGCTGCATCGTGCTCGGCATGGGCGTCCCTACCACCGCCAATTACTGCATCATGGCCTCCACCTGTGCGCCGATCCTCATCACCATCGGCGTGCCGCAGGTGGCCGCCCACTTCTTCGTGTTCTACTTCGGCATCGTGGCCGACATCACACCGCCCGTGGCCCTGGCCGCCTATGCCGGCTCCGCCATCGCCAAGGCGCCGCCCATGAAGACCGCTTTCAACGCCTCGAAGCTCGCCATCGGCGCCTTCATCGTACCCTACATCTTCGCGATGAACCCGGCGATGCTCCTGGTCGACACCACAACGCTGCAGGTCGTGCTTGTGGTGGTGACCTCGATCCTCGGCATCTTCGGCGTGGCCGCCGGTCTCAACGGCTATCTCTTCCGTCCCATCCATCCCGTTCTGCGCGTCCTGCTGGCCGCGGGCGGTCTGCTGATGATGGACCCGACTCCGATGACCGACGTGGTCGGCGTCGTCCTGATGGCCGCCGTGATCGTCCTGCAGTTCTTCCTCGGTCGAAAAAAGGCGGCCGCCTAAGATCCCATAGATGTCTACAGAGCCCGTAAAGGATTTACGGGCTCCGTTTTATGCTGTCATGTTCTTTTTGATCTGTCGGATCGCGTTCTTTTCGAGGCGCGAGACCTGGGCCTGCGAGATGCCCACGGCCTTTGCCACCTCCATCTGCGTGCGTCCGTCGTAATAGCGTAGCGCGAGGATGCGCTTCTCCCTCTCGTTCAGACGGCTCATCGCCTCCTCGAGCGCGATCTGTTCGAGCCAGTGCTCGTCCGTACTGCGTGTATCGCCGATCTGGTCCATGACCGTCGCGCTCTCGCCCACGTCGCTGTACACCGGCTCGTAGAGGCTCACCGGATCGCAGATCGCCTCCAGCGCGAAGACCACGTCCTGCCGGGGGATGTCGAGCGCGCGGGCGATGGTGTCGGTGTCCGGCTCGCGGCCGCTCTCGGCGGTGAGTTTCTCCTTGATCTGCAGCACCTTGTAGGCCGTGTCGCGCAGCGAGCGGCTGACGCGCACCGCGCTGTAATCCCGCAGGAAGCGCCGCAGCTCCCCGGCGATCATGGGAACGCCGTAGGTGGAAAACTGCACGCACTGCGACAGATCGAAGGCGTCGATGGCTTTGATGAGCCCGATGCAGCCGACCTGAAACAGATCGTCCATGCTCTCGCCTCGGCCCGCAAAGCGCTGTACCACGCTGAGAACCAGCCGCAGATTTCCCTCGATCAGCTTCCTTCGCGCCTCCGCGTCCCCGGCGCGGGCCTGCTCCAGCAGACTGCGTGTTTCCGCGCTTTTGAGCACCGGCAGCGTCGCCGTATTGACTCCGCAGATCTCGACCTTTCCCTGCATGAAAAAGCTCCACCCCCGAAAACAAGCGTGGAGTTAGTATTTCCCGATCACGGGAAATTGATGCGGTTTTCGAGACGCCGCCGCGGAGCCGGTCAGCCCCGCAGCCTTCGAGCGGCAGCGGAATTGCGGTTTTCTTTTCCCGGGTTTTATGGTATAATATCCACATCGGAACAGCCTTTCGGGCAAGACTCTGTCGAAAGAAGAAATGACATGCCGCTATGAAATACTATGTTGCCGCCGATGTGCACGGCTTTTATACGGAATTTTCCAAAGCGCTGGACGATGCGGGATTTTTCACCGATCCGGAGCCGCACCGGCTGATCATCCTGGGCGATCTCTTTGACCGCGGCCGGGAAGCCCCGGAGATGCAGGCGTTCATCCTGGATCTGCTGGCGCGGGACACCGTCATCCTCGTCCGCGGGAACCATGAGGATCTCTTTGAGGAGATGGTCACGATCGACGAAGGACTGCCCGTCCGGCACCATGTGAGCAACGGCACCTATGGGACCGCGCTGCAGCTGACCGGCTACGATCCGGCCTCCGCACGGACCCGGCATCTGGAATTTGCCGAGGCGGCACGGGAGACGCCGTACTACCTGCAGATCATTCCGGCGACTCGCGACTATTATGAGACGGCGCACTACCTCTTCGTCCACGGGTGGATCCCCGGCCGCGGTACCCGGGACGGCAGCTTTCGCTACGATCCCGCCTGGCGGGAGGCCGATCCGGAGGCCTGGTGGCTGGCGCGCTGGTGCAACGGGATGGACGCGGCGCGGACCTGCAAGGCAGAAAAAACGATCCTGTGCGGACACTGGCATTGCTCTTACGGCCACGCGGTCTATGAGAACAGAGGCTCGGAGTTCGGCCCGGACGCGGACTTCAGTCCCTACTATGGGCCCGGCGTTATCGCTCTCGACGCCTGCACCGCATACAGCCGCAAGGTGAACGTGATCGTGCTGGAGGACGAGGAGCTGCCGGAGCCGACCGGAGCCGATCCCGTATGACCGTCTCTCTGCCGTAAGCCCCATTAAAATTTTAAAATGTTTTTTACCGCCCGCTCCACCGGATCGATGGAGCGGGCGGTCTGCATGCAAGGGGCGAGTCCACATCATTAAAACGATTCCTCGCCGTAAATTTTTGGTTTGCAAAATGTGCCGCCGTTATTTTTTTTGCTTCCGCGCATACTGGATTTGTGTGCGAAAAGCATGCGGGAGGGAGAAAAAGCATGAAAAAATCAGCAATTTCGGCGCTGCTGTGCCTCGCCCTGCTCGGTGCGGCTCCCGCCGCGGCCTGGGCGCAGGAGCTCGCGGTCGGCGGCCAGATCGTAGGGATCCAGCTGCGCACGGAGGGCGTGCTGGTTGCCGGGGTCGGGCCGGTCGAGACTGCGGAGGGCAGTTGCTCCCCGGCGGAGGAGGCCGGGGTCCGGGAGGGCGATTTCGTGACGTCGGTGAACGGCGAGCCCGTCGGAAGCGCCGCGGAGCTGATCGCGGCGGTCAGCGCGCTCGGCGGCGGTGCGGCCCGGCTCTGCCTGCTGCGCCGGGACAGGGAGATCATGGTGACGGTGCAGCCCGTGCTCTCCGTTGAACACCAGTGGATGCTGGGCATGTGGCTGCGCGACGGGGTCACCGGCATCGGGACCGTCACCTTCTGCGACCCGGCTACCGGCGCCTTCGGTGCGCTCGGGCACAGCGTGAGCGACGTGGAGAACGGACGGGCCCTGCCGATGCGCGGCGGGCAGATCACCGAGGCCGAGATCGTGAACGTGGTGCCCGGCGCGGCGGGCTCGCCCGGCGAACTGAGCGGCTGCAGCGACGTGGGGCGCGTGCTCGGCGAGGTGGAGAAAAACACCGACCACGGCATTTACGGCCATATGTACGCGCCGCCAGGCGGTCGGATCGTGCAGACGGGCGAGCTGGAGCCGGGACCGGCCACGATCCTCTCTACGATCAGCGGACATGAGGCGCGGGAATACCAGGCCGTCGTCAGCCGCCTCTATCGCGACGGCGAGGGCAGGCACGCGGTGATCACGATCACCGATGCGGAGCTCTGCGCCCGGACGGGCGGCATCGTCCAGGGCATGAGCGGCAGCCCCATCCTGCAGCACGGCAAGCTGGTCGGCGCCGTGACGCATGTGTCAGTTACCACATGATATCCACCGAAAAACAGGCGTTTCCTCACACGAAATACATAGTCACGATCAAGAAGAGAGAATACGGAAAAAGCAACAAGAGCGCGGCGTCACGGCTGCGCTCTTGTTGCATCTATGGAGGTTTTATGACAGACTTGCGCCCTCAAAGCGAGGGCTATTCTTTTTACCGGGTTCCCCGGCATCTTGTCAAGGGGCGGGAGTATCGCCCGCTGTCGCCCGCTGGGAAGCTGCTGTTCTCCCTGCTGCTCGACCGCGTGAGCCTGTCCGTCAGGAACGGCCGGCGGGACGGGGAGGGCCGGACGTATGTGTATTACGCGATTGCGGAGATTTGCGAGGACTTCGGCTGCAGCCGCGTCACAGCCGGAAAGCTGCTCTCGGAGCTGGAACGGATCGGACTGATCGAGCGTAAGAAGCAGGGCCAGGGCAAGCCGGATCGGATTTATGTCCTGCAATTTTGCGCCTAAACCGGACTTCTAGACTTCCCAAAAGGAAACTTCTAGACTTCCGCTTTTCCGAAGTCTGGAGGTAAAAAACATTTACATCAAGAAGCCAAAAACTTATACCCTAATAAGACTGATAGAAAGAAACTGATAGAATTATACTGAGGGATCTATCCATCTATCTATCATTACTGCTAATCTCCGCGCCAAAACCCGAAGTCTGAAAACCGAATATATGTCTCACCGTGAGACAAGTTTTTCCTTTCATGCGACAAACGGAGAAAAATGCACCGTGTTAAGCCGTGTTAAGCAAGTATGGCATTTGTTAAACACAAACGCCCTTGTTAGGGGGCGGCCCCTAAGACCCATAACAAAACTGCGTCTTAGTTAAGACGCAGTTTTGCCTATTAATGAAGTTGATCTATTTGTTCTTCGTTAACTATTGGAAGAATAAGATGAGAATCCTTTTTAGAAACACTATCGCTAATCTGTCCAGAAACATTATAACTATTGCCGCCTGTCACAACGATAAAGTGAGGGCCTGTATATTGAATGTTAGTCACATATTTCATTGAGGAAAAATCTGTTTTCATGATAAAACCTCATTCTTCATAATCTACCCAGCCGGACGCAAATACATTGCAATTAAAACCTAAACTAACATCAGGGTTTCTCCAGTAAATAATATCAATATTATTATATACTGCTTTTGCTGCTGTGATGCTTTCAATGGATGCAATTAAAACCTTTTGCTTTAGTGAAGAACGGGTTGTAACTGGAGTCGATTGCGCATGTTGGATAATTATTTGTTCTGCAATTTGAGGAGGCGTATTAACTGGAAGATTAACAATGGGTGCTTGCGAGATAGTAGCATTTGAAGCGGGATTCTGCATTATTTCCTTAATGACATCAAACGGCTCTTGGCATCTCATTTCTGATTCAAAGTCTTTCCAGATATCCCACAGAAGAGACTCTAACTCCTCGCTAGGATTAACAATTGGGAGGCCAATACTTGTTGCCTCTTTTCTTCCGACTGCGTATCCGTGATGATAGTAGGAAGAATTAAGCGCTTTGGCAATTGCTTTTGCCTTTGTATTGTCGGCAAAATGCCAGCCTAGCATTTTTTCGCTTAATGTCAGCGATAATTGTTGGCCTCGCTTTGCACTTCCAATTGAAATTGCACCAATGTCATTCAATAGTGGAGAAATAGCTGAAACAAGGTGTTGCTGATCGGTAATACCAACATCAGTTCGAATAAAATCAATGTAATTGCGTAGATCTTCTGAACTAAATTGAAAGTTTTGTCTAATACCTTTATCAGTATTCTGAGCAATGGTAAGTTGGGGATCAACCGGGCCAAGATTCGAATAAGGGTGCATTATAATCTCATCCGCACCAAGGGATAGTATTGTTGCTGCACTATAGGCAACATAAGGTAAAAGAACGGTAATCCTATCAAAGCGTTCACGTAAGAGGCTCATTATTCTAAGCGCAGTAATTGGATCGCCGCCATTACTGATGATTAGAAAATCAATTGAGTTTACGTCCTTTGGAATGGCGTTAATTTGATCAATTATTTGAGTGATGGAATCAGCCGCCATATTTGCGTTTAAATTCGGCCTAATAGAAGTTACATAAGATATCAGGGGATGACCTCGCATATCGCATATTGCCTGGTATTTTTGCTTTCTCTCTCTATAAGCCATTTTTTCACCTCGCCTCAATTATGTAGTAATTGTACTCTTTCTTGAGAAAAACAGCAAGATCAATCTGAGAGAAACTTTTGTTCAAAGGGACAATAAAGCAAATAATAGATTATGAAAAATGCGTCGTTGACAATTAGCGTAATTATGCATATAATAATGCTAAGCAAGGAGGTGGCGAGATGCCGAATATTCGTCCTGTATCCGATCTGAGAAATCATTTCGCTGAGATCACGAAAGACGCTCAGCTCAGCGGTGAGCCGATCTTCCTGACCAAGAACGGCGTCGGCTCCATCGTTGTCATGAGCATGGAGAGCTATGAGCAGAACCGCTATGACAGCATGGTTTATGACAAGCTGCGTGAGGCGGAGCTGCAGGCGGCCAGCACGACAGAGCGTTTGAGCCATGCCGATGTTATGGCGAAAGCGCGTGCGTTTCTGAGCGGTGCGGAGGAGCAAAAGCGTGCATAAGATCGTTTATTTGCCGCTGGCAGAGAGCGATTTGATGGACTCGCTGGGCTACATTGCCTACACACTGGACGCGCCAAAAGCCGCCCGCGATCTGCTGGCCGAGTTTGACGAGACGGTACAGCGCATCGCGGAGTTTCCCTACGCC
>JAFXTM010000069.1 GCA_017535865.1 Oscillospiraceae bacterium
CGTGGTGCACGAAAACCACGGCATCGGCAGGTTTGCCGGGATCGTCCGCATGCAGGTGGACGGCTTCGACAAGGACTATATCAAATTAAACTACGCGGGCACGGACACGCTCTACGTCCCCGCGACTCAGCTCGACATGGTGTCCAAGTACACCGGCGCGGGCGAGGAAAAACCCGTCAAGCTCTCGAAGATGGGCGGGGCGGAGTGGGCCCGAACGCGCAGCCGCGCCAAGGCCTCGGCCCGGGACATGGCCGACCGGCTCATCAAGATCTACGCCCAGCGCCAGCGGCTGCCGGGCTACGCCTTCGCCCCGGACAGCGAGTGGCAGCGGGAGTTTGAGGAGAACTTCGGCTACACCGAGACGGACGATCAGCTGCGGTGCACGGCGGAGATCAAGCGCGACATGGAATCCTCCGTGCCGATGGACCGCCTGCTCTGCGGCGACGTGGGCTTCGGCAAGACCGAGGTGGCCCTGCGCGCGGTGATGAAGTGCGTGCTCGACGGCAAGCAGGCCGCCATCCTTGTGCCGACCACCGTCCTCGCCCAGCAGCACTATCAGACCGCCCTGCAGCGCTTCTTCGGCTTCCCGGTGAACATCGCGGTGCTCAGCCGCTTCAAGACCGCCGGCCAGAGCAGCCGGACCCTCGCGGAGCTCGCACAGGGGAAGATCGACCTCATCATCGGCACGCACCGGCTGCTGAGCAGGGACGTGAAGTTCAAAGACCTCGGGCTGCTGGTGGTGGACGAGGAGCAGCGCTTCGGCGTCACCCACAAGGAGCACATCAAGGAGCTCAGCCGCGGCGTGGACGTGCTGACCCTCTCGGCCACGCCCATCCCCCGCACGCTGAACATGGCCATGTCCGGCATCCGCGACATGTCCAGCATCGAGGAGCCGCCGGAGGACCGCCTTCCCGTGCAGACCTTCGTCATGGAGCATGACTGGGGCGTGATCACCGACGCGATCCGCCGTGAGATCCAGCGCGGCGGGCAGGTCTACTACCTGCACAACCGCATTGAGGACATCGACCGCACGGCCCTGCGGCTCATGGACCTGCTGAAGGACGTGACCGTGGCCGTTGCCCATGGCAAAATGGACAAGAACATGCTTGCCTCCGTCATGGACGACGTGGCGAACGGACAGGTCCAGGTGCTGGTCTGCACCACGATCATCGAGACCGGCATCGATATCCCGAACGTCAACACCCTCATCATCGAGGACGCGGACAAGCTGGGTCTCGCCCAGCTCCACCAGATCCGCGGGCGCGTGGGCCGCTCGACCCGCCGCGCCTCGGCCTACCTGACCTTCCGGCGCGACAAGGTGCTCACCGAGATCGCGGAGAAGCGCCTGAGCGCCATCCGGGACTTCGCGGCCTTCGGCTCCGGCTTCAAGATCGCCATGCGCGACCTCGAGATCCGCGGCGCGGGCAACCTCCTCGGCGCGGAGCAATCCGGCCACATGATCGACGTGGGCTACGATATGTATATGAAACTCCTCTCGGAGGCCGTGCTGGAGGCGCGCGGCATCCCGGTGCCGCCGCGCGCCGAGTGCTCGGCGGACCTGGCCGTCGCCGCCAACATCCCCGAGCGCTATATCCCCTCCTCCGAGCAGCGCATGGACATCTACCGCCGCATCGCGCTGATCCGGACCGAGGAGGAGGCGGACGATCTGACCGACGAGCTGATCGACCGCTTCGGCGAGCCGCCGCCGGGCGTGAACGCGCTGATCCACGTAGCGCTGCTGCGCGGCGAGGCTGGCCGCGCGGGCGTGACGGACATCGCGCAGAAGCAGGGCAGCCTGCGCTTCACGCTGGAGGACTTCGACATGGCGCGGGTCTCCGCGCTCTACGCCCGCCCGGAGTACAAGGGCCGCCTGCGGGTCGAGGCGGGCTCGAAGCCCTGCCTGAGCCTGCGGATCCAGTCCAAGGCCCGCGTGATCGACGAGGCGCGCCGCTTTGTGTCCGACTGGGCGAAAAGTTCGAACGTTTCGTGAATTTTTATCCCGTCCCGCTTGCCGTGGACGCAAAACGGTGATATAGTCATACAAGCGAAACAAAGGACCTTTTTATAGAGAAAGGAACGAGTTACATGAAGAAACTGTTTGTTCTGCTGCTGGTCGTCTGCCTGCTTGCGAGCGGCGTGCTCGGTTTTCTGCTGGGCAGGGACGGCACGATCCGCAAGACCGTCACGGCCGCGGCGACCCCCGCGCCGGCGGCGGCGACGCCTGCCGCCGCAGCGTCGACCGGCGGGCTGGACTATGATGCGATCTATGCCCTGCACGACCCCGACGAGATCGTGATGACCGTGGCCGGCCACGAGGTGCCGTGGAGCGAGTACTTCTATTATCTCTACCGCCAGGGGCAGTCCGTGGAGAGCTATTTCAGCAGCATGGCCATGTATGGCATGAGCGCCGACTGGACGGACGAGGCCGACGAGGAGGGTCACAGCTTTGCTGAGTTCACGGTCGACAGCGCCGAGAGCATCGCCCGCAGCCTCGCGGGCACGATGAGCTTCGCCGAGGAAAACGGCGTCACGCTCTCCGTCGAGGACCTGGACGCCATCGAGAAGAAGGTGCAGGAGGACATCGTCGCGCTCTGCGGCGAGGAGGGGACCCGGGCGGACCTGGACCAGTATCTGGAGGAGATCCGGCTTCCCGCCGCGCTCTACGACCGCATGAACGAGGTGAGCGTGCTCTACCAGAACGGCTTCACCGCGCTCTATGGCGAGAACGGCGAGAAGATGTCCGACGAGGAGGCCCTGGCATATCTCGAGCAGAACGGCTATCTCAACGCCAACCACATCCTGTTCATGACCCTTGATGCGGAGACGTATGAGGATCTCGACGAGGAGACGAAGGCCGCCAAGCGGGAGCAGGCCGCCGCGATCGCTGCGGAGCTGCAGGCCATCGAGGACCCGGAGGCGCGCCTCGCCCGCTTTGCCGAGCTCAAGGAGCAGTTCGACGAGGACACGGGCAAGACCCTTTATCCCAACGGCTACATCTTCCAGCCCGGCGAGATGGTGGCGGAGTTTGAGGAAGCCGTCAAGGCGCAGGAAGCCTTCCAGGTCTCCGACCCGGTCGAGTCCGCCTACGGCTATCACGTCATCATGACGCTGCCGCTCACCCCCGACGCGGTGCTGGATTACAGCAGCAGCGGCGCGGAGATGACTGCGCGGAGCACGGCGGCGAACGAAGCCTATGCCGCTGCGGTCGACGCCTATATCGAGGCGCTGGAGCCCGTCTATGCCGAGGGCTTCGAAGCTCCCGACCTGCTGAGCTTTGTGAAGTAAGAGCCGGACAGAGCGGAAGAAAAAACGCTGTGACCTGTTTGAAACGGGTCACAGCGTTTTTCTGCGCTTTCCAATAAAATACAGCAGCGGGACGGTCAGAAAGCTCAGACAGAGATTCAGAAAAGGCACTGTGCGCTCCGACAGCCGCCGCAGCGAGTACAGCTCCGGCCCGAGCAGCAGTCCGACGAGGATCGCCGCAAGCGCGCAGAAAGGGATCAGCCAGCGCAGCCGCGAGGCGTCGAGGCGGTTTCCCCGGTCGAGCAGCGGCTTCTCGCCCAGCGCGAGACGCAGGCAGTGCTGCGCCGCGAAGAGACAGAGCGAGACCAGCAGAAAGTCGGGAAAGATCCAGCAGCTCACGACCAGCGCCTCGATGCGCTCAAGACTGCGGAAAAAGACGAGGTTGCGCACGAGCGTGAAAAAGGGCTGGGACAGGCGGCTGACGAGCTCCGCGCCGAAATTGCCGAGCACAGCGAGCATCAGCAGCGTCAGCAGCAGGCTCTCCCCCAGCAGCCAGCGGACCCGCCGCGCCGCGAGAGGTCTGGCCTCGGGCTCGATGTAGCCGAGAAAAAACAGGGGCAGGAAGAGCCCGAGCCCCAGCACGTTCAGGACCGGCACCGCGCCGTGCGCAAGAGCGGGCAGATCAAGGACCGTGACGGGAAGGAGATTGACGCGCTCCACGCTCTTGAGCGAGACGAGCAGCAGCAGGAGCAGGATCCCGGTCACAAACGGCCAGAGCATGGCCGCCGTGCGGGCGAGGCTCCGCGCGCTTCCGAGCGCGGCGATCAGACAGCAGAGGCCCATGCTCAGCGTGAAGACGGCCGGCGCGCTTTGCGGATAGACGGTGACGACGAGGCGGTCCGCTCCGCTGCGCAGGACGAAGCCGCCGTAAAACAGCAGCCAGCCGCTCAGCGCGTACAGGACGACGGGGCCCCAGCGCGCGCCGAGGACCTGCATCGCCGCCTCGGCAAGTCCGGTCCCCGCCGGGCGCGTCTCCCAAAAGCGGGCGAGAAAGCGGGCATAGAGCAGCAGGAGCGGCAGCGCGGGCAGCGCGCCGAGCCAGGCGGCGCGTCCGGCCTGCTCCGCGGCGGCGCGGGGAAGCTGACGCAGCGCCGGGCCAAGCAGCAGCAGGCTGCTCATGAGCGTCCATTGATGGGCGGTGATGCGCTTCATGGCGCCCTCCTCTTTTATAATGGTATAGGATGACAAAACGCGCGGCGGCGTCTCGCGCGTCAATGCAGGTCATATTCATGCAGCAGGCGGCTCTGCACGGTGAGGCTGATCTCCAGCGTCGGCAGAAGCTCCGGAAACGGCGTTTCCAGCCGCCGGAAGGCCAGGGGCGACGCGGCTTCGACCCGGGACCCCAGTCCGAGAAAGTCGGCCTGGAGGCTCTTGGAGCGCGTCAGGAGCACGCGCAGACGCTCGGAGACCGCGCTCTCGAGCCGCGCCGTGAGGTCGTCGATATAGGGCTCGCTGAGCGGGCTCTCCGCGGTCTCGAGCAGCGAGGCGGTGAAGCGTGCCGTGATATCCAGGCCGCGCAGCGCGCCGTTCTCATCCCAGACGGGCCGAACGCGGCTGCTCCCCTGTCTCAGCTCCAGTGTGGCGGGACGTCCGCTGCGGTCGGAGACCGTCAGCTCCTGCACGCCGAAGCGATTGCGCAGGAGGCTGATCCCGAGCAGCGCCTCGGTCCCGAGCCAGGAGCAGACCGTACCGTCCTTCACGACGGCGAAGCCCGCGGGCAGCGCGGTCCGGGCGTCGGTCCCATCCTCGGCGGCCGCCCCGCCGCGCAGCACGCAGAGCAGCGCGCTCCCCTGCCGCTGCAGATCCCGCAGGATCTGCCCGGCGGTATAGGCGCGGCTGTCGCTGCGCGCGTCGAGCTCGCCGCGCACGGCGTTGAGCACCTCGGTGACGGCACGGCTGCCGTTGCCGACCTCGCTCATCAGCGCCTCGGCCGACGTACCGCGCAGCAGCCAGAGCGGCATGTCCAGCCGCAGGTCCGCCGAGCGGCAGACGGTCTCGAGCAGCGGCTCGAGCGGCACGTCCTCGCCCATGACGAGCTGGCGGACGTGTCCGCAGAAGAGCGTCTCCTCAGTGGAGCGGCTTTGGACCCGGCTGAGCGCTGCGGCAAGACTCGGCCCCTCCGCGCTGAGACACACGACGTCATCCGCGCCGCGATCCCCGGCCGCGGTCGCGAGCGTGAGACGCAGGCCGGAGCCGGCCGTGTCCACGCCCAGCGTCTGTACGACGCGCAGCTCCTCGAGGCGGGAAAAGCTGCCGCGCAGCCGGCCGCAGCCGCAGAGCAGCGGGATGAACGCGGCGGCAAGGAAAAGCAGAAGGCGTCGTTTCATCCCGCCGGCCTCCCTTCGCCCGTCGGCAGCCGCGTCTCGAGTTGGGCGTTCCGGCTTTTGGGAAAGCGCAGCAGCAGGCGGCGGAGCCCGTGCTCGCTCTGGCTGAGCGGGGCCGTGTAATTGCAGCCGAAGCTGTCAAGGTCGCTGAGATGAAGCAGGAGCAGGCAGCAGCCGAGCCCCACGCCGTAGAGCCCCGCCGCGACGGCGGCCAGCAGGAGCGCGAGCCGCCAGAGCCGGATGGCCGCGGCCAGGTCCTGGCTCGGCAGGGCGTAGCAGCCGATACCGGAGAGCGCGACCACGATGATCGAGATCGGCGAGACCAGCCGCGCCTCCACCGCCGCCTGGCCGACGATCAGCGCCCCGATGATGGAGACCGTGTCGCCTACGGGGTTCGGCAGACGCAGCCCCGCCTCCTGCAGCAGCCCAAAGGCGAAGAGCATCCCCAGCACCTCGAGCGCGGCGGAGAAGGGGACCTTCTGCTCCGCCTCGATGATGGACAGCAGCAGGCGCGTCGGGATCATTTCCGGGTGAAAGAGCGCGACAGCGACGTAGAGTGCCGGGGTCAGCAGACTCAGCAGCAGAGCCGCCCAGCGCAGCAGCGTAAGCGCGGTGGCGGCGGTGCAGTGGACGCTCGCGTCGCCTGTGACCTTCATGAAATCCGCAAAGCACACCGGCAGCACCAGCGCGACCGGGATCCCGTCGATCAGCAGGGCCACGCGCCCGTCGAGCAGGTACATGGCGAGCCGGTCGGGGCGCTCGGTGTGCAGAAGCTGCGGAAAGGGGGAGAGTGGCGCGTCGACGATGGCCTCCTCCAGCGCCCCGGTGGCGAGCAGCGCGTCCGTGTCAAGGAGGTCGAGGCGATGCTCGAGCGCTGCGACGAGCTCCGAGGGGGCGACCCCCTCCACATACAGGACCGCAAGGCGGGTATGCGTGCGCCGGCCGAGGCTCCGCTCCCGGAGCTTGAGCCGGGGCGAGCAGATGCGCTGCCGCACCAGGGCCGTGTTTGTGCGCAGCGTCTCTACGAAGGAGTCTTTCGCGCCCTTGAGCGATTTTTCCAGCGTCGGCTGCGCGATGGCGCGCACCCCTTCGCCGCGCGCCTCGAAGCTCAGCGCGGCGCCGGTGTCCTCAAAAAGCAGCACACAGCAGCCGTGAGTCAGGTCATCCGCCGCGTCAGCGAGCGAAGTGCGGACCGTGACCGCGCAGCGATAGACCGCGCCGCGCAGGATCCGGGCGATCACCGACAGGTCGCCCGCGCCGGGCTCGCTGCGCGAGGCCTCGGTCAGCGGGCGCAGGATATCCTCGGAAACGCGCTCGCCGGAGACGAGCCCGTCGATCCAGCAGACCGTGAGGCCCGCCGCGCTCTCAAGCCCGAAGGCGATGCGGCGGGTCTGAAAGTCGTCGCAGCCGACGAAGCAGGCGGCGAGCGACGCGGGAGAGAGAGGCCCCGGATGCTCCGCCGAGGCACCGGGGTTCGATGGCATCGTGTTATACATGTGGTAGAGTATTTCCACATTTTGCCCCGGTATGCAGCGGCGAAAAAAACTTTTAAAAAACCAGGAAAAAGGTGTTGACATTCCGAAAAAAGGGTGGTATATTAGCCGGGCGCTCGAAAGAGCGGGTCCCCGGAGCGTCGGAAAGCCAGGAAAATTTTTTGAATTTCCAAAAATTTCTCTTGACATTCGCCTCTCTCCGTGGTACTATAACAAAGCTGCCGCCGAGAGGCGGGGGCGGGAATGTACCTTGAAAATTGAACAATGCAAGAAGAAAAAGCTTATGCAAATAAGCACCAGAGAAGGGTTCTTTGAAAGTCAGAAATGACTTAAAAATTCTTTTGAGAGCTGGAAAGCATCAATAAGATTTTAGGGTTCCGGAAGGGACTTTAAGATACGATTTATTGAGAGTTTGATCCTGGCTCAGGATGAACG
>JAFXTM010000070.1 GCA_017535865.1 Oscillospiraceae bacterium
AGGTCCTCGCCCAGGTCCAGCAGCACGACCTGCTGAAGTTCGGCATCATCCCCGAGCTCATCGGCCGTCTCCCGGTCGTCGCCTCGCTCGACTCGCTCAAGCGGGAGGATCTCGTGCGCATCCTGACCGAGCCGAAGAACGCCATGACCAAGCAGTACCAGGCCCTGATGGGCATGGACAGCGTGACGCTCGACTTCGAGCCCGCCGCGCTCGAGGCCATCGCCGACCGCGCGATCGAGCGCAAGATCGGCGCGCGCGGCCTGCGCAGCGTGATGGAGAGCGTCATGACCGACATCATGTTCACCGTCCCCTCGGACCCCACGGTGACGCGGGTCCTCATCACGGCCGACAGCGTGCTGAACGGCGCCGAGCCGGTGATCGAGCGCGTCAACCGGTGAAATAAGAGAAGTCGTTTTCCTCTTGCGGAACTCGTTTCGCAGGGGACCGTTCCTCCGGAAAGGAGAAGACCATGACAGAAAATCAGAACGATCTTTTCACCCTGCCCATGCTGGCCCTGCGCGGTCTCACGGTGTTTCCGGGGATGCTCCTGACCTTCGACGTCGAGCGCCCCGCCTCCATCGCCGCGCTGCAGCAGGCGGGCAAGGAGCAGCAGCTCATCTTCCTGGCCTCGCAGAAGAGCCTCAACGCCGATCTGCCCAAGGAGGAGGAGCTGTACCACGTCGGCACGGTCTGCCGCATCCGCCAGCAGCTGCGCCAGCCGCGCGGCAATCTCTGCCGCGTGATGGTGGAGGGGCTCTACCGGGCCGAGGCCGTCAGCATCGACACGGACGCCAAGGGCTACAGCGCGGTGCTGCGCGGCCTGCCGGACCGGGCCGAACGCATGAACCCGGACCGGCTCGAGGCCCTGCTGCGCAAGTGCGTGTCGCTCTTTGAGGACTACCTGCGCATGAATCAGGACATGCCCAACGAGCAGATCCTGAACGTGCTCTCGAACCCCGATGCGACCTACGTCGCCTGGTACATAGCGCAGAACCTGCGCGTCGACGCCGACCGCAAGCAGAGCATCCTCGAGTCACGGCTTCCGGGGCAGCGTCTCGCGCTGCTGGCGCAGCTGCTGAGCCAGGAGCTGAACGTGCTCGGCTTCGAGCAGGAGCTCAACGAGCAGACGCAGGAGCAGATGAGCCGCGAGCAGCGCGACTACTTCCTGCGCCAGCAGATGAAGGTGATCCAGAGCGAGCTGGGGGAGGACTACGGCTCCACGGACGACATCGCGGAGTACCGCGAGAAGATCGAGGCGCTCGCGGCGCCGGACGAGGTGCGCGAGAAGCTGCGCAAGGAGCTGGGCCGCCTCGCCAAGCAGCCCTTCGGCTCGTCCGAGAGCGCGGTGCTGCGCGGCTATCTCGACGTCTGTCTCGAGCTGCCCTGGGGCAAGCGCAGCGTCGAGACCGTGGACATCGCGAAGGCGCGGAAGATCCTCGACGAGGACCACTACGGCCTCGAGAAGGTCAAGGAGCGCATCCTCGAGTACCTTGCCGTCAAGCAGCTCTCGCCCGAGATCAAGGGCGGGCTCCTCTGCCTGATCGGGCCCCCGGGCACCGGCAAGACCAGCGTCGCCATGAGCGTGGCGCGGGCAACGAACCGCAAGCTGGTGCGCGTCTCCCTCGGCGGCGTGCACGACGAGGCGGAGATCCGCGGCCACCGCAAGACCTACATCGGCTCCATGCCCGGGCGCATCATCGCAGGCATCAGCCAGAGCGGGACCTGCAACCCCCTCATGGTGCTCGACGAGATCGACAAGCTCGGCTCCGACTACCGGGGCGACCCGAGCGCGGCCCTGCTGGAGGCGCTCGACCCCGAGCAGAACGTCACCTTCCGCGACAACTTCCTTGAGCTGCCCTTCGACCTGTCGGGCGTGTTCTTCATCACCACCGCGAACGACCGCAGCAGCATCCCCCGGCCCCTGCTCGACCGCATGGAGGTCATCGAGCTGTCAAGCTACACGGACGAGGAGAAGCTGCAGATCGCCAGGCGCCACCTGCTGCCCAAGCAGCGCCGCAAGCACGGCCTGAAAGGGACGCAGCTGCGCGTGGACGACGCGGCCATCCGCGCCGTCATCCGCGGCTACACGCGCGAGTCGGGCGTGCGCACGCTCGAGCGCGAGCTTGCCGCCCTCTGCCGCAAGGCGGCCGGCGGCGTGGCGGAGGGGAAGTTCAAGAGCCTCTCCGTGAAGCCCGAGAAGCTGGAGGAGCTGCTCGGCCCCGCGAAGTTCAAGCCCGACGAGCGTCGCCTGCGGGACGAGGCGGGCCTGGTCCGCGGCCTCGCCTACACGAGCGCGGGCGGCGAGGTGCTGGATGTGGAGGCCGCCGTCGTGGAGGGCACGGGCCGTCTCGAGCTGACCGGCAACCTCGGCGACGTGATGAAGGAATCGGCGCGCGCCGCCGTGACCTACATCCGCAGCCGCGCCGCCGCCCTCGGCATCGACCCGGACTTCTACAAGGACACGGACATCCACATCCACTTCCCGGAGGGGGCCGTGCCCAAGGACGGGCCCTCCGCCGGCATCACCGTCACCATCGCGCTGATCTCCGCCCTGACCGGGCGGCCCGCGCGGCACGACGTGGCCATGACGGGCGAGATCACGCTGCGCGGCCGCGTGCTGCCGATCGGCGGCCTGCGGGAAAAGACCATGGCCGCGATGCGCGTCGGGATCAAGACCGTGATCCTCCCCGCCGAGAACGAGGCGGATCTGGCCGAGATCGACCCGACCGTGCGCGCGGCGCTGGACTTCGTGCCGACGGACCATGTGGACAAGGTGCTGGACCTCGCGCTTCTCCCGAAGCCGGAGAGCGCGGCGGACGCGCTGGCGGCCCTTCCGGTCCCGCCCGCGCGCAAGCGCAAGGGCGTGAGGCAGTAGGCCATGCCGGAACTCAATGTGAACCGGGCGGAGTTCGTCCGCTCCGCCGCCGAGGCGAAGCAGTTTATCCGCAGCTCCGTGCCGACGGTGGCCTTCGCGGGCAAGTCCAATGTGGGCAAGTCCTCGGTCATAAACCGCCTGCTCAACCGGAAAAACTTCGCGCGCGTCGGCGCGCAGCCCGGCAAGACCGTCCACGTGAACTACTTCAGGATCGACGACCGGCTCTATCTCATCGACCTGCCCGGCTACGGCTACGCGAAGGTCTCCCAGAGCGAGCGCGAGCGCTGGGGCCGGCTGATGGAGAGCTTTTTCGCGGAGCCGGGGCTCATCACCCTCGGGGTCATGATCGTGGACGCGCGGCACAGGCCGACTGCGGACGACGTGACGATGGCGGCCTGGTTCAAGCAGTCGGGCTGCCGGATGGCGGTCGTGGCCAACAAGCTCGACAAGCTCAAAAAGAGCGAGATCGAGCCGAACCTCGCCCTCATCCGCGAGACGCTCGCGCTGTCGGCGGAGGTGCCGCTGATCCCCTTTTCGGCCGAGAAGGGCCAGGGGCGCGACGCGCTGATGCGGGAGATCTTGAGTATCCTGTAAAAAACAAAAAAGAACGGATTGCCACACCGGTGACGTCGGTCACAGCAGAGCTGTGTTCGTCGCACGCTTCCCGCGCGTCGGGATGTTCGCAATGACACGGGAGGGAAGCGCGCGCCGCCGTTGTACCGGCAGCGCGGCAAAGCCCAAACTCTGTCATTGCGAGCCGGTGCGCACACCGGCGTGGCGATCCGTTTCTGTGAAGCCTGTCGGAACAGTAAAGGCAGGGAGTGTTTCGCTCCCTGCCTTTGGTTTTGTGCTTGTTGCGGAAGAGATTCAGCCGGCTCTGTGGAAGAGAGCCTATTCTTGCCATACCGGTGACGTCGGTCACAGCAGAGCTGTGTTCGCCGCACGCTTCCCGCGCGTCGGGATGTTTGCAATGACACGGGAGGGAAGCGCGTGCCGCCGTTTCGGCAGCGCGGCAAAGCCCAAACTCTGTCATTGCGAGCCGGTGCGCACACCGGCGCGGCAATCCGTTTTCTCTTTTATCTTATCTTTTCTTTATCCCATGACCACGCGCACGGCGCATTCCGTGCCTTCCGCGGCCAGCGGCAGGACCGTGCCCGCAACCGGCCTTCCGTCCACGGTCACGGACTTCACGCCGTACTCGACGCCGTCGGGGTTTTCCACCGTGATGCGGTAGAGCGCGCCGCGGTAGCGGCGGACGGCCGTGAAGCCGCGCAGCTTCTTCGGCAGGCAGGGGTCGACCTGCAGGCCGTCCAGCGTCGGCTTGACGCCGAGGATCGCCTGGCTCACGCTCAGGAAGGTCCAGGCGGCGGTGCCGGTCAGCCAGCTGTTCTTGCCCTCGCCGAAGCCCGGCGCGTCTTTGCCCGCGATCATCTGGCTGTAGACGTAGGGCTCGGTGCGGTGGATCTCGCTGATGTCCTCAATGTAGGCGGGAGCGGTCCGGGCGTAGACCTCGAAGGCCCTGTCGCCGTGGCCGAGCTCGGCCTCCGCGCAGACGATCCAGGGGTTGTTGTGACAGAAGATGCCGGCGTTCTCCTTGTAGCCGGGGGGATAGCTGGAGATCTCGCCCAGCTCGAGGTGATAGCGCGTGTAGGCGGGCTGGAGCAGCACGATGCCGTACCTGGTGTCGAGGCGCTCCTTCACGCTCGCGAGGGCCTTCTCCGCCTCGCCGGTCTCCTTGCCGATCCCGGCCATGACGCACATGCCCTGCGGCTCGATGAAGATCTGACCCTCCTCGCACTCTTTCCCGCCGACGACCTGCCCGAAGGCGTCGTAGGCACGGCGGAACCAGGCGCCGTCCCAGCCCGCGTCGAGGACGG
>JAFXTM010000071.1 GCA_017535865.1 Oscillospiraceae bacterium
AGGGGCCGTGTGTCGTCTGGGCTTATCCGTGGTGTCCGTGCAGAGGATAATGGATGTGCAGCAGCTCGTTGGCGCGGCCCTTGAGCAGCTCGTCGTAGATATAGCCGAGAGCCGGGTTCTGCTGCGGGATCTTGAGCTCGCAGTCCTCGTCCGCCTTGAAGATGGCCTCGCAGCGCTCGGCCTTGCGGGCGTTGGAGGCGGGGGGCTGGCCGCCGCCGCCGATGCAGCCGTTCGGGCAGGCCATGACCTCGATGAAGTCGAAGTACTCCTCGCCGCTCTCGACCTTCTCGATCAGCTTGTCCGCGTTTCCGAGGCCGTTGGCCACCGCGATGCGCAGCTTGAGATCGCCCGCCTTGACCTCGAAGGCCTTGATGCCCTGGAGGCCGCGCACGCCGCACTCGGCGATGGTCTTGAGGGTGTCGGGCGAGGCGTCGTCCAGCACGCGGCGGATGACCGCCTCGGTCACGCCGCCGGTGACGCCGAAGATCACGCCCGCGCCGGTGTAGTCGCCGAGGGGGCTGTCCGGCTCGGAGTCGGGCAGGTTCTTGAAGTCGATGCCGGCGGCCTTGATGAGGCGGGCCAGCTCGTCGGTGGTGAGGACCAGATCGATCAGGCGCTTGCCGTCCTTTTCGAGCTCGGGGCGCTGGGCCTCGAACTTCTTCGCCGTGCAGGGCATGATGGCGACGGAATAGACGTCCTCATCCTTGAACTGCTGACGGATCAGCGCGCCGAGCATCTCCATGGGGCTGCCGGCGGTGGAAACCTGCGGCATCAGATCGGGATGCGCTTTCTCCACATGCTGGATCCAGCCGGGGCAGCAGGAGGTGAACATCGGCAGCTTCGCGCCGGACTTGAGCTTCTCGAAGAACTCCGCGCTCTCCTCCATGATGGTGAGGTCAGCCGAGATGTTGGTGTCATACACCACGTCAACGCCGAGGCGCTTGAGCGCCGTGACCAGCTTGCCGGTAACGGGGACGTTGGCCGGCATACCGAACTCCTCGGCCAGGCCCACGCGCACGCTGGGCGCGTACTGCACCACGACGCGCTTCTTCGGGTCGTTGAGCATCTCCCACATCCTCGGGATCTGGTTGTTGATGGAGATGGCGCCGGTCGGGCAGACCGCCGCGCACTGGCCGCAACCGACGCAGCCGGTCTCGATCAGCATCTTGCCGAAGCCGGGGCCGACAATGGCTTTCTTGCCGCGCTTGGAGAAATCGATCGCGCCGATGTTCTGCACCTCGGAGCACATGCGCACGCACAGGCCGCAGAGGATGCACTTGGAGGGATCGCGCGTGATGCAGGGAGAAGAGACGTCGAGGCGCTCGCGGGAATAGGTATTCTCATCGAAGCGCGGCTCGATGACGTTGTAGCGGTGGGCATACTCCTGCAGCTTGCAGCGCCCGCTCTCTTCGCAGGTCAGGCACTCGGCGCGGTGGCTGTTCATCAGCAGCTGCAGCGTGGTATGGCGGCTTTCCAGCACCTTTTTGGAGTGGGTGTAGACCACCAGGCCGTTGCGCGGCTGCATGGAGCAGGCGGCGTCCAGCACGCCCTTTTCGTTCTCCACCAGGCAGAGACGGCAGCCGCCGTAGATGGACAGATTCTCGCAGTAGCACAGCGAGGGGATGTCGATCCCGTTCTTGCGGGCGACCTCCAGGACATTGCGCTCGTCGGTAAACGGGCATTCAATGCCGTCGATGATCATTTTCTTTTCTGCCATGCTTTATCCCTCCTTGATGGCGCCGACCGGGCAGTTGGCCTTACAGGTCCCGCACTTGATACACTTGGTCGTATCGATCTCGTGCTTCTGCCGTACGGTGCCGGTGATGGCGTTGACCGGGCAGTTGCGCGCGCACTTGGTGCAGCCGATGCACTTGTCGGTGATCACATACTGAGCGAGCGCCTTGCAGGTCCCGCAGCGGCAGTGTTTGTCACGGATGTGCTCGACGTACTCCTCTTCAAAGTTCTGCAGCGTGGAGAGGACCGGGTTCGGGGCCGTCTTGCCCAGACCGCAGAGGGAGGAGACCTGGATCATCTTCGCGAGACTGCGCAGCTCTTCGATATCGCTCATTCTGCCGTTGCCGTTGGTGATGCGGGTGAGGATCTCGTTCATGCGGGTCGTGCCCTCGCGGCAGGGCGTGCACTTGCCGCAGGATTCCTCGCAAATGAAGTTCATAAAGAACTGGGCGATGTTGACCATGCAGCTGTCCTCGTCCATGACGACCAGACCGCCGGAGCCAATGATCGCGCCGACCTTTTTGAGCGAGTCGAAGTCCATCGGCAGGTCGAGGTGCTCCTCGGTCAGGCAGCCGCCGGAGGGGCCGCCGATCTGTACGGCCTTGAACTTCTTGCCGTTCTTGATGCCGCCGCCGATGTCATAGACGACCTCGCGCAGCGTCGTGCCCATCGGGACCTCGATCAGGCCGGTGTTCACCACGTTGCCGGTGAGCGCGAAGGCCTTGGTGCCGGGGCTGCCATCGGTGCCGACGGAGCGGAACCAGGCGGCGCCCTTCTTGATGATGTCGGGGACGTTGGCAAAGGTCTCAACGTTGTTGAGGCAGGTAGGCTTGCCGAAAAGGCCCTTGTCCACACTGCGCGGGGGCTTGGTGCGCGGCATGCCGCGATTGCCCTCGATGGAGGCGGTCATGGCCGAGCCCTCGCCGCAGACGAAAGCTCCGGCGCCCTTGTTGATGTGCATGTGGAAGCTCTTGCCGCTGCCGAGGATATCATCGCCGATGATACCGTATTCCTCCGCCTGGGCGATCGCGATGCTCAGACGGGAGACCGCCAGCGGATACTCCGCACGCACGTAGATATAGCCCTCGGTAGAGCCCGTCGCCACACCGGCGATGATCATGCCCTCAAGGATCTTGTGGGGATCGCCTTCCATGCAGGAGCGGTCCATGAATGCGCCGGGGTCGCCCTCGTCGCCGTTGCAGACGATATATTTGACCGGCTCCTCGGTGTGGGCCGCGACCTGCGCCCACTTCTTGCCGGTCGGGAAGCCCGCGCCGCCGCGGCCGCGCAGCCCGGAATCGGAGACCTCCTGGATGACCTCTTCGCCGGTCATCTCAAACAGGGCCTTGACCAGCGCGGAGTAACCGCCGATGGAGAAATACTCCTCAATGCTCTCGGCGTCGATATGGCCGCAGTGTTCGAGCACACGGCGGGTCTGCTTCTTGTAGAAGGGGATGTCCTCCTGCCGCTTGTAGAGCTGACCGTTCTGATGATAGCCCAGACGCTCGATGAACTCGCCGCCCAGGACTGTCTTCTCCACGATCTCCTCCACGTCGGAGGTGCGGACCTTGGTATAGAGCCAGCCCTCCGGCTCGATGCGGACCAGGGGTCCCATCTCGCAGAAGCCGTGGCAGCCGGATTTCTTGAGGCCGGTGGATTCGCCGCCGCAGCTGTCGTTGAGGGAGACTTCAAAGGCGGCGCCGTGTGCGGCCATCTGCTTTTTCAGTTCCTCATACACCGCAAGGTTTCCGCCCGCGGCGCAGCCGGTGCCGCAGCAGACGAGCACCTTGTGCTTCTCACAGCTGCGCGCCTGGATGAACTTCTCCTGAAGAGCGCGAAACTCTTCCAGATTTTTGATTCTCTCACGCATGGCTCAGGCCTCCTCTCTCAATTGTTCAACCAGAGCTCTGGCCTTCTCGGGCGTCATGGCCGCATGGACAGTCTCATTGACCATGACCACGGGGCTGAGACCGCAGGCGCCGAGACAGGAGACGATCTCCAGCGTGAACAGGCCATCGTCGGAATTGGGCTTGTTCTCACTCGTTCCGGTGGCATCATAGAGAGCCTGCAGGACATTCGCACTCTTGCGAACATGGCAGGCCGTGCCGCGGCACACCTTCATGACATACTTGCCCTTGGCGTCCAGAGAAAAATTCCCATAGAACGTAGCGACGCCGTAGAGCTTGGATTCGCTCATGCCGACTTTGGAGGCGATGTACTCCAGCGCATCCTGCGGCAGATAGCGATAGCGCTCCTGCACATCCTGCATGATCGCAATGATCCTCGCCTTGTCGCTCCCGTATTTTTCCAATACGGAGTCGATGAATTTCAGGTCGTTGTATTCCATCATAGATTGCGTCCTTTCTCCTATAAATGGTTTTAAACAGAGAAATGCCTAGGTGTTTTTATTGTACTATAACATGCACGAGTTAGACAAGCTTAATCTGTCTTTTTTCTGACAAAGTTCAGAGATTTCCGGCCGATCCGCCGCCGCGGCACATAGTGTCGGCCCGTGCGGGGCAAAGTAGTTGACAAAGGCGTCTCCCCCGCGTACAATAGGATCGGCCCGAGCCGTGAGCATTGCTTCCGGCGAGGCTCGAAAATACGCAGCTGACGCCGAAACGGAAACCTTGAGGCGGAAGGAATGGAAACGGGGTTCGTCTGCGCCATGCCTTCCGGCAGGGCGCTTTTGTTTTCGGCGGGAAAGGAACACACGATGGAAAACCGCATCGCCGCCGTCTCGATCCTGGTGGAGGAGCCCGCCTCCGTCGAGGCGCTCAACGCCCTGCTTCACGACTACGCCCAGCACATCCTCGGGCGCATGGGCATTCCGTACCGGGAGAAAGGCCTGAGCATCATCTGCCTCGCGCTTGACGCCCCGCTGGACGTCATCAACGCTCTGACCGGCAAGCTGGGCCGCCTGCCCGGCGTCAGCGCCAAAGCCGTATATTCCCGCAGCAACGGCTAAAAAATCGGAAAGGAACAAAGACATGAAAACGACCAAAACCCTTCTCTCCCTCCTGCTGGCGCTGAGCCTCTGCCTTGCGCTCTGCGCCTGCGCCGCCGCGGAAGAACCCGCTTTTGACGCGGAGCTCCCCGTGCGCGTCATGACGCTCAACGGCACTACCGGCTTCGGCATGGCCGGGCTCATCGCCGCCGCCCAGGCGGATGAGGCCGCGCTCAACTACAGCTTCAGCGTCGAGACCGACGCCTCCAACATCACCGCCGCGCTCGTCAGCGGAGACTGCGACATCGCCGCCCTGCCGACCAATGCCGCGGCCGCCCTCTATAACAAGACCGGCGGCAAGGTCCAGGTCCTCGCGCTCAACACCCTGGGCGTCCTCTATCTCGTGACCGACGGCTCCATCCCGGTCGAGAGCATCGCGGACCTTGACGGGCAGACCGTCTACGCCCCGGCGCAGAACCCGAGCTATCTCTTTGCCTGTATCTGTGCCGCCAACGGCCTGGAGCTTGACATTGACACGAGCTTCGCCCTGCCCGCGGAGCTCAATACCGCCGCGGCGGCCGGCGAGGTCGCGCTCGCCGTGCTGCCCGAGCCGCTCGTGACCATCGCCCGCGCCCAAAACAAGGATCTTGTCGTCGCCCTTGATCTCACCGCGGAGTGGGACAAGGTCTATGAGCCCGGCAGCCTTGTGCAGGGCTGCGTCGTCGTGCGCACGGATTTCGCCGCGGAGCATCCGGCGGAGCTCGCCAAGTTCCTGGAAGAGTACAGCGCCTCGATCGAGCTGCTGAGCAGCGATCCCGCCGCGGCCGCGCAGAAGATCGAGGAGACCGGCATCTTCGCCAAGGCCGCTGTGGCCGAGAAGGCAATCCCGCGCTGCAACCTCTGCTTCATCACCGGTGAGGAGATGCAGCAGCGTCTCGACGCTTTTCTGAACATCCTCTTCAAACGCTTTCCGCAGTCCATCGGCGGCGCCGTGCCCGGCGAGGACTTCTACTGCATCCTGAAATGAAAGCCGCGCTGCGAAAGCTCCCCGGAGGGCTGGCCGTGCTGCTGTTCTGGGCTGCGCTCTGGGCCCTGCTCGCGTACTTTGTGGGGCAGGAGCTGCTGCTCCCCTCTCCGCTGCAGGTGCTGAAAAAGCTCGGCGCCATGGCGGGAACGGAGGCCTTCTGGCTCGCCACGGGACGGAGCATCCTGCGCGTGCTTGCGGGGCTCCTGTCTGCGACGGTCCTCGGCGTGCTGCTCGCGGTTCTGACCACGCGCAGCGCGCTTGCGCGGCGGCTGCTGGCCCCGGTCATGACGGTCGTGAAGAGCACGCCCGTGGCGTCTTTCATCATCTTGGCCCTGCTCTGGCTGGGGCGCGACGTGCTCCCGGCCTTCATCACGGCGCTTATGGTCCTGCCGGTGGTCTGGGCCAACGTCTCCGCGGGGCTCGAGGCGCAGGATCCCCAGCTTCTGGAGCTCGCCCGCGTCTATCGGCTATCGCGTCTGCGCGTACTGCGCCGCATCACGGTCCCCTCGGTGCTGCCGCACTTTCGCGCCGCGCTGCGCTCCTCGCTCGGCATGGGCTGGAAGGCCGGTATCGCCGCCGAGGTGCTGACCGTTCCGCCCCTGTCCATCGGGAAGAACATCTTTGAGGCCAAGCTCTATCTGGAGACGACCGAGCTTTTCGCCTGGACGCTGACCGTCATCGTGCTGAGCCTCGTCATCGAGCGGATCTTGCTTCGTCTCGCAGGGCGGATCGGCCGGAAAGGGGGCGGCGAGCCTGCTTGAAGTGAGAAACATAGCCCTCTCTTTCGGGGGCAAAAGCGTTCTGAAGAACTGTTCGTTTACGCTGCCCGCCGGCGCTCGCGTAGCGCTCATGGGTCCCTCCGGCTGCGGCAAGACCACGCTGCTGCGCATCGCGCTCGGTCTGCAGCGTCCGGACGCAGGGACGGTCGAAAACGCTTTTATCCGTCCGGCGGCGGTATTTCAGGAGCCGCGCCTGCTCCCCTGGCGCACCGCGCTGGAGAACGTGGACCTTGTTCTCTCCGACGGTCCCGACACGCGGGAGAAGGCCAGGGGCTGGCTCGAACGCCTCGAGCTCGGCGAGGCCGCGGCGCTGTATCCGTCCGAGCTCTCCGGCGGCATGCAGCAGCGTGTCTCGCTCGCCCGGGCGCTGGCCTTCGGGCCGGATCTGCTCGTGCTGGACGAGCCCTTCAAGGGCATGGACGAAGCGCTGCGCGAACGGGTCATGGCCCTCGTCTCACGCGTGTTGCCGCAGGCGGCGCTCCTGCTCGCCACGCACAGTGAGGAGGAGGCCGACGCTCTCGGCTGTCGGATCCTGCGCTTCGACGGAGGAGCTTTTTCCGAGCGAGCCTGAACAGGCCGCAAAAACCGCCCGGTCCCGGCTATGTGCCGGGACCGGGCGGTTCCTTTTTTCAATGTGCGAAGGCATCCCGGCTGACATATGCAGCCGGAACTGGAAAAAACTTGCCCTTGCGGGGAAGCGGCGCACTGCGCTACACTTTGGACGAGGTGAGCGCATGAAACTCCGCAGGACAGTCCGGCGCATGCTGGACATGAAGCCAGACGCCTGGTACATATTCCTCCGCAGTCTGCAGCTGTGCTGCGTGCTGCTGCTCTGCGCCTTCGCGCTGCTGCTGGAGTACAACGGCGACATGCTCGACAAGTATCCGCTCTACATGACAGCCCAGTCGCTCAACGAGAGCGCGCAGGGTATCCTGCTCGTCGCGCTGATCCTCTCGGTCTGCATGGAGGAGCTTCAAAGCCGGTAGAAGTCCTCGCGGCTCATCAGGGCGTTCAGCACGTCCAGCAGCCCGTTCGCCGTCAGGCGTTCGGGCAGGTCGAGCCGTGCCAGCAGTTCGCGGCGCTTCCGGGTGCTGTCCGCACCGCCGCTGAGGCCGCGCGCGTAGAGGTCCGCCTTTGTGATGGGCGCTTCCCGCGGTGAAGCCTCTGCGTCCTCAAAGGTCGCGCCGGCACGGCGCAGCGCCTCGAGCAGCAGTTCCGGCCGCATGCCCTCGACGCCGAGCTTGCCCTCCTTCGAGGGGGCGCTCTTGCGCCGCTCCTTGCCGGGGATATCGGGCACATAGGCGTGCTTGACACAGGCCGGGTCCGTACAGCACTTGAGGAAATTGCGGATGACGAAACCCGCCCCGTCCGGGTCGGTCAGCACGATGAGGCCGCGCGTCTCGGCCAGGGTGCGCAGGAGCTTCTGCTTCTGCCGGTCCTTGAAGACGCCGAAGCCGGCGGTCTCGAGGATCACCGCGTCCACGACCTGGCTCAGCGCGTTTTTGTCGTAGCGGCCCTCGACCACGATCACTTCCCGGATCCTATGCATCGCACTCTCCCGCCGCGATCCGCAGCACCGCGTCCTGGAACAGCGCGGCGCTGTCCCCGCCGCTGCTCTTCATGCGGTAATCCGTCTCCGCGCAGAGTTCCACCGCGCGTATGAGCCGTTCCAGCGTATAGCCGCGCGCCGCCTGCACGAGCTTGCGCGCCTGAAAGTCGTACTTGACCGCGCCGCTCTCCAGCAGGAAGTTCGCGCCGAGTCCCTTTTCCAATGCCAGCCGCGCCGCGTAGAGATTGCGCATCTGCATGGCGAGCATGCCGATCATCGCGATTGGCTCGCTGTTCTTGTCGGCGAGCAGTTCCGCCAGGATAGAGAGGGTCACGTTGAACTCCTTGCGGGAGATACAGTCCGTCATTTCAAAGATGACCGCCTCGGGGATGTGGCTGGCTACCGCGTCCACATCCGCCGCTGTGACCTTCTCGCCCTTTGCGTAGGCCGCTACCTTCTCGATTTCCGGGATCAGGCGGTTCATCAGGTCGCCGCTTACGAAGATCAGCCGCTGCGCCGCCTCGAGTTCTACGCTTTTCCCTGCCGCGGCAAAGCGCTTGCTGATCCAGCGGATCAGCGCATCCTGGGACTGGGCGGTGAATTTGAGTTCCCGCGCGAGCGCTCGCATGCCCTTGACCAGCTTGATGCGCCCGTCCGGCTCAAAGGCCGCGCCCTGCACCAGCGCGACGGTGCAGTAGTCCGGCAGGTCCCGCAGGACATTGAGGACCGCGTCGCTCTCCTTCAGGCGGTTCCAGTCCACGTCCCGGATCTCCACGAAGCTGCGCTCAGTCAGAAAGGGCATCGCGTCCACGGCCTCGCGCATCGCCTGCACGTCCAGATCCGGCCCGTTCAGACGGCGGAAGCTGAAGCTGTCCTCCCCCTCCGGCAGGCAGATCTTCCGCAGCTCTGTCAGAAAACACTCGCGCAGATAGTCCTCGGGGCCCCAGAGCAGATAGAGGCGCTCCGGTCCCTCGTCCTTCAGGCGGCGGACCTCCTGGTTGTAATTCAGTTTTTCCTCTTCCGAGCTTCTCTTTTTAGCCATGGTCCCTTTCGATCCGTATCTCGATCGTCCCGTTCTCATCCGTCCGGTAGACGGTATACCCGCAGGCGGCAAGGCGCTCCAGCGTCTCCGCCTCGGGATGTCCGTATGTGTTGTAGCCGCAGCTGATGACCGCCGTGTCCGCGCCGATGCTCCGCAGCAGTTCCTCGGAGCTCGCGTAGCGGGAACCGTGGTGGCCGACGATATACAGCTCGATCCCCTCCAGCGGATGCTGCGCCAGCAGCGTCCGCTCTTTTGTCCGGGACATGTCCCCGGTCACGAGCACGTCGTAGTCCCCGAGCGAGACGACCGCGGCCAGGCTGCGCTCATTTGCCGTATCCTCCGGCGCGTAGAGCTGTGCCGTGACGCCGCCGAGCGTGAGCAGGCAGTCCTCTTTCAGACAACGCAGCTCGGTACCGCTGCGCGACGCGGCCGCCGACAGCGCCGCGCGCGTCTCGCCGTGCTTCTCCCCGGCGGGCAGGAGCAGCGTGCGCACCGGGCAGAGGGCAAGCAGCGCCTCGACGCCGTTGCAGTGGTCGCTGTCCAGATGTGTCAGAAGCAGGACGTCCACCTGCCTCCTGCCGCGGCTGAGCAGATAGCGCCCCGCGGTCTCGCCGGCGTTCTCCGCCGTGCCGAGGCCGCCGCAGTCGATGAGCAGCGTACTGTCCCCCGCCATCACGGCCAGGCACTGGCCCTGTCCGACGTCCAGCGCCGCGATGGTCCCGGTATCGCCCGCGTAGCTGAGGCGCACGCCGACAAGAAGCGCGGCCAGACTCAGCGCGCTGAGCAGCGCCGGGATCCCCACGCGGACCAGGTTCCCCTTCTTTACGAAACGGAAGCCGAGGAACAGCCCGTAGCACAGGAGGAGCCAGAGCCATGCCGCGCGCGTCTCGAGATACACCGCGGCAAAGGGGATCGCGGAGACGCCGCGCGCAACGAGAAAGACATAGCGCACGAGCCAGGAGAGCAGCCAGGCCAACAGGCGGCCCGCCGCCATCCACAGCGCTCCGACGGCGCAGAGCAGGCAGGCCCCGCAGAAACAGAGCGTCACCGCCCAGAGCGCCAGCAGGTTCGCCAGCGGCGCGAGCAGCGGCAGAGAGCCGAAGTGCAGCGCCATGAGCGGCACCGTGAAGGGCATGACGCTCAGCGAGTTCACCACGGAGCCAACGGCCGTGCGTCCGGGCAGGCTGCCGCGCAGTCCGGGCAGTCGGGCGTAGACCGCCTCTTCAAGGCGCTCGCCGAAGCAGAGGATGCCCGCGATAGAGGCAAAAGAGAGCTGCAGGCTGACGCTTGCCGCCGTATGGGGGTTTCCGAGCAGGATCAGTCCCAGCGCGGCGGAGAGCGAGGTCAGCGGATCGTTCTCCCGCCGCACGAGCGGCGCGGTGAGCAGAAAGCTCTGCATGATCGCCGCGCGGACGGCAGAGGGGCTCGCACCCGTCACCAGCACAAAGAGCCAGACCAGCGCGAGGCAGGCCACCGAGCAGGCCCGGCGCTTGCCGAACATGCTCCGCAGCAGGCCGACAAGGAACGCGATATGCATGCCCGAGACGGCCACGACGTGCATAAGCCCCGCGCGGCTCAGCGCCTGATACAGCGCCTCGTCGCGGTAGAGCGCAGTCTTGTCTCCGAGCAGCAGCGCCTGGATAAAGGCTGCGGTGTCCGACGGGAACAGCTCCCCGACCAGCGTGAGAATGCCGTGGTTGAGGCGGCGCGGCCAAAAGCGCGGCAAGCCGCCGTTCCCCGTGACCGTGATCTCGCCTCGGCTGTTCCCGATCAGATAGATATCCCGTGCGTTATAGCCCGTGTAGCGCTCGCCGTAACGGCGGTCCGCCGCACGCAGACTCGCCTCCAGCTCGATCTCCTGTCCGGGCTCCGCCCCGGCCAGCACGCCGTCGTTGTCGTAGAGCAGGGCGTTGAGCTTTGGCAGACCTTCGGTGTCGAGGCGGATCGAGACGCGCGTGTAGCGCTCGGTGTTCTGCGGATAGTCCGTGATCTGTGCGCGGATCCGGCGGATCTGCCCGTCCAGCCGCGCAGCCGGAACGCTCGTGCTCTGCGCGTGCAGTCCATAGCAGCCAAAGCCGAGGGCGAGCCCGAGGGCCAGCAGCGCAAACCCCCGCAGCCAGCGGCGGCGCGGGAGCAGCAGCGCGCCGGCGAGCACCGCAAGCAGCAGCGCCGCCGCGGGCAGCCGGGAGAGTGGCAGCACGTAGCCGGACAGAAAAACCGCGGCCGAAAAGGCCAGAGCCGTGATCGCGAGCACACGCATGATGGACTACCACCTTGTGAAAAACAGGGCGTGCGGATGGGCACGCCCTTTTCTGTTTACAGGATCTTTTCCGAGAGCTTCACGCCGCCGACGAGATGGAAGTGCAGATGCTGTACGCTCTGTCCGCCGTACTCGCCGCAGTTGTTGATGACGCGATAGCCCTTGTCCAGCCCCTCGGCCTTCGCGATCTTCGCGATCGCCTCAAAGCACTTGGCCACATAGACGGAGTTGGCCGCGTCGACAGCATCGGCACAGGGGATATGCTCCTTCGGCACGACGAGCACATGGACCGGCGCCTGGGGGTTGATGTCCCGGAAGGCAAAGACATACTCGTCCTCGTATACCTTGCTGCTCGGGATCTCCCCGCCAATGATTTTACAAAACAGGCAGTTGTCGTCTCTCATGGATTTGACCTCCTTATACTTTTTCCGCGACGAGGTCCTTCACTGCGGAGAGCGCCTCGTCCAGCTTGCTCACATCGTTGCCGCCGCCCATGGCGGAATCGGGCTTGCCGCCGCCCTTGCCGCCGGCGATGGCGGTGATGGCGCGGATGATGTCCCCCGCCTTCACGCCGCGGCCCACGGCCTCCTTGCCGCAGACGCACTGGAAGGTGATCTTCTCCCCGTTCACGGAAGCGATCACCGCGACCACGGCGCCGTCCTTGTCGCGCAGCACGTCGCCGATCTGCCGCAGCTTCGCCGCGTCGCAGCCATCCTGGCTGCAGGTGACCACATGCAGGCCGCCCACGTCGACGGCCTTCCGCAGCATCTCGTCGGCGCCGCCGGCAGATTCCTTCGCCTTGTACTGCTCGATGATCCGCCGCGCCTCCTTGAGCTCCGCCGCCTGCTGCTCCAGCCGCGCGGGCAGCTCCGCGGCCGTGACCTTGAAGCCCGCCGCGAGCCCCGTGAGGAGCCCCAGCGCCTCGTTCAGCGAGGCCAGGGTGCGCAGACCGGTCGTCGCCTCGATGCGGCGCACGCCGGAGGCCACGGAGCCCTCGGAGAGGATGTGGAAAGCGCCGGCCTTGGCGGTGTTGTCCAGATGCGTGCCGCCGCAGAGCTCCACACTGTAACCGCCCATGTTCACCACACGCACCACATCGCCGTATTTCTCGCCGAAAAGCGCGGTCGCGCCGCACTTGCGCGCCTCGTCGATCGGCATCTCCTTCGTCTCGACGGTCATGCCCTTCAGCACCGCCTCGTTCACCATCGCCTCGACCCGCTTGAGCTCGTCGGGCGTGACAGCGGAGAAATGCGTAAAGTCAAAGCGCAGGAAGTCGGGCTCTACGAGCGAGCCGGCCTGGTGCACATGGTCGCCCAGCACGTCGCGGAGGGCCTTCTGCAGCAGGTGGGTCGCGCTGTGCGCGCGGCGGATGGCGGCGCGGCGCGTCTCGTCGTAGGCTGCGGTCACGGTATCGCCCAGCTTCAGCTCGCCGCTGACAAGCTTGCCGTAGTGCATGTACTTACCGCCCTTGTTCTTCTGCACGTTGTCGACAGCGAAGCGCAGGCCCCCGGCGCTCAGCTCGCCGTGGTCGGCCACCTGGCCGCCCATCTCGGCATAGAGCACGGTGCGGTCGAGGACCACGATGGCCTCGGTACCTGCGGGGATCGCCTCGCGGCTCTCGCCCTCGGCAACGATGGCGAGGACCTTCGCCTCGCAGCTCGCCTGCTCATAGCCGATAAACTCCGTCTCGGGCATGTCCTTGCCGAATTCCAGCCCGGCCCAGCCCAGGTCGCCCAGCGCCTCGCGTGCCTTGCGGGCGCGCACGCGCTGCTCCTCCATGAGGCTGCGGAAGCCCTCTTCGTCCACGCCCATGCCCTCATCGGCGCACATCTCGCTGGTCAGGTCCACCGGGAACCCGTAAGTGTCGTAGAGCTGGAAGGCGTCCGCGCCGGAGAAAGTGGTCTCGCCCTTGGCCTTGTGCTCGGCGAGCAGATCCGCGAAGATCTTCATGCCGGCGTCGATGGTTCGGGCGAAGTTCTCCTCCTCGGTCCGGATGACGCGCACGATGTAGCTCATCTTTTCGCGCAGCTCGGGGTACTGGCACTCGTTCTCCCGCACGACGGTCTCGACGACCTTGTACAGGAAGGGCTCGTTCACGCCGAGGAGCTTGCCGTGGCGCGCGGCTCGGCGCAGCAGGCGGCGCAGCACGTAGCCGCGGCCCTCGTTGGAGGGCAGCACGCCGTCGCAGATCATGAAGACGCCGCTGCGGATGTGGTCGGTGATGACGCGCAGCGACACGTCGCTCTTGTGGCTCTGGCCGTAGAAGGCGCCCGTCAGTTCGCTGACCTTGTGGGTGATGTTCATGACGGTGTCCACGTCGAAAAGAGACTGCACATCCTGGCAGACGACAGCCAGACGCTCGAGACCCATGCC
>JAFXTM010000072.1 GCA_017535865.1 Oscillospiraceae bacterium
GCTTCTATACTGTGCTCGGCGGCTACTGCCTGCAGTACATCGCGCTGAACATGACGAAGCTGTCGTTCGGCAACGAGTCCGTTGCGATGAGCGGCGGCGAGGTCTTCGGCGCCATGCTGACCACCCCGCTCGGCTGCGTGGTGTTCACGCTGCTGTTCATTGTCATCTGCATGGTCATCGTGCAGGGCGGCGTCTCCGGCGGTATTGAGAAGTTCAACAAGGTCGGCATGCCCGCGCTGTTCGTAATGCTGCTCATCATCATCGTGCGTTCCCTCACCCTCCCCAACGCGGTCGAGGGCCTGAAGTTCATGTTCGTCCCCGGCTATGCGGTGAAGGCCGGCTTCATTGAATCCAGCCCGAACCTGATCACCGTTCTCGGCACCGCCGGCGGCCAGATGTTCTTCTCGCTGTCGCTGGCCATGGGCGCCATCCTGACCTACGGCTCCTACCTGAGCAAGGAGGAGAACCTGGTCAAGAACTCCGCCATCATCGTTGTCTCCGATACCCTGATCGCCCTGATGGCCGGCATCGCCGTCATCCCCGCCGCCGTTGCCAACGGCATCGCGCAGGGCACGCCGGTGGGCCAGATCAAGCTCGGCGGTCCGAACCTGCTCTTCGTCACCCTGCAGGACGTGTTCTCCAACATGGGTAAACTCGGCCCCCTGTTCGGCGTCATCTTCTATGTCCTGGTCCTGATCGCCGCTATCTCCTCCGCCATCTCCCTGATGGAGACCATCGCCGCCCACTGGATCGACAAGGATCTGGCCAAGGGCGAGACCGATACCCGCAAGCAGCGCGTGCTGATCGTGTCCCTGCTGATCCTCATCGAGGCCGTTGTGGTCGCGGCGGACGGCCTGGGCTCCAACTTCAGCCCCGCCAGCCTGCTCGGCATCAGCACCGTTCCCACCTTCCTGGATTGCTTCCTCGACTTCATGGACTGCTGGTCTGAGGGCATCGCGATGCCTCTCGGCGCCATGCTGATGGCACTGATGATCGGCTGGGAGACCGGTCCCGACCTGGTTCTGGACGAGGTCGCACACGGCGATCCCTCCGAGGGCTTCAAGAGATTCTACCGCCTCTGCATCAAGATCATCGTGCCCATCGTCATGGCCTTCGTGCTGGCCGGTCAGATGATCGACTTCTTCGGCGGCAGCCAGGTGATCTGGTACGTGGTCGCGGTCCTGCTGCTCGTCGGCTTCTGGGCCTTTGCCTTCCCCAGCAAGAAGGAAGGCTAAAGCCAACATACGACACAACGCTTCACACAGCACTCCATACAAAGGCCCCGGGCTTGTGCCCGGGGCCGATTCAAGCTGTCGACAACGTGTCGACAGCTTGAATCGCCAAAATGGGAACTACGTAAAAGAGTTCCCATTTTGGCAAATATCAAACGCGAGAGGGAATACCCAATCCCCTCTCGCGCTCTCCCCATGCTTATCCGAGCCTGCCGTATTGGCTTTGTCTGCGGTCTGAGGCCCCGGGCTTCGGCCCGGGGCCGATTCTTTTGGCGTCAAGAAAGGCAGAGCGTCATTCTTGACAGGGGCACCGGAGCCCGGTTGCATTATCGGGCGAAACGGGGTACAATAAGCATATGATCCTAAGCAAAGAGCAGGCGCAGAGACGTGGAGCATCTTCGGATACAACTGCATGGCGTTGTGCAGGGGGTGGGCTTTCGCCCCTTCGTGCACAGGCTGGTGAGCGAGTACGGCCTCACAGGGACGATCCGCAACACCTCCTCCGGCGTGGAGCTGGAGCTGGAGGGCGAGCGGGCGACCCTGGAGGCCTTTGTGCGTGCGCTCCCGGAGCGCGCGCCCCTGCTCGCGCTGATCGAAGGGATCGAGACCGTCTACCGTCCGGAGCTGGTGGGCTATCAGGATTTTCAGATCCTCACGAGCCTGCGCGAGGAGAAGCGCAACACCCTCGTCTCCCCGGATATCGGGATCTGCCCGGACTGCCTGCGGGAGCTGCTGGACCCGCGGGACAGGCGGTATCGCTATCCCTTCATCAACTGCACCAACTGCGGCCCGCGCTTCACCATCATCCGTGATCTGCCCTATGACCGTCCGCTGACCTCGATGGGGCGCTTCCCCATGTGCCCGGACTGTGAGCGGGAATATCACGACATCACGAACCGCCGCTACCATGCCCAGCCGGACTGCTGTCCGGTCTGCGGCCCGCAGGTATTCTACTGCGGCGCAGACGGGCGGCGGGTCCCGGGCGACGCGATCGCCCTCGCCCGCGAGGCGATCCGCGCCGGCGGCATCGTCGCGGTCAAGGGTCTCGGCGGCATGCATCTGGCCTGCCGGGCCGACGATCCGGCCATTGCCGCGCGCCTGCGGCAACGCAAGGAGCGGGACGAAAAGCCCTTCGCCCTCATGTGCCGGGACGTGGAAGCGGCGCGGAAGCTCTGCGCGGTCTCCCCGGCGGAGGAAGCGCTGCTGACGAGCTATCACCGTCCGATCGTCCTGCTGAAGAAAAAAGAACCGGGCCTCTGGCATCTGAGCGAGAACCGCTCGCTCGGCGTGATGCTGCCCTATACCCCGCTGCACGTCCTGCTGATGGGCGAGGGCTTCGACGCGCTCATCATGACCAGCGCGAACCTCTCCGACACGCCCATCCTCTACCGGAACGAGGAGGCGCTGGAGAAGCTGCGCGGCATCGCCGACGGCTTTCTGCTGCACGACCGGGACATCCAGACCCGCTGCGACGACTCGCTTTACATGGTGCTGGACGGGCAGGACTATCCCCTGCGCCGCTCGCGCGGCTATGTCCCCTATCCGCTCCGTGTTCCGGGCAGCCGCGGCGGCATCCTCGCCTGCGGCGCCGAGCAGAAAGCCAGTTTCTGTCTCTCGCGCGGGGAGTTCGTCTTTCCGAGCCAGCACATCGGCGATCTCAAAAACTACGAGACGCTCAGCCATTATGAGCAGCAGATCCGCCACTTTGAGCGGCTCTTTGACCGGAAGCCGGAACTGCTGGTCTGCGATCTGCATCCCGACTACCTCTCCACCGCCTACGCCCGCGAACGAGCCGAGGCCGAGGGACTGCCGCTCGTGCAGGTGCAGCACCACCACGCGCATATGGCCGCCTGCATGGCGGACAACGGCCTGAACGGCCCCTGTGTCGGCCTCGTCTGGGACGGCACCGGTTACGGCAGCGACGGGACGATCTGGGGCGGGGAGTGCCTGATCGGCGATTACCGGGGCTTCACGCGCTTCGCGAGCCTGCGGTCCATCCCGCTCATCGGCGGGGACCGGGCCGTGAAGGAGCTGGAACGCGTGGCCTTCGCGCTGCTGCGCGAGGCGGGCTGCGATACGGCCGGGATCCCGGACGCGGCGCACTGGGAGACGATGCTCGCCGCAGGGCTCAACTGCCCGACGAGCTCCGGCATGGGCCGTCTCTTCGACGGCGTGGCCGCCATCCTCGGAATCAAAGCCGTCGCGAGCTACGAGGGGCAGGGCGCCGTGCTGCTCGAAGCCGCGGCGGACGAGGGGGAAACGGGCCGCTGGCCGCTGGCCTTTGAGGAGGGCGCTCCGCTGCGCTGGGACTGGCGCCCGATGATCCGCACGCTCGTTGCCGAGCGCGATGCCGACGTCCCCGCAGCGGTCCTCGCCGCCCGCTTTCTGAACACGCTGCTGGACCTCGCCGTCGCGCTCTGCCGCCGGGCGGCGGAGGCGAGCGGCCTGCGGGACGTCGTGCTCTCCGGCGGCAGCTTCCAGAACCGGTATCTGATGGAGCGTCTGCCCGGTCTGCTGCGGGACGCTGGGTTTTGCCCTCATGTGCACAGCCGCGTCTCCTGCAACGACGAGGGGATCAGTCTCGGCCAGCTGATGATCGCCGAGGCGCGCCGAGCGCGCGAACGGGTTTGAGATGCAGCCCGAATCCGCAAAAAAGCGGAGGAAAAACATAAAAAAGTGGAATCTTCTCTTGAATTCAAGGCGTGTCTGCGATACAATATTTCTGTTATATCTGATAAATAAATAACAATATTGCGCGCGATCAAACATGCGCCGTCTGCGATACAGAAAGGGCTCCATTATGTGCCTCGCCGTTCCGCTAAAACTGATCGAGATTCACGGGAATGACGCCGTCGGCGAGTCCCTCGGGATGCGCCGCTCCCTGCGGGTGGACTTCATCCCCGAGCCCCGGGTGGGCGACTATGTGATCGTTCACGCGGGCTTTGCCATTGAGCGGCTGCCTGAGCAGCAGGCGCTCGAGGATCTGGAGAGCTGGGAGGAGCTGCGGGATGTCCTTTGACGCGGAAAAGCTCCTGCAGGCCATGGCGGAACTGCCGCTCGGCCCGGTGCGGCTCATGGAGGTCTGCGGGACGCACACGATGTCCATCGCGAAGGCGGGCATCAAATCCGTGCTGCCGGAGAATGTGAGGCTTCTGAGCGGTCCGGGCTGTCCGGTCTGTGTGACGCCCGCCGAACAGATCGACGCGGTGCTGGAGCTCGCCATGGAGCCGGGCGTGGTCCTCGCCAGTTACGGCGACATGCTGCGCGTGCCTGGCAGCCGTCCGGGCGACAGCCTGCTGCGCCGCCGCGCGCTCGGCGCCCGGGTGGAGATCGTCTACTCCCCGGTGGACGCGGTGGAACTTGCCGCGAACGAGCCCGACAAACAGGTCGTCTTTCTCGGCGTGGGCTTTGAGACCACGGCCCCCGGTACGGCCGCCGCGGTGCTGACCGCGAGGAACGCGGCATACGGAACTTCTCCCTCTGGAGCATGCTCAAGACCGTGGAGCCCGCGCTGCGCGCCCTGATCGAATCGGATGGCTTCGCCGTAGACGGCTTTCTCTGCCCCGGCCATGTGGCGACGGTCATCGGCGCAGAGGGCTTTGCTTTCCTGCCGCGGGATTACGGTCTGCCCGCCGTGGTCGGCGGCTTTGGGACGGAGGACATCCTCCTCGCCCTGTATCTGCTGCTCCGGCAGCTGGCCGACGGGACGCCGAAGCTGCAGAACGCCTATCCCCGCGCCGTCTCCGCGCAGGGAAACGTCCTGGCGCAGCAGATGATGGCGCGCTGCTTCGAGCCCTGCGGGGACAGCTGGCGCGGCCTGGGGACCATCCCGGCGAGCGGCCTGCGGCTCCGGGAAGAGCTGCGGGACTTCGACGCGCGCCAGCGCTTCGCGCTCTCCGTCTCCTCCGAGCCCGCGCCGACGGCCTGCCGCTGCGGCGAGGTGATCTGCGGCCGCCTCGGTCCGGAGGGCTGCCCGCTCTTCGGAAAGCGCTGCACGCCGGAGGACCCGGTGGGACCCTGCATGGTCTCCTCCGAGGGCGCCTGCGCCGCGGCTTACAAATACGGAGTTTTCGAGTGAAGTATGGACGAACGGATAACGCTTGACTACGGCAGCGGCGGTAAAAAGACCGCACGGCTGATCGAAAAGACGATCCTCCCGGCGCTCACAAATCCCTTTCTGGGCGAGCTCGGGGACGGCGCGATCCTCCCCGGCGCGCCGGAGCTGGTTTTTTCCACGGACAGCTTTGTGATCGATCCGCTCTTTTTCCCGGGCGGGGACATCGGCAAGCTCGCGGTCTGCGGCACGGTGAACGACCTTGCCGTCTGTGGGGCGGAGCCGAAATACCTGAGCCTTGCGCTGATCCTTGAGGAGGGCTTCCCTCTCGCGGATCTCGAGCGCGTCATGGCTTCGCTGCGCGCCGCGGCGGAAGCGGCGGGCGTCCAGGTCGTCACCGGCGACACGAAGGTGGTCGAAAAGGGCAGGGGCGACAAGCTCTACGTCAACACAGCCGGCATCGGCTTTCTGAAATATCCCGGACTCAGCCCGCGGGCGATCCGCGAGGGCGACGCGGTGCTGGTCTCCGGCACGGTGGGCGATCACGGCACAGCCGTGATGCTCAGCCGGAGCGGCCTGCTGCAGGGGGAGCTCCGATCCGACTGCGCGGCGCTGAACGGGCTGTGCGAAGCGCTGCTTTCGAGCGGCGCGGCGGTGCGCGTGCTGCGTGATCCGACCCGCGGCGGCGTTGCCACGACGCTCAACGAGTTCGTCGAGGGCACGCCCCTCGGCATCGAACTGGACGAGGGCGCCGTCCCGGTCCGGCCGCAGGTAACGGCGGCCTGCGAGCTGCTGGGGCTCGACCCCCTGTACTGCGCCAACGAGGGCAAACTCCTCGCGGTGGTCTCGGAAGAGGACGCCGGGCGGGCGCTCGCCGCGATGCGCGCCGTCCCGGAAGGGCGGGACGCGGCGCGGATCGGCTTCGTGACGGGGGACTGCCCCGGAAAACTTGTCGCAAGGACGGCGCTGGGTGGCCGGCGCGTCCTGCAGAAATTGACGGGAGCGCAGCTTCCGCGAATCTGCTGATAAAAAGGATATTATAAAAGAAATGTTATAGAGAGGTGATGTTTCTTGCAGGAGTACAAACGAATCGACATCCAGAAAGACCAGATCGTACCCATTGCAGAGCAGATGCGGAAAAAGGGGATCTATCTCGTGATGATCCACGCTTTCCGCAACAAGGACGGACAGATGGACGTGTCCTGGGATTACGCCGTGGACCCGGCCGTTGAGTCCTACCATGTGGTGGGCGAAGAGGTCCTCCCCTCGATCGGCGGGATCTACGACGTGGCGGCCACCTGGCCCGAGCGGGAGCTGAACGAGCTGTTCGGCATCACGTTTGAGGGCCTGGACACCAGCCAGCGCCTGTTCCTGCCGGAGGAGATGCTGGATCCGCAGGGCAGGGGCCAGATCATGGTCATGCCCATGAGCGAGCTCTTGGAGCGCAACGGAAGGGGTGAGAGCACATGAGCTATATCGTTCCCATCGGCCCCTACCATCCCTCGCTGGAGGAACCGGTCCACGCCCGCCTGTACACAGAGGGCGAGGTCATCCGGGACGCGGAGGTCTTCGTGGGCTATAACCACCGCGGCATCGAGAAGCTGGCCACCGAGCGTAACGCCATCCAGACCCTGGTCCTGGTCGAGCGCGTCTGCGGCATCTGTTCCCACTCCCACGCCCTGACCTACGCCATGGCCGTCGAGGCCGTCAACGGCATCGAGGTCCCCAAACGCGGCGAGTATATCCGCGTCATCACCGCCGAGCTTGAGCGCCTGCACTCCCATCTGCTGTGGGCGGGCATCGCCTGCCACATCATCGGCCACGACAGCCTTTTCATGCACATCTGGGACGAGCGCGAGCTGGTCATGGATCTGCTGGAGAAGCTCAGCGGCAACCGCGTCAACTACGCCATGGTCACCATCGGCGGCTCCCGCCGCGACATCGACGACGAGCTGCGGCGCGAGATCCTCGAGGGCTGCGAGAAGATGAAGACCATTCTCGACCGCATCGCCGTCATCGCCACCACCGACAAGACCGTCGCCATGCGTACCAAGGGCGTGGGCGTCCTGCCGCGTGAGGACGCGATCCGTCTCGGCGCCGTCGGCCCGCACGCCCGCGCCTCCGGCGTGGACATCGACGTGCGGCGTGACGCGCCCTACTGCTCCTACGGTGACTTCGACTTCGACATCCCCGTCGTGCCCGACGGCGACGTCTTTGCCCGCGTGCTGGTGCGTGTGCTCGAGTGCTACGAGAGCATCAAGATCCTGCAGCAGGCGCTGGAGAATCTGCCCGCGGGGCCGATCAACCTCGGCAACAAGATCCCCAAGATCAAGGAGGGCCAGGCTGTCGCCCGCCACGAGGCGCCGCGCGGTCAGCTCAGCCACATGGTCGTGGGCAACGGCGGTTTAACCAACCACCGCGTCAGCATCCATGTGCCGAGCTACAAGAACACGCCGACCGTCCCCTTCATGCTGCGCGGCAACACCGTGGCCGACGCCGGCCTTATCATCGCCAGCATCGACCCCTGCTTCAGCTGCCTCGATCGCTGATGCACGAGCTTTCGCTGGCCAACGGCATCCTCTCGATCATCAAGACCGAGCAGGAGAAAAACGGCTTTGAGCGCGTGCTGGAGATCTCCCTCAAGGTCGGAGAGTATTCCGGCATCGTGCCCCGCTGTCTGGAGGAGTTTTTTCCCATCGCTGCCGGGGATGGCTGCGCGAAGGACGCGCGGCTGCGCATCGAGGTGCTGCCGGCTGTGTTCCGCTGCGCCGACTGCGGCTTTGAGGGCCGCCCGGACCGGGAGCGGGCCTGCTGCCCGCAGTGCGGCGGCGAGCATATCCGGATGGTATCGGGCCGGGAATTCTATGTTGAGAATTTAGTTGTCGAATAAACCCCACGAATGTTTTTCCGAAAGGAGCAGATGCCTTTTGCAAAAAGCAAAGTTTCCCGCCATTGCGGCCACCTTCGTGCTCTGCTTTGGCTTTTGGATCCTGCTGGACTTTTCGTTCAAGCCGCAGGAGCTGATCGCCGGCGCGGTGGTGAGCCTGCTGGTGGCGCTGTTCTCCGCGCGCTTCTTCATCCATGAGAAAGCCGGCTGGTTCTGCAACCCGCTCCGCCTCTTCTCTGCGATCTTCTACTGGTGCGGGACCTTCATCGCGGAGCTCGTCAAGGCCAATGTGGATATGGCCAAGCGCTGCTTCGGCGGCTGCCGGAACATCAACCCCGGCATCGTCAAGATCCCCGTGGATCTGAAGTCGGACTACGGCCAGGCGGCTCTGGCCAACTCCATCACCATGACCCCCGGCACCATCACCCTGGACATTGCCGAGGACAAGGACGGCAAGACCTGGTATTACATCCACTGGATCGACGTGGTCACCGCCGAGCCCGAGAAGGCCGGCGAGATCATCAAGGGCCGGCTGGAGAGAGGCATAAGGAGGTTCTGGGAATGAGCGATTTCGTGATCTTTGCGGTCTTCTTCGCCGCTCTTGCGATCCTGAACCTGATCCGCGTGGCCATGGGCCCCACGCCCGCTGACCGGCAGGTCGCCGGGGACAGCGCGGACATCCTCATCACCGCCGCGCTGATCCTCTTCTCGCTCTACAGCGGCCGTGCGGTGTATCTGGACATCGCCGTCATCGCCGCCATGCTCGGCATCATCGACACGATGCTGGTCGGCCGTTATCTTGACAGAGGGAGGTGGCATTACGATGCTGATTCGGATCATAGCTGATCTGCTGCTGCTGATCGGCGCGGTCTTCGCCCTCGCCGGCACCATCGGCATCCTGAAGATGCCGGACACCTTCAGCCGTATGCAGGCGAGCACCTGCGTCTCGACGCTCGCGATCCTCTGCGTCGGTCTCGGCGCGCTGCTCTATGCGATCTTCACGATGCACAGCGCCTCCGCGGCCGTCAAGATCGCGGTCATCGTCCTGATGATCTTTGTGACCAACCCCGTCGGCTCCCATGCCATCGCCAAGGGCGCCTACCGGGCCGGCTTCCGCCCCGAGAAGCGGATGGAAGTGGACGAGTTCAGGAGGGATTTCGATGAGTAATCTGATCGTTGTTCTGAATGTTCTGGTGGTCCTGGGCATGGTGGCCTCCGCGATCCTCGCGGTCCACTTCGAGAAGCTGCTGTCCTCCGTCATCGCCCTGTGCATAACCGGCGTTTTCGCCGCGGCGGCTTTCCTGCTTCTGCACGCGCCCGACGTGGCCATCTCCGAGGCCGCGGTCGGCGCGGCCCTGACCCCGCTGATCTTCATCGTGACCCTCAAAAAGATTCGAGGAGGGGACGATAAATGAAAAAATTTCTTACCTATGTCAGCCTCGCGGTGATCCTCTTCGCCCTCGTGTTCGGCGCGGCGAACCTCGCCTCCATGCCGCGTACCTACGAGGGGCAGAACGCCCCCGTCTCCGTCTACGAGCTGCAGCAGGACCCCGCCTCCTATGACGACAGCCAGGCCGACGGCGCGGCCGGCGCGATCATCCAGCAGAACCTGGAGAAGGCCCACGCGGTGAACGACGTCACGAGCATCGTCTTTGACTTCCGCGGCTACGACACCATGGGCGAGGCCTTCATCCTGATCACCGCCGTCGCCGGCTCCGTGGTCATCCTCTACAGCAAGAAAAAGGAGGGGAAGCGCGATGAATGAGAATCTCCGCATCAAGCGCGTGATCCAGCGCTGCGGCTGCGACGCCGTCCTCCCCTTCGCGCTGGTGTACATCCTGTACATCATCCTGCACGGCCACCTCTCCCCCGGCGGCGGCTTCCAGGGCGGCGTGCTGATGGCAGGCGTGGTCATCCTGATCTACCTGGGCCACGGCTTTGAGGCCACGGTGGACGCGCTGAGCTACCACACCCTGCACAGGGGCGAGGGCGTCGCCTCGGTGGTCTATGTGGCCCTGGCCCTGATGGGCGTGGCCGCGGGCGCGCAGTTCTGCCAGAACATCCTCTACACCCACGGCAATATCGGCGATCTCTACAGCTCCGGCACCATTTTCTGGATGAACGTCACCGTCGGCGTGAAGGTCATCACCGGCATCGGATCCATCTCCCTGCTGATGATCAGCCTTCTGGCCGGCAAGGACATCGATACGAAGGAATGAGGTGGATGATATGATACTGTTTAACTACATAGCCTCCTTCTTCCTGATCGTGCTGGGCCTGTACTGCATCGTGGTCAAGTACAACCTGGTCAAAACGGTCATCGGCCTGTCCATCCTGGACTACGGCGTGAATCTGCTGATCATCACCATCGGCTTCAACCCCGGCGGAACCGCCCCGATCTTCACGCAGGGCGAGATCACCCCGGCCAGCTACTTCGTCGATCCCATCCCCCAGGCCCTCACCCTCACCAGCATCGTCATCGGCGCCTGCGTGACCGCCATGTCCCTGGCGCTGGTCATCAAGCTGGAGGAGCAGTACGGCACGATCGACACGCGTGAGATAAGGAGGCTGAGAGGATGAATATGCTTAGTCTCCAGCACTTCCCGATCTACTCGATCATGGTGCTGTTCCTCGGCGCCTTCCTGATCGTCGTCTTCGGGCGCAGCAAGGTCGTGCGCCACAGCGTCGCGCTGCTGGCCACCTGCGCGTCGATGCTCTTCATGATGGGGCTCATCAAGCCCGTCATGCTCGGCGGTGAGATCATCTCCTACTGGATGGGCGCCCGCGTCCCCGCCGGCGGCTACGCCATCGGCATCGCCCTCGAGGTGGATGCGCTGAGCCTCTTCTTCGGGCTCCTGGTCTCCACGGTGGTCTTTGTCGCCTGCATCTACTCGATCCAGTACATGAGCCATGACGACAACGTCCCGCAGTACTACACGCTCTTCCTCATGCTCGCCGGCGGCGTCATGGGCATGGTCCTCACGGGCGACCTCTTCAACATGTTCATCATGGTGGAGATCCTCACCTTCGCGGCCGTGGCCCTCACCGCCTTCCGCAACACGGTGACCGGCGCGCTCGAGGCTGCCTTCAAGTACCTGGTCGTCGGCAGCATCGGCTCGACCTGCATCCTGGCCGGCACCATCGTGCTCTACGCTCAGATGCACACCCTGAACCTGGGCCAGCTCGCGGCGCTGATCCCCGGGAACCTCACGACCTCCACGAAGCTCGCCTTTGCACTGCTGTTCATCGGCTTCTGCACAAAGGCCTTCCTGGTGCCCTTCCACCCGCTCGCGGCGGACGCGCACGGCGCGGCTCCCGCCTCGATCTCGGTGCTCATCTCCGGCGTGCTGACCAAGTCCGGCATCTACGGCATCATCCGTCTGACCTACTTCCTGTTCCAGTCGATGGGTCTCGGCACGATGCAGTTCTGGCTGGTCTTTCTCGGCAGCGTCTCCATGTTCGTGTGCGTCACGATGGCGCTGGCCCAGCATGACTTCAAGCGTCTGCTGGCCTTCCACTCCATCTCCCAGATCGGCTATGTGCTCGCCGCGGTGGGCCTGTCCACGGCGCTCGGCATCTCCGCCGGCGTCTACCACGCGATGAACCACACCATCTTCAAGGGCCTGCTCTTCCTTGCGGCCGGCGCGGTGCTGCACGAGACCGGCACGACCGATCTCGGCAAGCTCGGCGGTCTGTCGAAGAAGATGCCCGTCACCACGGTCATGTTCCTCGTCGGTGCGGCCGCCATCAGCGGCATCCCGCCCTTCAACGGCTTCGCCTCCAAGTGGATGATCTACCAGGCGAGCTACCAGAAGGCTGTGGAGTCGAATAATATCGGCTTCCTGGCGGTCACGATCTGCGCGCTCGTCACCTCCACGCTGACGCTGGCCTCCTTCGTGAAGGTCACCCAGTCCGTCTTCTTCGGGCAGCTCCCGAAGGAATATGAGAACGTGAAGGAAGTGCCCTTCGGCATGCGCCTGGCCATGGGCATCCTCGCGGCGCTGTGCATCGTGACGGGCCTGGTCCCGAACTACGTGACGCGCTTCCTGACCGAGCCCGCGGCGAAGGCCGTCTATCACGTCGGCGCCTACATCAACAGCGCCATGGGCGCCGGTTATGCCGAAAGCGTCATGCAGACCGTCCCGGTCGCGGCCGAGCCCAGCTTCGTCCAGCACGGCGTGTGGAGCCCCGTCTCCTGGCTGTGCCTGCTGATGATCGCCCTGCTCGCGCTCACGGTCGTCGCCACCTCCGCCAAGTACGACAAGGTCAGCCTCGGTGAGGCGACCGACACCAAGTACCAGCTCTTCTACGGCGGCGAAAAGAATTTCTACTCCCAAGTCGGCAGCGACGACCTGTTCTGGGGCTTCAAGCACAACTGGCGGCACTATTTCTCGTTTATGCATGAGCTGCACAGCGGCGTGGTGAACGACTACGCGCTATGGGCCGTGGTGGCCCTGGCGCTGGCGACCCTCTACGCCCTGGTGGTACTGTAAAGGAGGGGCGCGATATGGCATTGATTTTACAGGCTCTCCGCTATCTGGTCTATGTGCTGGTTTTCCCGGGCTTCCTCTTCTGCTTCATGACCGGCCTCCTGCTCTGCGGCATCGACCGCAAGCTGGTCGCCCGCATGCAAAAGCGTGTCGGCCCACCCATCCTGCAGCCCTTCTATGACTTTTTCAAGCTCTGCGGCAAGGAGACCATCGTCCCCGCCGCGGCAAACCGCACCGTGTTCCTGCTGGCCCCGCTGGTCGGGCTCGCGGCATTGGTGGTCATCCAGCTCTTCATCCCCGTCTTCCGCTTCAGCGCCTTCAACAGCATCGCGGACGTGATCGTTATCCTCTATCTGCTGCTGATCCCGGCCCTGTCGGTGATCATGGGCGGCGCGGCCTCCGGCTCCCCCTATGCGGGCGTCGGCCTGAGCCGTGAGATGGTGACCATCCTCTCCTGCGAGCTGCCGCTGCTGCTGGTGCTGCTTGCGATCGGCAAGGTCGTCGGCACGGCGCTCGGCACCGGCATCTGCTTCTCGCTGTCGAAGATCGTCGATTATCAGATGGCCCACGGCAGCCTGCTCGGCAAGCTCAGCATGATCCCGGCCGCGGTGGCCTTCCTGCTGGTGATCCCCGGCGAGACCGGCAATCACCCCTTCGACGCGGCCGAGGCCGAGACTGAGATCTGCGAAGGTCCCCTGGCCGAGTACAGCGGCGCGCCTCTCGGGGTGTACAAGCTGAGCCACGCCGTGAAGATGCTCACCATGACGAGCCTCTTTGTGGCGCTCTTCCTCGGCGGCATCGGCACCGGTATCGAGAACCTGATGTTCCAGCTCGGGCTCAGCGGCGGAGCCGCCGGCGCGGTGGCATTTCTGCTGGAGATCCTCGTACTCTTCCTGCTGTGCGCCGTGCTGACCTTCCTGACGATCTCTGTGGTCCACGCCGTCACGGCGCGGCTGCGTATCGAACAGCTTTTCAAGTACTACTGGACCGTGGTCGCGGGACTGGCGCTCATCAGCCTGGTCCTCGCGTGGTACGGCCTGTAAGGAGGGAACGCCCATGTTTAAGAATCTGATCAAAGAGAGCACCGGCAAGTCCCCCTGGCTGTTCCACATCAACGCCGGTTCCTGCAACGGCTGCGATATCGAGCTGGTCTCCGTGCTGACACCGCGCTACGACGCGGAGCGCCTCGGCTTCAAGCTGACGGGCAGCCCGCGCCACGCGGACATCGTCGTGGTCACCGGGCCCGTCACGGCCCAGTCGCTCGACCGCGTCCTGCGCACGATCTCCCAGGTCCCGGAGCCGCGCTGCATCGTCACGATGGGCTCCTGCCCGCAGTCCGGCAACGTGTTCCGCGGCAGCTACGCCATCGCGGGACCCCTGAGCAAGTATGTACACGTGGATGTGGACGTGGCCGGCTGCACGCCGAAGCCCGAAGCCGTCATCGACGGGCTCGCGCTGGCCACGAAGATCCTGGCGGAGAAAAGGGGGCAGATGGAATAATGGATTTCCCGTTTCTCAAAGAGGCTGTGACCGGCCTGTTTACCAAATCGAGCTGCGCGATGTACCCTGCGGTCCCCAGCGAGGCGGCGCCGAATTACCGCGGCCGCATCGTCTACCACCCGGACAAGTGCATCAACTGCATGCTCTGTGAGCGCGTCTGCTCCGGCAACGCGATCACGCATACCATCGAGAAAACCGACGAGGGCGACAAGATCACCCGCACCTTCTATCTCGGCTCCTGCACCTTCTGCGCCACCTGCATGGACTTCTGCGGCCACGGCGCCATCGAGTTCACCCGCGATTATCACATGATCGCCACCAAGGAAGAGGACCTGATGGTCTCCGGCAGCTTCATCAAGAAGCCGCCCGTGAAAAAACCCGTGCCGCCCAAGCCGGCCGCCGCGCCCGCGGCCGCTCCGGCTCCGAAGGCGGAGGAGAAGGATGCGGAGGCCTGCAAACCCGACAAACCCGTCGAGGCTCCGAAGGCAGAGGCTGCGCCCGTCGCGGAAGTGAAGCCCCGCGACGACGGCAAGCCCGTCCAGGATCCCGCCAAGTGCGTCTACTGCACGCTCTGCGCGAAAAAGTGCCCCGCCGGGGCATTGACCGTGGACCGCGCGGCGAAGACCTGGGTCCTCGACGAGGACATCTGCGTCGGCTGCGGCACCTGCGCCGAGGCCTGCCCCAAAAAGGCGATCCTCATCTGACGATCCCGGAACACAACACTGAAAAAGCCTTGAAGCCTGCCGGTTTCAAGGCTTTTTCCCTGTTTGTGCATCAAATCAAAGGCTGAGGCTGCGCTCGCCGTTTGCGGACGTCTTTCAAAATGTGGCTTTACACACTGCGCTATCCGTGATATTATGCATAAAAATCAGAAAACGAGGCTTTGTGAGGCGCTGATATGAAAGAATATTCGTTTGCATACGGCGACGGCAGTGTGACGCTCCCTCTGGAGGAGAGTCAGGTCCGGGCCGTGCTTTTCGGCAACGAGATCCCCGCGCTCCCGGATATCCGTGCCGCGGTGCGGAAAAGCCTGGACGAGCCCATCGGCCGGGCGCCTCTGCGCGACTGCATCAGAGCGGGGAACAACGCGGCGCTGATCATCAGCGATATGTCCCGTTTCTGGATGCGGCAGGACCTGGTGGTGCCGCATCTCGTCGACTATCTGCTGGACGACTGCGGCCTTGCGGCGGAGGATCTCACGATCCTCGTGGCCAACGGCACCCATCCCGGCGGCGGCGAAAAGGAGCTGCGCACGCTGGTCACCGACGCGGTCTTTGACCGTATCCGCGTCGTGAATCACGACTGCCGCGCAGACGACCTGGTCACGCTCGGCACGACCTCTTTCGGGACGGAGGTCGCGGTGAACGGCATCGCGGCTCGCGCCGATCTCTGTCTCTGCCTCGGGGCCGCCACCTATCATGTCATGGCGGGCTTCGGCGGAGGCCGCAAAAGCATCCTGCCCGGGATCAGCGGCGAGGCCACCATCCGTCATAACCACGCGCTGTCGCTGGATCCCGTGCAGCTGCGTTCGAATCCGCTCATCGGAAACGGCCGGACAGAGGATAATCCGCTGAACCGGGACATGCTGGAGGCGGCGGGCATGATGCGGGACCTCTTCATGGTGAACCTGGTCATGAACGCCGACGAGAAGCTCTGCGCTGTGTTTTCCGGCCACTATATCAAGTCCTGGGAACGGGCCTGCCGCGAAGTGGAGCGGGTGTATCAGGTCCCGCTGAAGGAACAGACGGACGTCGTCATCGCGGGCTGCGGCGGTTACCCGCGCGACATGTCGCTCTATCAGGGCACCAAGGCCATCGACAACGTGGAATCCGCCCTGAAGCCGGGCGGCACGCTGATCCTTGTAGTCGAGGCGCGGGAGGGAGGCGGCCCCGCGGAATACTTCGGCTGGAGCCGGAACCTGCAGGACGGCAGCCTCGAGGCGCGCCTGCGCACGGCCTTCACCGTGGCCGGTTATGTGTTCTTTCTCAACTGCGAACAGGCCCGACGCTTCCGCATCCTGCTCCTCTCCGGCATCGACCCGGCGGAGACGGCGCCGATGGGGATCGAGAGCTATGCGGACGTCCCCTCGCTTCTGGCCGCTGCCGGGCTGGAGGGCAAGAGCATTACGGTGATCCCCCGGGCCGGCTCGGTGGTACCGGTGATCGTGCAAGAGCGCGAACAGTGAGCCTGACTGTGCCGAAAAACGCCGGCAAGCGGCGGCGGATCGCTGTTTTTGTATGATCATACAAAAACAGCGATCTATATTTATACGCGATTTGTCGCATCACACACTTTACATATTGCGATTTGTGTGTATAATTATTCATATACTTCGCATCAATATTCATCATATGCCCTTTAGGTCACAGAAAGTGAGGATACAACATGAAAAAGAACGTAAAAGCTGCTGCACTGATCCTCTGCGTTTTGATGCTGCTCTCCGTGCTCGGCGGCTGCGCCGCCAAGACCGCGGCGCCTACCCCCGCGCCCACGCCGGATCCAACCGCGGAAGCTCCTGCCGCCGAAGAGCCCGTCGAGGAAGCCTCCGCTGCCGCCGACGGCCCGGTCATGGCCAAGATCAAGGCTGACGGAAAGCTCGTCGTCGGCACAGAAGCGCAGTACGCCCCCTATGAATTCAAGGATCTGGACGCCAACTTTGTCGGCTGCGACATGTTCCTCGCCCAGAAGATCGCCGAGGCGCTCGGCGTGAAGCTGGAGATCGTGGACATGAGCTTTGACGGCATCATTCCCGCCGTGCAGACCGGCCAGGTCGATCTGGGTATCGCCGCCTTCACCAATACCCCTGCCCGCGCGGAGGTCATCGATTTCTCCGATCTGTATGAGACGAGCATGCAGTATCTCATCGTCGCGGCGGACAAGACGGATGTGTATACCACCAAGGAGTCTCTGGCGGGCCTGAAGGTCGGCGCGCAGAAGGGCACCATCCAGTCCCAGCTCATCACCTCGGCTCTGCCCGACAGCCAGCTCTTTGAGCTCGACAAGTACCCAGAGCTTGCGCTTGAGGTCACCAACGGCAACATTGCCGGCCTTGTGGTCGACTCCGCCGTGGGCGATTCCATCGTCGCCAACAGCAACGGCGCTCTTGCCGTCTCGAGCTTCGCGTTCTCCGCCGAGGAGGCCTCTTTCGGCAAGTCTGTCGTCATTGCCAAGGGCAATGAGGATCTGGTCGCCGCCGTCAACGAGGTCATCGCCGCCGTGCTGGCGGACGGAAGCTATCAGGCCGCCTATGATGAGGCGGTAGCCCTGGCGGCCGATATGGGCGTGTGATTCCCGGCCGCAGCATCCAGACAGCCAAGGCGGCGCAAGCCGCCTTGGCTTCATTCACTGTCCGCGTGAGCGCATAGGAGGAAAGAGCCTTGAGTTTTTTCAGTGAAATGGTACATCTGTTCACTCGCTATAACAGCTTTTTCACCGAGGGCATCCGCAACACGCTGATCATCTCGGCCTTCTCGGTGCTCATCGGCATTGTGCTGGGGACGCTGCTGGCCATGCTGCGCATGAGCAAGCTGCTGCCGCTGCGGCTCCTTGCAACGGCCTACATCGAGTTCATCCGCGGCACCCCCCTGATGGTCCAGTTGATGTTCATATTTTACGGTCTGCCGATGATCGGCGTCAAGTTCCCGGACATCGCCTTTATCCCGGACTTCAGCCGTTTCGCGGCGGGGATCGTCGCCATGAGCATCAACAGCTGCGCCTACGTGGCAGAGATCATCCGCTCGGGGATCCAGGCGGTGGACAGCGGCCAGATGGAGGCCGCGCGGAGCATCGGCTACAGCCACGCGCAGGCCATGGCTTATGTGGTGCTGCCGCAGGCGATCCGGAACATCCTCCCCGCGCTCGGCAACGAATTTGTGGTCGTGATCAAGGAGTCGTCCATCGTGTCGGTGATCGGCATCGCCGATCTGATGTTCCGGACAAAGGATGTGATCGCCGTCACCTACCGCACGATGGCGAGCCTGGCCATCGTGGCGCTGATCTATTTCTGCATGACCTTCCTCGGCGGGCGTCTGATCGCCTGGATGGAAAGGAGGATGGCCCATGGAAAGGGATGAATTTCTGCAGGTCCGGGACCTTTGGAAGAGCTTCCACAAAGTCGAAGTCCTCAAGGGCATCACGACGAGCTTCGCCCGAAACGAGGTAGTCTCCATCATCGGGCCGAGCGGCGGCGGCAAGAGCACCTTTCTGCGCTGTCTGAATCTGCTCGAGACCCCGACTTCCGGCAGCATCGTCTTCGACGGGGTGGACATCTGCGATAAAAGGCAGAATATCAATCTCCATCGGCAGAAGATGGGTATGGTGTTTCAGCAGTTCAACCTTTTCAACAACGTCAACGTCCTGCACAACCTGATCGACGCACCGATCAGGATCCGGAAGATGCCCCAGGCGCAGGCAGAGGAAAAGGCCATGGGGCTGCTCGAGCGGGTCGGGATGGCCGAGCGCGCCGACGCCTGGCCCCACCAGCTCTACGGCGGGCAGAAGCAGCGGGTCGCCATCGTGCGCGCGCTGATGATGGACCCGGAGGTCATGCTGTTCGACGAGCCCACCAGCGCGCTCGACCCGGAAATGATCGGTGAGGTGCTGGACGTGATGAAACGCCTCGCGGAGACGGGGATGACCATGATCGTGGTCACGCACGAGATGCGCTTTGCCCGTGAGGTCAGCAGCCGCACCATCTTCCTCGACGGCGGCCGCATCGAGGAGGACAAGCCGAGCCACGAGCTCTTCGACCACCCTGAGAGTCCGCGCCTGATCAGCTTCCTCAACAAAGTGCTGTGAGGCGGGGGCGGGTAAAACTATCGGCTACGAAAGGGACACAGATGAGACGGACAGACAGAGAAGTGAAAGATCGGAAGCTGATCAGCGGGATGCTCGACATGGCGGAGATCCTCCACATCGCGATCCGGGACGAGCCCTTCCCCTATCTCGTGCCGGTGAACTACGGCTACGAGTGGCAAGGCGACACCCTTGTTTTCTTTTTCCACTGTGCGAAGACAGGCCTGAAGCTGGACCTGCTGCGCCGGGACCCGCACGTCACGGTCAACGCCGCAGTCTTCGTCTCCTACGGCGCGGCTCCGTACCGCGGCCATTTCCACGACTACCGTTCCGTAACGGCCAGCGGCGCCGCAGAGGAGATTCTGCCCGACGACCCGGGCTTTCAGCACGGTTTCGAGATGCTGATGGCGCATAACGACCGGCCGATGCGGCCGGAGGACTACCGCGAGCTGCGCCATACCGGTCTCTGGCAGATACGCTGTGACGCAGCCCATGTCTGGGGGAAGGCCGAGATCGTGCCGACCTGCGCGGAAGAGCTGCCCTTCGCGCAGCCTGATTGAGGGGGGGGAGAAACATGCCGAAACTGAGCGATCGCGTCGGAACCTTTACCGACTCCGTCATCCGCCGCATGACCCGCATCAGCGACGCCTGCGGCGCCATCAACCTCTCGCAGGGCTTTCCGGATTTCGACCCGCCGCGGGAGCTGCTGGACGCGCTCGCCGACGTCGCCTACCATGGCCCCCACCAGTATTCGGTGACTTTCGGCGCGGAGAACTTCCGCGAGGCGCTGGCACGGAAGGCGGGCCTGAGCCTGGGCCGCGTCCTGGATCCGGACAAGGAGATCGTCGTCACCTGCGGCGGGACCGAGGCCATGATGTGCGCCGTTATGACGGTCTGTAACCCCGGCGACCGGATCATCGTCTTCTCCCCCTTCTATGAGAACTACGGCGCGGATGCGATTCTCTCCGGCGCCGATCCGATCTACGTCCCGCTCGTACCCCCGCATTACGATTTTGATCTCGGCCTGGTCGAGGACGGCTTCCGGCAGGGTGCGAAGGCGATCATCGTCTGCAATCCCTCCAACCCCTGCGGGAAGGTCTTCACGCGGCAAGAGCTGACGGCCATCGGCGATCTGGCGCTGAAGTATGACGCGTTCGTCATTACCGACGAGGTCTATGAGCATCTGGTCTATGCGCCGAACGTCCATGTCCCGGCGGCGTCTCTTCCGGGGCTGTGGGAACACGTGATCACCTGCAATTCGCTCTCGAAGACCTATTCGATCACGGGCTGGCGGCTCGGCTATCTGATCGCGCCGGAGGCGGTAGCCGAATGTGCGAAAAAGGTCCACGATTTTCTGACCGTCGGCGCGCCGTCGCCGCTGCAGGAGGCGGCTGTCGTCGGGCTGAATTTCCCGCCCTCCTATTACGATGGGCTGCAGGCGCTCTACACAGAGAAGCGAGACTATTTTCTCGCCGGGCTGGACCGCATCGGACTGAAGCACAACGTCCCGCAGGGGACTTACTTTGTCCTGGTCGATATCGGGGACTTTCTCACGCTGCCTCAGTTCAGGGGCTATACGGATCTGGCCTTCTGTGAGTGGATGATCACAAACGTCGGGGTCGCGGCGGTCCCGGGTTCCAGTTTTTTCCGCGAGGACGTCAGCGATCTGATCCGCCTGCACTTTGCACGGGAGAAGGATACGCTGGACGAGGTGATCGACCGCCTGGCGAAGCTGATGGAACTGCTGAAATAAAACGCAGGTACGGCATGACCTTTTGGTCATGCCGTACCTGCTTCCGAAGAGAAAACGCCTGACGACTATTCTCTGTACAGATATATTGACGCTTTTTTTCTGTTGTGTTATATTAGATGATAATTTGATTAAAAAGGAGTTGGAAATCCTATTATGGATGATGGCAGTCGATTGCCATGGCTCATTGCAATCGCACTACTTTTCTGCGCGGCGTATTTCGGCGTGGCCGAAACGGCCTTTGCCTCCGCCTCGCGCAACAAAATAAAAACTTCTGCCGACCGGGGTGATCCGCGGGCGCAGAAAGCGCTCGGCATCATAGACGACTTTGACCGTGCCGTAACGACGATCCTGATCGGGACCAACATCGTGCACATCGCCATCGCATCCATCGTCACCGTGGCGGTCACCCGCCGCTGGGGCCTGAGCGCAGTCTCCGTCAGCACCATCCTCACCACGCTGGCAGTATTCTTTGCCGGGGAGATGCTGCCCAAGAGCATTGCCAAAAAATACCCGGAGCAGTTCTCCAAATCGACCGCCGGAACGCTTCGCACGCTCATGACGCTGCTCTATCCCCTGTCCGCCGCGCTGACCTGGCTCGGACAGGCGGCGGCCGGGCTCACCCGCGGGGACCCGGAGATCTCCGTAACCGAGGATGAGCTCTACGACATCATCGAGGACATGACCGAAGAGGGCACGCTGGATGAGGAGCAGGGCGACCTGATCTCCTCCGCGCTGCAGTTCGGCGAGGTGACGGTCGAGAGCGTTCTGACGCCCCGGGTGGATCTGGTGGCCCTCGATATCGACGATTCCCTTGAGGAAGTCCTTGCCTGCATCAAATCCACCAACCACAGCCGACTGCCCGTATACGAGGGCAGCGTGGACAACATCATCGGCGTGCTGCAGATCCGTCGCTTCATCAAGGCCTATCTGCGCGAGGGCGACGCGCTGGCGCTGCGCCCGCTGCTGGACGAGGTATTTTTTGTCCACCAGAGTACGAACATCGACGAGCTGCTGCCCATCATGTCCAAACGCCGGCTGAACATGGCCGTCGTCACGGACAACTACGGCGGCACGCTCGGCATCGTCACGGTTGAGGATATTCTCGAGGAGCTCGTGGGCGAGATATGGGATGAGGATGACGTCGTCGAGGAGACGGTCGTCGACCTGCCCGACGGCAGCGTGGAGACCGACGCCGACGAGTCCGTAAGCGACATGTTCGAGCACCTTGCCTTCAAAGACCCGGAAGAGGATGAAGAGCTCGTGAACACGCTGATGGGCGAATGGGCCTATGAGCAGTTCACGGCGATCCCCCGTGTCGGGAACAGTTTCCGGTATCATGATCTGGAGATCACCGTCTCGGAGATGGAGCATAACCGGATCAGAAAGCTGAAGGTCATCCGGCGCCTCGACCCGGAGGAAGGGGGCGAGGAGACATGACGATATATCTGGTGATCGCCGGCCTCGCCGTGTGCCTCTGTCTGTCAGCCTTTTTCTCCGCCTCGGAGATGGCCTATTCCTCCTGCAACAGCATGCGTCTCGAGCATCTGCGGGACGATGGGAACCGCCGCGCAGCGACGGCGCTCCGCCTGACCGAAAAGTTTGACGACACGCTGAGCGCGATCCTGATCGGCAACAATCTGGTGAACATCGCGGCGTCCGCGCTTGGTTCGGTCCTGGTGATCCTGCTGACCGGCAGCGATGAGCGCGCCTGGCTCGCCACGCTGATCATCACCGTGCTTGTGATCCTCTTCGGGGAGACCATCCCCAAGATCACGGCGAAGAAGAACGCGAACCGGCTTGCCCTGCGAAACGCCTATCCCATCAACATCCTGCGCCTCGTGCTCAAGCCGCTCATCTGGCTGGTCGTCAAGCTGGTCTGGCTGCTCACGCTGGGCATGAAGGGTGAGGAGGACGAGGATGCCGAGGAAGCGGTGGAGGAGCTGCAGTCGATCATCGAGACCGCCGAGGACGAGGAGGTCCTGGACGAGGACCGCTCCGAGCTGGTCCAGGCGGCGATCGACTTCTCCGAGATCTCAGCCTCCGAGGTCATGACCGCGCGCGTGGACGTGCAGGCCATCGACATCGACGACGACTGGGAGGAGATCATCGCCCAGGTCGAGGCGGCGCCCTATTCCCGCCTGCCCGTGTACGAGGACAGCATCGACAACATCATCGGCGTGCTGTATCTCAACCATTTTCTGAAAGCGCTGACAGACGGCGGCCGCGCCGATATCCGCAAGCTCCTGATGCCGCCCTGCTATGTGTACAAGACCGTGAAGCTGCCCGAGGTGCTCAATCTGCTGCGCCGCGCCAAGCAGCATCTGGCCATCGTGTCCGACGAATACGGCGGCACGCTGGGCGTGGTCTCGATGGAGGACGTGCTTGAGCAGATCGTCGGGGACATCTGGGACGAGACCGACACCGTGGAGCAGGAGGTCGTGGAGCGCTCCGAGGGCAGCTATGAGCTGGACGGCGACATGGTGCTCACCGACGTGTGGGAACTGCTTGGGATCAACGGGAGCGAGGTCGAGGCCGAGAGCGAGACGCTCGGCGGCTGGACAGTCGAGTCCTTCGGGGATTTTCCCAAGGAAGGCGACAGCTTCCGCTGGGGTGCCTGGAGCTTCACGGTCCTGAACATGGACGGCCGCCGCGTGGAGAAGGTCCTCGCACGGCGCATGAGCGATCCGGGAAATGATTAATAAACCAGCGTCGGGGCCTTCCCGGCGCTGGTTTTTCCCTGGTTTTTTACACTGCGCCGAGGGCAGCGAAAGGGCCGCGGCAAAAAAGACGGGAAAACGTCAAACTTTTCTCTTGACAAGCGCTCGACTGCGTGATATATTATTTAAGCTCGCCAAGAGCAAACATATCGCGGGGTAGAGCAGCTGGTAGCTCGTCGGGCTCATAACCCGGAGGTCGTTGGTTCGAATCCTTCCCCCGCAACCACACAAAAACACAGTCCGCCCAAGGGGCGGGCTGTGTTTTTGTGCCGTTCCGGGAATGGTTTGCACCTCCGCTCTTTTGGGTTATGAGGTCGACGAGCGTAGCTCGTTGGGAAAAGCGGGGCTACGCCGCCGGGGGCGGATACAGCAGCCCCGCTTTTTCCGCAGCGGTCGAAAAACCGGAGGGTCAGCATAAGCCCGAACGGTTTTTCGGGTACCGCAAGGCGGCGCGAAGCGATAACCCGGAGGTCGTTGGTTCGAATCCTTCCCCCGCAACCATAAAAGGTAGGTAATTTTGATAGAATTACCTACCTTTCCTTTTTGCCCGAAACGATTGTTTAACGGGAAATACCAGCCGTTTTCCATACAATTTCATCAGGATCACGATAAGCCGACGTCGCTGTGGAGACATTTCCGCAGCGGCGTTTTTGCGTTTATGGGCTTTCTGATCCCATTTTCCCGGAGGAATCGTTCTCACAGAGGGGTATCGTTCAATTTGAGATGATATTTTTCTAAATCACCTTTGACTCTTGTCATATTTCGCGGTATAATGAAAAGGGCAAAATTAGGGCAAGAACAGCCTAATTACAGGTCGATTATTGGAGGCTTTTCGATGAATAAGCACGATGATAACGAAAGAATTTATTTGAGCACCTATATTCTGCATAAAGACAATCGAGTCCGGTTACCAAAAACCATTGAGAACAATTTAGGTGTTGTGCCCGGTGAAACCTATTTTGATGTTTTTTATGATGCCAAGAGAAAAGAGTTAATTCTAAAAAAGTCCGATAAAGAGTCGGTGGGCAACAAAAAATGAAAGAGAGCACGACAGCTAAAAATACGAGAATAACTATTCTGGCAGATATCGTTCAAGAATCACGAAAGATGCTGGTGTGCAACAATCCTTCGCTCTGCTTTTCTGAGACTGACACCAGAAGAATCGTCCTGATTTGCCTACTATATCTTCGCCGTTATTCTGAAATGATTATTCCGACCGTACTATCCTACGCTGATATTTTACATAGCCTTAATATATCGTGTTGTGGCACATTCAGCATAGATGCAACGCAGGATTATGAAGTGATCACCGTTACGGATACTATCTTCACATTGAAAAAGATTGAAAACGATGAGGATTGGAGATCATTAATCGTCTATTCGTTTGAATCTCTGGAATATGATGTTGATAGCTATTTTGCCGTCAAAGTAAACAGAGGGGTTAGGAATAATAATAAAAAAAAGAAAAGTCTTGGAATCTACTACACACCAAATGATGTGGTTTCATTTATGGCATCCCGCTGCATCTCTACCCTTACAAAAAGAACAGCGCACCCGGCTGTTCTTGATTGCAGTTGCGGATCTGGTGTATTCTTGCTCCAATGCCTGAAAGAGCTTGAAACGGTGTACAATACCGAACAGTGCTTGGAGCGTTCATTGCAGATACTCCGTCAATGTATATGGGGTGTGGATATCAGTAGCGCAGCCGTTGATAGCAGCAAAGCGGCATTTGCTCAATACTATCTTGATCAATATGACGGTGCATTAGAACACTTTGACTCAGTATGGAAAACAATAGAAAACTCGTTCTATTTGGGGGACGGGACCAACCTTCGGGCGACCGTCGCCAATAATGGCACCTTTCCAGCAAAATTTGATTGCATTATTGGAAACCCTCCATATGTTACACTTGGAAAAGACGGCAATCTATTCATAGATTTTGTAAAAAACATGATGGAGTTTTCATCAGATAAAGCGCTATCGTCGTTGATCCTCCCGCTGTCTGTTTGTTATGCGCAAGGGGACAGCTACGTTGGCCTAAGAAAGAGAATCCAAAGTGATTGTGCTGCTTGGGAAGTTTTAAATTTTGATAGAAGCCCGGATTCGTTGTTTGGGGATCAGGTAAAGACCAGAAATACAATACTTTTCCGAGACGCACTGAGTGAGAAGCATGCTGTTCGTACATCGTCACTCCAAAGATGGACCTCCGAAAATCGAAGGCAATTATTCAAAGGGATAGACCGATGCGATATATCAGAGTTCGATATCTCACGCGGGATACCAAAGATTTCAGGAATCGGAGCAGTCGAACTGTATAAAGCAATACTCGCTGGCTCCAGTTGTCCAAGTGATGAGATTAAGAAGAAAAACGGGGGGACATCATACGTTGTTGTAAACGGCACTGCATATAACTGGCTCTGCATTTATGACCATCGCCCCCCATCTGTTGACGAAAATGGCAATAGCTATGTATCAGGAACAACGCGGACATACTCGACAGAAGATGAAAAAGCAAAATACTTTTGTATTGCTTTGCTCAGCAATAGAATCGCTTATTGGTATTGGGCAGCAATAGGAGATGGCTTCCATTTTAATGCGTCGTTCTTTGATGATTTCCATGTGGGCAGATCCAGTTTTTCGGAGAAGCAGTTTGATGAACTATGCAGTCTTGGGCATGAATACTCCAAAATTATCAAGCAGCATCCTACTGTTTCATACAATGCGGGAAAAACGATAGTAAACTACTCGCACTGGGAAGCAATAGATGTAATTAAAAGAATTGAGTTAATCATTCTGGATGCCCTTAATCTGCCGTTGGATTATGGGGAGCAGGTAGCGAACTGGTATGAGAATCAAGTCCGCTGCAGCAGAGAATGAAAGTTGAGGTAAAGGAAATGGACAACAGTGTTATTACGGCAGAAGCAAAGGAAGCCTCCGCGCTCACAAGCGATGAATGGAAAGAGTGGACAAAAACCGTCTGGAGCATCGCGAATATAAGTGATGGAATACACCCGGCAGTTTTTCCCCCGGAGATTCCATATAGGCTTATCAGATTGTTTTCTTTTGTGGGTGAAACGGTCCTTGATCCGTTTTCTGGCATGGCGACCACGGGGAAAGTAGCTATAAAATGCAATAGAAAATATATTGGCTATGAAACAAACGGCGGGTATTGCGAAGAATCACTTCGCCGGATGCATCAGTATGTTTCAGAGGAAGGCATAAATGACCCTCAGTTTGAGATATATAATGCAAGCTCGTGTAGTATGGCCCAGATAAAGGACAACAGCATAGGCGTTGCTGTTACGTCTCCTCCATATTGGAACAAGGCAGACTACGGCTCATATGATGGGAATATTGGGGGATATGAATTCTATGATGATTTCTTGAAGGATCTGAAAAGGGTTTTTCAAGAATGCTATCGAGTTCTGATGCCCGGAAGAAAGCTGTGTGTTGTAACTGCAAATGTAAATCAGAACACGAAGGAATATGGCCTGCTTACGATTCCGCTTGCCAGTGATATGACAAAAGTTCTTCAGACTTGCGGTTTTGTGTTAATCAATCAGATTATCTGGAACAAAGATGGAACTGGTGGCAGATGGGGATCAGCCAATTCACAGCGTCCTATTTTTGGGAGTTATCCATATCCGCCGAATTTTCTGTTCAAAAACGTCAATGAATACATCATTATTGTTCAGAAACCAGATCCGAAAAAAAAGAATTCAAAAGCGCCATCCTATCACGATCTGTTTCGTGATGATCCAATCTGAAAAAAGAACTGTAGATCGAGTGTGATCTACAGTTCTTTATTATGTAATTGGACATTCAGGCCAAAGAGAAAACATTGTGCTCTCATCAATGACCTCATACGGGAGAGATCTCCCTGTGGGAAGGCTCTTAAGGCGCTCATTGATCGCAGCATAACCGTCGTTGCCGTCTAATAGAAGCATATAGACAAACAGATTCGCATTTACTCTTTTCAAAACAAGAACAGGTCGTGTATCCAAATTATCTGGGTAATCTGTGTCAAGCACCGATGCCCCTGCAAGTTCAATTTTCACGTTTCTATTACGCTGACTGAAAACAACCTGCCGCTGCTCAATCTCTCCAATCACACCAGAGGGATACATTTCTTGAACAAGAATGCCATCTCCCGGGTTAAGGCAGAAGTATTTATCTAATAGATCAACGGTAAAATGCACCTGCTTCGAGCGGCCACCAGCTTTCGGGACGTGACGTATCAGATAATTATTTTCATATTTATCTGCTTTTGCAGGGGGAATTTGTTGAACAGGTCTTTTCTTCGCTGGTGTGGAGGGGCGTCCAGCTCTTGCTCGTCGAAATTCAGCAGGAAGACTTGGCGCAGGAAAAACCTCATTTCCAAACAGCCTGTCTTTGGTCGCTGCCGACGGAGAACGTTTGGCTGCTTCCACAAGGGCCTTTCGTTGCTGGATTTCTTTTACAACGTAGTTTTGCTCAAGTAGTTGTGCAAGAAACTCATCTGTGATTTCGTGAGCACAAACAGAAGCCGGGTCGGTGTAGGTGTGGTAAACTGCTTCGAGTTCAGTATTTATCGAGTCCGCCTCGCTACCAGAGATACTGTTAATTGTACACAGTTCATAGTTACTGAACAGGCCACCAGCAGTAAGATTGTTTGATCCTATCGCATACCAGCATTCATTATCGCCCATTAACCAATAGCACTTTATATGAAATGTCTGGGCTATACTCTCAGAATGAAAAACAGATACCACATCTGAAACCTTGTGTAATTGTAAAAGAGCATCATACGTGGTGTTTTGCTGATCAATCCCTACGACAAAGCGAACAGCCCCACCATTCTTGTGAAAGGCATCAATATAGGGAAGTAACCTATAAACACCACTCAGTTTGGCGTATGCGACCATGATCGTTAATTGAGAAAAATTGCCACTCTCCAGTGCCTCAATCAGTTGAATCCCCAATTGCTTGTCATGTGGCTGGTTTACAATCATGTAAGTCCCTCCGCATAATTATTCTGTGTAGTCATATGGCATTATCCTGCATCCGCGACGGTGCAAGCAAAATAGATAATTAATTATATCACAACGCTGGCCCTTTTTCTACTGCCTCTGCAGCTTTTGCAGGGGCAGTTTTTCTTTTTCCCTCAAAAAGTTCTTATGGCCGGTTAAGTTTTGCTCTTTCCCGTGGCCGTATATCAGAGAAACAAATCTGTTTCGGGAAAACACCCGCTCATAACGACCATCCTTTCTCCGTATATCGGAGAAAAATATTCGGAGCTGGGTGGTCAAAACGGCCAGCTTTTCTCCGTAGGGTGAGAGAACCTGTTCCCCAGAACAGTACAAATCGGAGGTGATCACAATGTAGGGAAAGCAGAATCGCCCCGTACCCGGTTAGCATCCGGCTATTCAAGCACCAAGTGTGGAAGTCATGGAGGTCTTTTCCTAAAGGTCTTTATAGAGCACCAAATAATAATACCTATAAGAAAGAATATAGAAGTGACCAGCACGACCTCCACACCGGCATCACAGCATGCCGGATGATATGGGCAGCAAAGTCCCGCCGTTACTGAGTAAATTGGCTTTCGTGCCCAGCTTCTCCGGCAATGAAGAAAACACATTTACAGGAGGAAAAACATGAGATTGAACAGGCGGTGATGTTCAGGTGAAAACAATATATGTTATCGATGCCAATTTATCTGCATTTCTGGATCGAATAATCCAATAACGACGAGGGCTAACGTGCTCTTGAGGTTTTGCCAGCATAATCTTTCTGCCGAGATGCACCCCCTCCGCCGAGTGCACCCCCTTGACCCGGTTCTATCAAAACACGATACTACACCCACATTGGTACACAGGCTATGATACAATGGCCTGTGTACTTTTTTGCGTTTCTGTCCGGGAAAACCCTTTATACAAGGGCAAAGCGAGACAGGAGGGTGCATACTTGTATCTGCCTGTCTCGCTTTTTCTCTTTTTCTGTTTTTTCGAGGATTGGAGCAATTGAAGATTTGCACCCACCCCCCTATACTTTTTGGCGTTTCTCAAGATACGCCAAAAAGTTTATGTGGGTTCTTCCTTACCGGAGAATATGCTTAATCTCCCGTATACAGTGTTAGTGAAACTGCACCATTCCCAAGCAACCCATCCAGTTCGCTTGCAGACAAGCCCTGGATCCTTCCGAGTCTTGTATATGCCCATGAGTTGGATCCGTAGAAGATGACGATCTGGCTGCCGGAATACAGCACGATATCCCCTGCAGATGTCGTTGTCTGTACATCGTTTCGCGGAAGGCTCGATCCGATTGAGCCGACTTGTTCAAAACCTCCGTACATTGACATGCTGATCGTAAGGGGCTCTGCCGTAATAAGATTGAAAAGCGCCTCGACCGACTCGTTGTCCTCCCACAGGACTTCAACCACAGTGTCATTGATCATAAGCTTCATGACCGGCTCGGCCTCCTCTGCCATCTCAGCTTGCTCGGATTCCAATTCATGTATTGTTTCCGTCATGCTCTCCGACTCGATCTGCTGAGCCGTCGGTTCCGCAGTTTGGACAGGCGTTTCCTGCGCTTTCACAGTCGTCGCCGTAGTCTGAATGCCGCATCCGGTCAGGAAATAGAAAATTAACAGGATCCCCAAGATTATCCGTATCATCGGATCGCCTTCCCCATCTCATAAGCTTCTGCCAAGGCGTGGTGTCCTTCAATCTCTCCGACGTCTGTAACGCCGCCGCCAAAGACAGCGCCTGCCAGTCTCGCCTTTTCAAAGCAATCGATCCAGCCCTCCAGACCGCTCTGCGCCCGCTGCGGGACAAAGGCCTCGTCCTCCGCCGCGGAGGAGAGGAAATACACGTCCCGGAAGCGATAATCCGCCACGAACAGGGGATTGGCCCGATCCAGCAGCGTCTTCATCTGTCCACTCATTTCGTAATAATAGATCGGTGTGGCGAAGACCAACACATCGGCGTGTTCCATCTTGGGAACGATTTCATTCATGTCGTCCTTGATAACACATTTACCGGTCTTCTGGCAGGCGAAGCAGCCA
>JAFXTM010000073.1 GCA_017535865.1 Oscillospiraceae bacterium
GGTCTCATACTCGACGTGGGCGGTGTTGATGGTGATGCCGCGCTCGCGCTCTTCCGGAGCCTTGTCGATGGAAGAGTAGTCGGTGTACTCAGCCTTGCCCTGGAAGGACAGGTACTTGGTGATGGCAGCGGTCAGAGTGGTCTTGCCGTGGTCAATGTGGCCGATCGTGCCGATGTTGACATGGGGCTTCGAGCGATTGTACATCTGTTTCGCCATTGTAATATCCTCCTAAATAAAATAAATTGATAAATTTTTGTTTTCTTACGGACTACTTATCTGGGAAAACCCATGCGTGTTTTCACGAGGGATTCCTGCAAGTTTTTCGGCAGTTCGACAAAACGGCTGGGCTCCATGCTGTATGTCGCACGGCCCTGTGTCTTGCTGCGCAGATCAGTGGCATAACCGAACATCGTGGACAGCGGAACGCTGCTCTCGATCACGGCAGCCCCATTACGAATCTCGCTCCCATTGATCTGGCCCCGGCGGGCGGTGATATCCCCCATCACATCGCCCATATATTCCTCGGGCGCGGTCACAACGACCTTCATGATGGGCTCAAGCAGCGTGGGATCCGCCTTCATGCAGGCCTCCTTGAAGGCCATGCTTCCGCAGATCTTGAACGCAAGCTCCGAGGAGTCCACTTCATGGAAAGAGCCGTCCAGCAGCGTCGCCTTCACGTCTACCACCTGATAGCCGGCCATCACACCCGAGAGCATGGCGCCCTGGATGCCCTGATCGACGCAGGGGATAAACTCCTTTGGGATCGCACCGCCGGTGATCTTGTTCACGAATTCATAGCCCTTGCCGGGCTCGTTCGGTTCGACCATCAGTTTGACGTGAGCAAACTGTCCCTTGCCGCCTGTCTGACGGACATAGCGTGTATCGACTGTGGCGGAGCGCCGGATGGTCTCTTTGTAAGAGACCTGCGGCTTGCCGACGTTGGCCTCGACCTTGAACTCACGCAGAAGCCTGTCCACGATGATTTCAAGATGGAGCTCACCCATGCCGGCGATGATGGTCTGGCCCGTCTCCTCGTCCGTATAGGTCTTGAAGGTCGGGTCTTCCTCCGCCAGCTTTTGCAGCGCAACGGCCATTTTCTCCTGGCCAGCCTTCGTCTTCGGCTCAATCGCCACGCGGATGACCGGTTCAGGGAATTCCATGGACTCCAGAATAATGGGATGCTTTTCGTCGCAGAGAGTATCGCCGGTCGTGGTGTTTTTCAGCCCGACGGCTGCGGCAATATCGCCTGACCAGACCTGTTCGATATCCTCTCTGTGGTTGGCATGCATCTGCAGGATGCGCCCGAGACGCTCACGCTGTCCCTTCGTCGAATTCAAGACGGTCTTGCCGGTTTCCACAGTACCGGAGTAAACGCGGAAAAAGCTGAGCTTACCCACATAGGGGTCCGTCATGATCTTGAATGCGAGTGCAGAGAAAGGAGCGGAATCATCCGCGGCACGCGTCTCGATCTCATCGGTCTTGGGATGTTTGCCTTCCACCGGAGGAACATCCAGCGGAGAAGGCATGTAGTCCACGATCGCATCCAGAAGCTTCTGCACACCTTTGTTTTTATAGGAAGTGCCGCAGGTCACGGGTATGAGCTTAACCGCGACTGTGGCTTTGCGGATCGCCGCACGGATCTTGTCCGGCGGTACTTCTTCGCCGTCGAGGTAGAGTTCCATCACCTCGTCGTCGAAGTCGGAGATCGCTTCCAGGAGCCTGTTGTGATAATCCTCGGCCAGTTCACGCAGATCCTCGGGAATCTCCTCGGTCCGCATGTCTTCACCGAGATCGTCGTAAAACACACGCGCGTTCATATCCACCAGGTCGACGATCCCCTTGAAGTTCTCCTCTTTTCCGATGGGGAGCTGAATGGGAACGGCATTGCACTTGAGTCTTTCATGTACCATATCCAGTACACGAAAGAAGTCCGCGCCCGTGATGTCCATCTTGTTGATGTAGATCATACGGGGGACGTGATAGTGGTCCGCCTGTCTCCAGACCGTCTCGGACTGAGGCTCCACGCCGCCCTTGGCGCACAGAACGGTCACACTGCCGTCAAGCACGCGCAGAGAGCGCTCGACCTCCACCGTAAAGTCCACGTGACCCGGGGTGTCGATGATGTTGATGCGGGTGTCACGCCAAAAACAGGTGGTAGCGGCGGAGGTAATGGTGATGCCACGCTCCTGCTCCTGCTCCATCCAGTCCATGGTCGCGGTGCCCTCATGCGTCTCACCGAGCTTGTAGTTGACGCCCGTGTAGAACAGAATGCGTTCCGTCGTGGTCGTCTTTCCCGCGTCGATGTGGGCCATGATGCCGATATTTCTGGTTTTTTCGAGAGAATATTTCCTGGGCATGTGTTTACATTCTCCTGCTCAGATTACCATCTGAAGTGAGCAAACGCCTTGTTGGCTTCCGCGTTCTTGTGCATATCCTCACGCTTCTTGACAGAGGCGCCGAGGTTGTTGCACGCATCCATGATCTCGCCTGCAAGGCGTTCTTTCATGGTCTTTTCGCCGCGCTTGCGGGAGTAATCCACAAGCCAGCGGAGAGCCAGCGTCTGGCGGCGGGCTGGCCGGACCTCGATAGGCACCTGATACGTGGCGCCGCCGACACGGCGGGCCTTGACCTCCAGCGCGGGCATGATGTTGTTCATCGCTTCATTGAACGCATCAAGGGGTTCCTTGCCGGTCTTTTCCTTGATAATGTCAAACGCGTCGTAAACGACCTTCTGCGCAACACCCTTTTTGCCGTCGAGCATAACGCCGTTGATGAGCTTGGTCACCAGGATGCTGTTATACATAGGATCCGGCAAGATTTCTCTTTTGGGAACATTACCTCTTCTGGGCACGTTGCTTCCCTCCTTCATTAAAAAATGGGATCACAGGTACTCGAACGCATGCCTGCGTCCGTTGCGCCCCGAGGTTTATCCGCATTTATATAGATAAACGACAGGGCAAAAGCTGCCGTATTCAATTACTTCTTCTTCGCAGCTTTGGGCCTCTTCGCGCCGTACTTGGAACGCGCCTGCATGCGGCCGTTGACACCCTGGGCGTCAAGCGTACCGCGAATGATATGGTAACGCACGCCAGGCAGGTCCTTGACACGCCCGCCGCGGATCATAACCACAGAGTGCTCCTGCAGGTTGTGGCCGATACCGGGGATATAGGCAGTGACTTCGTAACCATTGGTCAGACGGACACGGGCGATCTTACGCAGAGCGGAGTTGGGCTTCTTAGGGGTGGAGGTACGCACAGCGGTGCAGACACCACGCTTCTGAGGAGCGCTCAGGTCGGTCTCCTTGTTCTTGAGGGTGTTCATCCCCTTCTGCAGTGCGGGAGACGTGGACTTGTAGGTAACCTTTTCTCTGCCTTTCCTCACCAGCTGGTTAAAAGTAGGCATTTCTTTCCTCCTTTCTTCAAGAATGAATCACATAGAAAAGCCTGACTCTTCCGGCTTTTCCAGATGTCCGCAGTCTTGCGCGGCCGAAATGGGCGCAACAAGCCCGCAAACATTTGAAGTTTAGCATAATAGCCAAAAATAGTCAAGCATTTTTGTGAAATAATTTTTTGAAAATCTCACTTTAAATCACGTAGACCAGACGTCGAAGAAGCCATAACAAAAACAGATGTGCGGGATAAAAAACATAGAAAAAGCTCTTTGCCTGTCTCCCCCTCCGACCGTTGTAAAAATGGAAGAAAACAAAATCGACCAGTCCAACCGCTTCGAACGCACTCGACCCCAGCAGGAAGCAGCCGGCTAAAACATTCCGCTGCCATTCCCTGTTCCGGAAAAGGGCAAAGGAAACAATGACCAGAACGCCCCAGATTCCGTAATCGGTCTTGAAAAGTCCGGCGGTCGCCGTGGCGGCTGCAATGCCGAGAAGCCCGAGCAGTATCCGCCCTGCCCCGCAGTGTGCAGGCTCACCCCCGGTTGCGCATTCCCACAGCCAGACTGCAAGAAGTCCAAGGAACAGAGTAAAATAGACGTTCTGATAACTCCAGTCTATCCAGGTGAAGTTGAAGGCCAAATCAAAGGGGATCTCCGAAAACATGCCAAAAAGCAGAAGTCGGAGCAAATACTTTTTCACGCTCCTTGTGTGATGGAACCCCTCGGCAAGCAGAAAGGCATAGATGGGAAATGCAAGCCGCCCCACGCATCGCAGCGCATAGTACAGAGCAGATGAAAAAGCCTGCCTGCCCGCCGCAGCGCTTCCATACATAAAAACGACTGCCGTATGATCGATCAGCATGGAAAGCAGCGCGATCCACTTAAGCATACTGCCGGACAATCCGCGCTTCAGCAAGACTCTCTCCCCCTTTCTTCGAGTCATTGTACGCGAAAAATGTTAAATGCGCAAGGCAAAAATGAGCTGCCCTCTCGGGCAGCTCATTCTGATGTTGATGTCGGGTAAAGAGGAGATCAGAGTGCGTTGGTCTTGTTTACCAGCGCGGTCAGATCGACATATTCCTCTGGCTCGGCCTCGATCGTTTCATCCGTCTCCATGTCGAAGTCGCGGTATGCAGACAAGCCGGAGCCGGCAGGGATAAGTTTGCCGATGATGACATTTTCCTTCAGACCGATCAAGTGATCGACCTTGCCCTTGATGGCGGCGTCCGTCAAGACTTTTGTGGTCTCCTGGAAGGACGCGGAGGACAGCCAGCTGTCGGTGGCAAGCGAGGCCTTGGTGATACCCATGAGCAACTGCGTATAGGTGGCGTGGCTCAGGCCCTTTTCACCTGCGGCGATGCGCTCGTCGATCCTGCGGTTGGCGTCCTTCAGCATCGAGATGTCGATCGTAGCGCCGGAGAGCAGATCGGTGCTGCCCGCATCCTCAACACGGACCTTGCGCATCATCTGACGCACAATCACCTCGATATGCTTGTCGTTGATATCGACGCCCTGCTGACGGTAAACCTTCTGGACCTCGCTCGTGATATAGCTGCGCACGCCCTGACGGCCGAACTCGTCATCGTTGATGCCGCGGATACGGAGCACATCGTGGGGATTGAGCGCACCGGAGGTGAGCTCCTGGCCCTTGTCGACGTGGTCGCCGTTATGCACCAGGATGCCGGCGGAGTGAGGAACGGTGTAAACATTCGTGCTGCCCTCGGCCTCATTCGTCACGGTGATCGCGTACATGACGCCCTTTTTCGCCTCTTCGATGCTGATTGTACCGGAGGTCTCTGACAGGATCGCCATCTTTTTGGGCTTGCGCGCCTCAAACAGCTCCTCGACACGGGGCAGACCCTGGGTGATATCGTCACCCGCAACGCCGCCCGTGTGGAAGGTCCGCATGGTCAGCTGCGTACCAGGCTCGCCGATGGACTGAGCCGCGATGACGCCGACCGCCTCGCCCGCATTAACCGGACGACCGATAGCCAGGTTGATGCCGTAGCATTTGGCGCAGACACCGGTGCGAGCCTCACAGGTCAACACGCTGCGGATATAGGCTCTGTGGATGTTGTGGGCCTCAAGGACCTTGGCATCCTCAGGCATCAGCATGTGGTCGGTATCAAACAGCAGTTCGCCGGTCTCGGGATCAGTGATAGGAGCTGCCGGGAAGCGGCCGTGGATCGCGGTACCGAAGCTCTCGACGAGCTGGTCGCGGTCATACACGGCAGATGCCCAGACGCCATCACTCGTGCCGCAATCATTTTCGCGGATGATAACGTCCTGGCAGACATCGACCATGCGGCGTGTCAGGTAACCGGAGTCTGCTGTACGAAGAGCGGTATCCGCCATACCCTTTCGGGCGCCGCGCGTTGAGATAAAGTACTCCAGAACGGACAGGCCTTCACGGAAGTTGGACTTGATGGGGATCTCGATGGTACGGCCGGAGGTGTTTGCCATCAGACCGCGCATACCGGCGAGCTGGCGGATCTGGTTCATGGAGCCGCGGGCGCCGGAATTCGCCATCATGTAGATGGGGTTGTACTCGTCGAGCGCGTCGGACAACGCATCGGTAACTTGCGTGGTGGTCCTTTCCCACGCGGAAACGACAAGGCGATATCGCTCGTCATCGGTGATAAAGCCGCGCTTGTACTGACGCTCGATTCGCACGACCTCCTGCTCGGTCTCATGGATCAGCTCGTACTTCTTGCTGGGCACGGTCATGTCAGCGACGGAGATCGTGATGGCGCCCTTTGTGGAGTACTTGTAGCCAAGGGCCTTGATGCTGTCCAGCACCTCGGCAGAGATGGTAAATCCGTACTTCTGGATGCAGCGGTCAATGATGTCGCCGAGCTGCTTCTTGCCGACCTGGAAGCTGATCTCATGGTCGAAAGCGTGCTCGGGGTCACTGCGGTCCACATAGCCCAGATCCTGCGGGATGGGCTCGTTGAAGATGATGCGGCCGACAGAAGTGATGATGGTTCGCTTAGTCTCTACGCCGTCGATGGTCTTTGTCACGCGCAGCCGGATCGGCGCATGCAGCCCCACATCCCCCTCGTTGTAAGCCATAATAGCTTCATTCGGGTCGCGGTACATGAGCAGCGGCTTGTAGGTCGCGAGCTTTTTCGGCGCAGTCTTCTGATTCTCGGGCGCGGTTTCGTCAAAGGCTTCGCCTTTTGAAGCCGCATCCGCTTTCTTCTTATCAATTGCCTTGTTATGCTCGGCGGCTGAGGTATTAAAACTCTTGATGGCGAGATTCGCCGCATACAGCTTGTCGCCGTCCACAATGGTATTGGGCTCAAGGCCGGTGTCACCGGGGTCGTCCACCAAAAGGCGCTCGGCGCCTTTTTCGGCAGAACCGATGCGTATCATGGTCAAATAGTAGGAACCGAGGATCATGTCCTGCGTCGGGACCGTGACAGGGTGACCGTCCTGCGGGCGGAGAAGATTGTTCGCCGAGAGCATGAGAATGCGGGCCTCTGCCTGCGCTTCGGAGCTCAGCGGCACATGGATCGCCATCTGGTCGCCGTCGAAGTCAGCGTTATAGGCTGTGCAGACCAGCGGATGCAGGCGAAGAGCGCGGCCCTCGACCAGAATCGGTTCAAAGGCCTGAATGCCCAGGCGGTGCAGCGTCGGCGCGCGGTTCAGCAGGACCGGGTGCTCCTTGATGACGTCCTCAAGCGCGTCCCACACCTCGGTGCGCTGCTTGTCGACCATCTTCTTGGCAGACTTGATGTTGTTGGCCACCATATCTTCGACAAGTTTCTTCATTACGAAGGGGCGGAAGAGCTCGATCGCCATCTCCTTGGGCACGCCGCACTGATAAATCTTCAGGTCCGGGCCGACGACGATAACGCTGCGGCCGGAGTAGTCGACGCGCTTTCCGAGCAGGTTTTGACGGAAGCGGCCCTGTTTTCCCTTGAGCATATCGCTGAGGGACTTGAGAGCGCGAGAGTTGGCGCCGGTCACGGCACGCCCGCGGCGGCCGTTGTCGATCAGGGCGTCGACCGCCTCCTGGAGCATGCGCTTCTCGTTACGCACAATGATATCCGGCGCGTTGAGCTGCTGAAGGCGCTTCAGGCGGTTGTTGCGGTTGATGACGCGTCGGTACAGGTCGTTCAGGTCAGAGGTCGCAAAGCGACCGCCGTCCAGCTGGACCATGGGGCGGATCTCGGGCGGGATCACCGGAAGGATGTCAATGACCATCCATTCGGGGCGATTGCCGCTCTGCCGGAAAGCCTCGACGACTTCCAGGCGCTTGACGATCTTGGCCTTCTTCTGGCCGCTGGCCGTCTTCAGTTCTTCGCGCAGCTGCGCGGCAAGCTGATCGCAGTCGATCTGCTGCAGCAGTTCCTTGATGGCCTCGGCGCCGATGCCGGCCTTGAAATCGTCCTCATACTTCTCGCGCATCTCACGATACTCACGCTCGGTGAGGATCTGGCATTTCTCCAGCGGCGTGAAGCCGGGATCAATCACGATATAGTTGGCAAAGTACAGGACCTTTTCCAGCATGCGCGGGGTCAGATCGAGCATAAGGCCCATCCGGCTGGGGATACCCTTGAAATACCAAATGTGGCTGACCGGAGCGGCCAGTTCGATATGGCCCATGCGCTCGCGGCGCACCTTGCTCTTCGTGACCTCGACGCCGCAACGGTCGCAGATCTTGCCCTTGTAGCGGATCTTCTTATACTTGCCGCAGTGGCACTCCCAGTCCTTGGTGGGTCCGAAAATGCGCTCGCAGAAGAGGCCGTCGCGCTCGGGCTTGAGCGTGCGGTAGTTGATGGTCTCTGGTTTTTTAACCTCGCCGTATGACCAGCTGAGGATCATCTCCGGGGAGGCGATGCCGATCTGAATGGCATCAAACGGCGTATAACTCATCACATATCCTCCTCATCGTCGTTGTAATCGGTCAGGTCGAGATCCGCACCCAGTTCGTCCTCGGGCACATCCTCGATGGAATAGCCCTCGGCTTCGAGCTCGCTGTCATCGGTGGTGTAGAACTCATCCTTCATGTCGGGGACGAACTCGTCCTCATCGTCGTCCTTCAGTTCGATCTCACTGCCGTCCTTATCCAGAACGCGCACGTCGAGACACAGGGACTGCAGCTCCTTGACCAGGACCTTGAAAGACTCGGGCACGCCGGGCTGCGGGATATTGTTGCCCTTAACGATAGCCTCATAGGTCTTGACACGGCCGGTCACATCGTCGGACTTAACGGTCAGGATCTCCTGAAGCGTGTAAGCGGCGCCGTAGGCCTCAAGCGCCCAGACCTCCATTTCGCCGAAGCGCTGGCCGCCGAACTGTGCCTTGCCGCCCAGAGGCTGCTGCGTAACAAGGCTGTACGGTCCGGTGGAACGGGCGTGGATCTTATCGTCGACCAGGTGGTGCAGCTTGAGGAAGTAGACCCAACCAACAGTGACGTCGTTATCGAATTTTTCGCCGGTGCGGCCGTCGTACATGACGCTCTTGCCGTCCTCGCGAAGGCCTGCCTGCTTCAGCGTATCGCGGATCGTGCTCTCGTTCGCACCGTTGAAGACCGGGGTCGCGACCTTCCAGCCGAGCGCCTGAGCGGCATAACCCAGATGGACCTCCAGGACCTGTCCGATGTTCATACGGGAAGGAACGCCCAGCGGGTTCAGCACGATGTCCAGCGGCGTGCCGTCGGGCAGATAGGGCATGTCCTCACGCGGCAGGATGCGGGAGACGACGCCCTTGTTGCCGTGGCGGCCAGCCATCTTGTCGCCGACAGAGATCTTTCGCTTCTGGGCGATATAGACGCGGACAACCTCGTTTACGCCGGGATTCATCTCGTCGCCGTTTTCACGGGTAAAAACCTTGACGTCAACGATGATGCCGCTTTCACCGTGGGGAACTTTCAGCGAGGTATCGCGGACCTCGCGCGCCTTCTCACCGAAGATGGCGCGAAGCAGGCGCTCCTCGGCAGTCAGATCGGTCTCGCCCTTCGGCGTAACCTTGCCGACAAGGATGTCGCCCGCGGTGACTTCCGCGCCTACCATGATGATACCGCGCTCGTCGAGATACTTGAGCGCATCGTCGCCGACACCGGGAATATCGCGGGTGATCTCTTCAGGCCCGAGTTTGGTGTCTCGGGCGTCGCATTCATATTCCTCGACGTGGATGGAGGTGAACACATCCTCCATGACAAGACGCTCGTTGAGAAGGATCGCGTCCTCGTAGTTATAGCCCTCCCAGTTCATATAACCGACCAGAATGTTTTTGCCGAGTGCGATCTCGCCCTGTGCGGTGGAAGGGCCGTCGGCCAGGACATCGCCCTTCTGGACGCGGTCGCCGGTGGAGACAATGGGACGCTGGTTGATGCAGGTGCCCTGGTTGGAGCGTGCAAACTTAATGAGCTTATATTCCTTCTGTTCACCGGCATCGTAACGGACCGAGATCGAGTTGGCGTCGACACGGGTGACAACACCGTCGTCCTCTGCGAGGACACAAACGCCGGAGTCGACCGCACACTTGTGCTCGATGCCGGTCGCCACGATCGGAGCCTGCGTGGTCATCAGCGGCACCGCCTGACGCTGCATATTCGCGCCCATCAGCGCGCGGTTCGCGTCGTCGTTCTCCAGGAAGGGGATCATGGCGGTCGCGATGGACACCATCATCTTTGGGCTGATATCGACGTAGTCGACCTCCTCACGGTTGACAGAAACGGTGTCGTTGCGGTGACGGCAGGTGATGCGCTTGTTGACGAAGCAGCCGTTCTCGTCCACAGGTTCGGAAGCCTGGGCGACGATGTACTGATCCTCCATGTCGGCGGTCATGTACTCAACTTCGTCCGTAACGCGGCAGGTCCCCTTCTCCACCTTGCGGAAAGGAGCCACCAGGAAGCCGTACTCATTGGCGCGGGCATAGGAGGCCAGATAGTTGATCAGACCGATGTTCGGACCTTCGGGCGTCTCGATCGGGCAGAGACGGCCATAGTGCGTATAATGCACGTCACGAACGTCGAAGCTCGCACGCTCGCGGCTCAGACCGCCGGGGCCGAGGGCCGACATACGGCGCTTATGCGTCAGCTCGGCCAACGGGTTCGTCTGGTCCATGAACTGGCTCAGCGGAGAGGAACCGAAGAACTCCTTGATCGCAGCCGTAACGGGTCGGATGTTGATGAGGCTCTGCGGGGTCACGATGTCCAGATCCTGCAGGGTCATGCGCTCACGGATCACACGCTCCATTCGGCTGAAGCCGATACGGAACTGGTTTTGAAGCAGCTCGCCTACGCAGCGAACGCGGCGGTTGCCCAGATGGTCGATATCGTCGGACTCCCCGACGCCGTTGGCCAGGCAGTTGAGGTAATTGACGGAGGAGAAGATATCGTCGGCGACGATGTGTTTTGGGATCAGTACATCGATGTTCTCGCGGATGGCGTCCTTCAGGGCCTCGCCCTCATACTGCTCGCAGAGCTGTTTCATCACGATGCCGCGCACAAGCTCCTTGACGCCGACTTCCGCGGGGTCGAAATCGATATAGCGGCGGATGTCCACCATACCATTGGAGAACACACGCACATTCTTGCCATCGATGCGGAGCACAACAGAGATAACACCGGCGTCGGCGATCACGCGGGAGCGGTCTCGGGAGAGGATCTCGCCGGCCTCGGCGAGGATCTCGCCGGTAAAGGGATCGATGACCGGCTCAGCCAGTTCGAAGCCCGCTATGCGGGGATAGAGAGAGAGCTTCTTATTGAACTTGTAGCGGCCGACGTTGGAAATCTCATAGCGGCGGCGGTCATAGAAGAGGCCGTCAAGCAAAGCCTCGGCAGATTCCACCGTGGCAGGATCGCCGGGACGGAGCTTGCGGTAGATTTCGGTCAGGCATTCCTCGCGGCTGCGAGTCGTGTCCTTGTCGAGAGTGGAGACAATGCGCTCGTCCTCACCGAAGATCTCCTTCAGGCGCTCATTGGTGGTGGCGCCGACAAAAGCGTCGGAAACGCAGCTCAGCCAGGTAGCGGGCTTGCTCTCGTCGTAAGCACCCATGGCTTTCAGGAACCAGGTGATAGGAAGCTTGCGGTTCTTGTCGATACGGACGTTGAAAACGTCATTGGCGTCGGTTTCATACTCCAGCCAGGCGCCGTGATACGGGATCACGGTGGAGGCGTAGACGGAGATCATCGCCTTGTCAGTAGTCTTGTCAAAATACACGCCGGGAGAACGGACGATCTGAGAAACGATCACGCGCTCGGCGCCGTTGATGACAAAAGTGCCGCCCGGCGTCATGATCGGGAAATCTCCCATAAAGATCTCCTGCTCTTTGATCTCCTCGGTCTCCTTGTTGCGCAGACGCACACGCACCTTCAGCGGGGCGGCATACGTTGCGTCGCGAGCCTTGCACTCTTCTTCGCTGTACTTCGGCTTCTCATTCATCGAGTAGTCGATAAAGCTCAGTTCCAGATTGCCGGAATAGTCCGAAACGGAGTCCACGTCGCGGAAGACCTCATGTAGCCCCGTCTCAAGGAACCACTTATAGGAGCTCTTCTGGATCTCCAGCAAATTCGGCATGTCCCGGATCTCGTCGACACGGGCAAAGCTCTTTCGCAGGGTCTTGCCATAGAGAACATCTTTTGGCATTGGCGCACTCTCCTTACTGATTTGAAACGCCCGGGTGAGTTTTCAAAATATACGCACCTGGCATTGATTTCTCATGTCCATACGGTTATACTGTACACAGATTGATACTGGGGCATAATGCCCCCTCCCATGCGCACATGGCGACCTATTGTACCATTATCGGCATAGGAAAGTCAAGGATTTTTTTCACAATATATAGAAAAGGTTTTGCGGGAGCTGTTCGGCTCCCGTTTTTTTGAATTATGGATTTGATCGTTGCGGTTCTGATGGCGCTGCTGACCGGCTTCGGCCTTTGGCTTCTTTACCGTGAGGGACTCTTGCGTTCCCGGACAAGCTGGTTTCTCGCGGCGTTTTTGATGCTGCTTTCTATGGGGGCAAGGTACGTCGTGTTTCCGTACGAGACGCTCGACTATCAGAGCTTTTTGGCTCGCTGGTGTGCTTTCTTCCGGGAAAACGGCGGTTTCGCGGCTCTTCGCTGGGAGGTCGGGAATTATAATATCCCCTATCTGTATCTCCTTGCCTTGTTTTCCTATCTCCCCATACGAGATCTTTTCTTAATAAAATATGTAAGTGTCATATTCGACGTCCTGCTCGCCTGGGGGGCGCTGCGGCTGGTTAAGCGCTTTTCGGCGAGCCCGGCTCGACGTCTCGCCGTCTTCTTTACCGTTCTTTTTCTTCCCACGGTCTATCTCAACAGTTCTCTTTGGGGCCAGTGTGACAGTATTTATGCAGCGCTGCTTCTGCTCGGGATCGCGCTGGCGCTGGAGGACCGTCCCCGCACGTCCATGGTCATGGCGGCGCTCGCCTTCGGCTTCAAACTCCAGGCCGTCTTTGTTCTGCCGATCTATGCCGTGCTCTGGATAAAAGGTAAATTCAAGGCTCGACACTTTCTGATCTTCCCCCTCACTTATGTGCTGCTGGTAATGCCTGCCGTGCTCTTGGGCCGGCCTTTCTTTGACACCATCACGCTCTATTTCTCGCAGACCGGGAGCATCGGGTCGGGTCTCAACTACAACTCTCCTTCCGTGTTTGCGTTCTTTTGGCGCATTCCGGAGAAAGATCAGGCCCTCGCCGCCGGCTTCGGTATCGGTGCCGCTTTTCTCTTCCTGGCCAATATGCTCGGCGTCGCCTGGATCAATCGAAAAAAGCTCAGCGATCAGGCCGTGCTCAGTATGGCACTGCTCTTTGCGATCGGTATCCCCTTTCTGCTGCCTCATATGCACGACCGGTATTTCTATGCAGCGGACATTCTGAGTCTGGTCATGGCCTTCGCTTTTCCGATTTTCTCCCCTGTTGCGCTGTTGGTGCAGTTCGCTTCTCTCCTTGGTTATCACGCCTACCTGAAAATGCGGTATCTTCTCTACATGGACAGAGGCTCTGTCGCGCTGATCGTCGCTCTTATTTTAGCGCTGAGCTGCTTCGTGCAGGGTGTGACCGCACAAGCGAAAAAGAAAAGGCGATGATCCTTCCCACAACTTTGAGCCGGCAGGTTTCCTGCCGGCTTTTTCATTGAATGCAACCGCACACCTCAAACGGTTTATATACAAGCAGAGGGCCCTCAAAGGAGGCTGAAGACATGGAAGACGCCGAAATACTCGCGCTGTATCAGCAGCGCTCGGAGCGCGCCATCGCGGAAACCGCCGCCAAATACGGTGCGTACTGCTCCGCGGTCGCGCGCAGGATCCTGCGAAACGAGGAGGACGCCGAGGAGTGCGTATCCGACACCTGGCTGCACGCGTGGAACCGTATCCCGCCCGACAGGCCGGATCCCTTCTCCCTTTATCTGGGACGCCTGACGCGCTGGCTCGGGCTGAGCAGACTGCGCGACCGCGGCCGCCTGCGGCGCGGCGGCGGAGAGCCGACGCTCGCGCTGGAGGAGTTGGAAGGGACACTGGCCGCCGCATCAGACGCAGCCTCGCTCGCAGAATATCATGAGCTCACGGCCGCCATTGACCGATTTCTGGCCGCTCTGCCCGAGACAGAGCGCCGGGTGTTTCTCTGCCGCTACTGGTATTTCGCCGGGGTCGCAGAGATCGCGGAGCGCTTCGGGTTCAGCGCGAGCAAGGTCAAGTCCATGCTGCTTCGCTGCCGCCGTAAACTGAAACAACAGCTTCTCGAGGAGGGATATCTGTGAAAGGAGAAGAAATCCTGTTTGCTATGAACGACATCGATACGCGTTATCTGGAAAACGCCGCTGAGGCCCTGCACAACACGCGCGTACGGCCACGGCGCCGCCTTGTCCGTACGCTTCTGGTCGCAGCCGTGATCGCCGCCTTCATGGGCGTGACCGCCTTCGCCGCTGGCGGGAGGATCCAGGAGATCTGGAGTCTGCGTCAAAAGCCCGAGCTGGCTGATCAGGCCGCACAGGGCGCGAGGGATCTGGCGCGCTTCACCGGCCTTGCGCCCGAAGACTTTACCGTCCGCGACGATATCCACTACGAGGACGGAGACCAGGGCCAGACCGAGGTCAAGAGCTACTTTTACAATTGCGGCAAGCGCACGGGAACGTTCTGGGTAAACTACTACGCCAACGGCGAGATCCACATGCTCGGCACGCGGGACGACGGCGCGCCGATCGATATGGACGGCTACAGCAGCCGTCTGGAGTTCTTCCAATCGCTCTACGCCGATCCCCTCGTCTTCAAAGCGAAGGTCGAGGCCGCCGCCCCGGCCATGCTCGATCTGCTTCACGCGGATGGCTGGGTCAAGGGCAGCTCTGAGCATATTCTGCGCGCCTATCTCAATGAGCACTGGCTCAATGTGACAGAGTACGAGGACACTTGTCTCAACAGCAGCTATGAGGAGCTCTATCTGCTCATGGACGACGACAGCGCCTACTGTCTCTGGTTCAAAGTCGACGATCTCAGCGTCGCGGATTTCATGTACTTCACGCCGCAGGATATGCCAAACACACGAAACGGCCTCTTCCGGGCTCTCAAAGACGGGACCGAGGAGGAATGGTGGGCATGGCTGCAGAGCCCCGACAATGGCGCTCTCGGCTGAAAGCCGTCGGCCGCTCCGTCTGCGGACGGAGCGGCTTTTTCGGAAAAAGACCGGCCGCAAAAAATAAGTATTGACAAAAAAACAAATCCTGCTATAATAGCCTATGCCTTAAATGTGGCAAGCCATATGATGCAAGCGGCCTTAAATGGGGTCGAAGCATCGGCTGTTTGCGGGAGTGCTGGAATTGGTAGACAGGCAGGCTTGAGGTGCCTGTGTTCCACCATAGACGTGAGGGTTCAAGTCCCTTCTCCCGCACCATAAAAAGAGAGCCTGATCTGGCTCTCTTTTTTCTTGCCTCCGCGGCTCTTATCACTCCCGCTCAGTTCTTATGTTGTGTCACAAAAGAGCGCCGCGTTTTCTTACTCGAAATTACAGTGAACAGGAGACAAAGAAAATGCATACCAAGCGTTTTTGTTCCCACATCCTGCCCTTGTTGATGATCCCGTTCGTCATTGTTTTCATGGCTGTATGGTATCAGATCGTACTCTGGATTCTTTCGTTGCTTGAAAGAGTCCCTTTTCTGATGAAACTGCTCAATTGTATGGATGGTATTTTACAGGATGCAGCTGGCCTTGGAATCCTGGGACTGCTTGCAACGGTCATTATAAACTGGATCGTACAGGCCCTTATCGATTGTTCGCAGAAGCTCTGTCCCTCCGCAAAAGGGACACGTTTCATGGTGACCGCCATTCTTGGGTTTGTGGTTCTTGCAGTTCTTCTGGTTCTCTACTATTTGAATCAGAATGCCATGCAGGATCGCTTCCATCTCGGGTGGATCCAAATGTTGTTTGTCCTGTACGGCCTAGGCGTCATATCCTATTCTCTTCTGAAAAGCTCCATCTCCACGCGTAAAAGCGCCAGCCGGATCCGGAGTCGGATCGTTCCGGCAGCTCCTGCAAAGGTTTCTGCTCCCGCTCCGAGCACGAACCCGAACAACTCCGCTGCCCGTTCCACACACCGCCTTTCCCCGGAGGAAAGAGAAAAACTGCTGCGGGAAAGAGAAAGACTTCTGGCCGAGCAGGCGCGGCTCGAAAAGAAAATGGAACTGCTCCGCAAAGCGTCACGGCAAGATACGGAGCGCTCCTCCTGATTACAAGGCCGCGCTGTCGTCCCCCCTATCGGGGAAAGCGCTTGAATTCTGCCTGCAAGCGCAGTACAATACAATCGAAACACAGAAGGAGGCAAGCTCATGTTCTCACCCACCAGTCTGTTGACAGGAAAAACGCTCGAGGATCCCGCCGCTGATTTCCGCACCGCTGTGCGTGTCGAACAATATCGCGTCAGCGCGCAGGCTATTTATATTCCCAGCGGGCTGCGCTGGACCTATATCCCCGTCTCGGAAATCCGGGGACTCACGGAATCGCATCGCGTTGTCAGCGCAGGAAAATGCGTCAGCGTTGTCGAGCATCGACCCGTCCTCGAAATCCGTACCGATCCGGAGACATTCAAGCTTAATCTGGAAAAAACCGCGAGTATGGAGACGCTGCTGCGATATCTCCATCCCGGCGAATGAGTCATACGAACACCAAAAGCCGTGCTTCCCTCATCGTTAGTTGAGGGAAGCACGGCTTTTGGGGGATTTCTATTCATTTCTCCGACGCAGTCTTTGCCGTTTTCTGTCGATCTGAGTGCTGACTTCGAAAAAAAAGATTGCATATATTGAATATAGAATGTATAATAATATAAATTTTCTTTTTGGGAGGAAAGAAACATGCAACGCGAATCATTCAATTCCCGTTTGGGATTTCTGCTGGTCAGCGCAGGCTGCGCGATCGGCTGCGGCAATGTGTGGAAATTCCCGTGGATGACCGGCCAGTTCGGCGGCGGCGGCTTCGTGCTCGTCTATCTCCTGTGCCTGCTTCTGCTCGGCCTTCCCGCGCTGACGATGGAGTTTGCCATCGGCCGCGCCTCGCAGAAGAGCCCGGTCAAGATGTACCAGGCGCTGGAGAAGCCGGGCCAGAAATGGCATATCCACGGCTATCTCTGCCTGCTCGGCAATCTCGCCCTGATGGCTTTTTACACGGTCGTCACCGGCTGGATGATGTACTACTTCGTCCGCTTCCTGACCGGCAAGACCGCCGATCTCGGCTTTGTCGGCATGATCACCAACCCCGGCGTGAACGTCGTCTATCTGTTTGTCGCGGTCGTGCTCGGCTTCGCCGTATTGAGCTTCAACCTGCAAGGCGGGCTTGAGCGCGTAACCAAGTATCTGATGGTTGCGCTATTCGTGCTGATGCTCATCCTGGGCGTCCGCAGCGCTACGCTCCCCGGTGCAAAAGAAGGTCTTCGCTTCTACCTGCTCCCCGACTTTTCAAAGATCAACGGTTCGGTCATCGTCGCCGCTATGAACCAGGCATTCTTTACGCTCTCTATCGGCATTGGCTCTATGGCGATCTTCGGCAGCTACATCGGCAAGGACCGCAGCCTGCTGGGCGAATCCGTCAACGTTATTCTGCTTGACACATTCGTCGCCATCATGGCTGGTCTGATCATGTTCCCCGCCTGCACCACCTACGGGATCGAGGTCGACGCCGGCCCGTCCCTGCTCTTCAACACGATGGCCACGGTCTTCAACAACATGGCCGCCGGCCGTTTCTGGGGCACGCTCTTCTTCCTGTTCATGGTCTTCGCCGCCTTCTCCACGGAGCTGGCAGTGTTCGAGAATATCCTCGCCTGCGTACGTGAGCTGACCGGGTGGAGCCGCCCGAAGGGTTGTATCGCCTGCGGCATCGGTATTTTCCTGCTTGCGCTGACCACTGCTCTTGGCTACAGCGTGTTCCATTTCCAGCCTTTTGCCGAAGGTTCTGCCTGGCTGGACTTCTGGGACTTCATCGTCAGCACCAACCTCCTGCCGATCGGTGCCTTCGTCTTCTCCATCTTCTGCTGCTTCAAGTTTGGCTGGGGCTGGGACAACTTCGTCGCTGAGGCAAATGCCGGCAAAGGCCTGAAGGTCCGGAACTGGATGAAGCCGATCTTCAAGTTTTTCGTCCCCGCTCTTGTCATCGGCCTCTATATCTACGGTCTGGCTACTTTCGGCTGGAAGTGATCGGATACCACATCTTGTGGTAATACAAAAGACCGCTACATTTTGGTTGCTTTGAACATTCTTTCGGATAGGCCATCGAATTTTTTTGGGGGAAAATCACAAAAAAAAGCTTGACACCTTTCTGCAACTGTGGTATACATAAAGCAGGAGATGGGCGGCACCCATCGGTGTGATCGGCACCTTAACCCGTTGAGCAAGCACAGTTTACTTGCGGGCCGACCGACGGCATTGTTTTCGGAAAGTTGTACGGGCAACAGAAGTCATCTTATCTGAGCTGGCTGAAAAACCGGTTATCGAAACAGTCTGTTTTCTCTCTCAGGAAACGGACTGTTTCTCTTTTTGCGGGCGATGTGTAAAAATCCCGATCCGATCAGCCTGATCGGATCGGGATTCGGGCGCGGCAGGGATTCAATCAAAATACCGGCGGTAGAGATTGCGTGACACCGGGTCCAGCTCGCTGCGGACGTCGATGTCATGTTCCGAAACAAAGTCGGAGATGGATTTTTTCTTTCGTTTGAAGTGTTCCGTCTTTTCCAGACCGTGCTGAATGTGCAGTCTGGTCAGGGTCTCGATCTGCCCGTGCAGATCCTGAATGATTCTATCTCTTTCCATGCTATCCCTCCAAGGTGTTGTCTGTCGATTGGACATCCATACATCTTGAAAGAGTTGGCAGCCTCTCTCAGTCCGTACCGGATAAACCGTGACTATTCATCTGAGATCGGAATCCTGCCGCCTGCTGTCTGCCGCGCCCCTGGTCAACGCACATGGATTCGGTTTTCTGTTTTACAGTTTAGCATGAATGATCTCATGCCGCAATGAGGGAAATTTGACGGAAATCGCAACTGGTTTTACAGCAATCTGCCAGTCTTTTTAATTTTTTAAGCTTATTCAGACATAAAGTAGAGGAGGATATCACAGTATATCCTCCTCTGTGCTTTCTTTCTCGTTTACTCAAGATCCTGCCAACCCAGACGGACGCGACAGTTGCCTGCCTCGTCATAGTCAAAGTAGCGGTTGCCGCCTGTCCAGCCTGGAGGATCGTCGTTGTCCGTATGGATCTCCGCCGTCAGTCTTCCCTGCTCGTCGTATTCATAGGTCGTTCTCTCCCAGCCTCGGATGAAATCGGAATATGCCTCCGTCAGCCGTCCGCTCTCGTCGTAGGTGTAGACGGAAGTGCGCGTCACCGTGCCGCGATCCCGCTCCCACCAGAATTCCCGAACCAGGCGGCCGTCCTCGTCATACTCGTAGCGGGCGCCGCGCAGAGCGTCGGTCATGACACGCCGTTCGAGCATCGGTCCGTTCTCCGCAAAGTCCATCTCAAACCAGACCGTATCCCAGTTCACGCCGCTCAGGCGGGGATCGCTGCTCTCCTGACGGGCCGTCAGCATGCCGTCGTGACGGGTGTAGCCTGCCGCCTCCATCGGCACGCCGAAGAGTTCGAAGATCGTCTTGCCGTAGCCGTAGCCCGCCCACTGGCCGTACTGGCACACGCCGTCGGAGCCGTCGGAAAGCGTATAGACCACCGCATGCGTTCCGTCCGTGAAATCCAGGTACAGCGGATTCCATGTCCGGCAGTCTCCGTTGCCGGAGAGCTGCCCGTATTCCAGCATGTGCCGCAGCTCGTCAAGCGCTTCTCCGCGGATCGTGAAGCTCTTATCCAGCTGCTGGACATAGAGCTCCGCGGACTTCAGCTCTTTCAGCTCCGTTCCGAGCCAGATCACGTCCTTTTCTCCGTTTTCACCGATGTCCTTTGTTTGCACCAGATACGCATACGGCAGCATATCAAAACTCGGGCCGGGCTCGAAGAGGCCGTCCTCGCCCCCGGGAAGCAGGCAGAGGCTGCGGCAGTAGACCTCTCCCGCCGTGGTCTCGACCGTCGCCCAATCGAGTTCCTGCTTCGGCGCGCCGGTAAACGCGAGCCAGCCGGTCGTGGCATAGTTGCCCCAGGAGCGCACCTGATAGTCGATCAGGCGGAAGTCGTCGATATACGGCGCGATCTGCGCGGAATACGCGGCGCTGATGAAATACTGATCGTTCTCGGGCAGCGCGGAGAGATCAAGCTGTTTATCCACCAGGTCCAGCAGGCTGCCCGTCGGCTCGGAGGCCGGCGCGGAGAAGTCCTCATCCATCCCGAGGGCCGGATCCCGGAGAGCCGCCCAGCGGAAAGCGTCGGCCATCGCCTCGACCTGTTCGCGGTTAAAACGCAGAAGGACAAATTCATCGCCGATGCCGTCGATCCGCCCATCGCCCACATGGTCGATCCAGGTCCCGGGCAGGAGATTCAGTGCCGTAAAGCCCCTCTCCCCGTCGAACAGCGCCACGGCGCCCCGTCCATCCCGCCTGAGCGCCAGATGCAAAGCGGCCCCGTCGGGCGTCGTGTGTTCCCATTCCTCAAAATCGTCCGGATCTCCCCAGTTCGCCATCGCCATGGAGAAGCAGCCCTTGACCGAGCGGACCAGTTGATAGCCGACGCTGTATTGCTCTCCGGCGGGATGCAGGTCGCCCTCCATGTGGAAGGCCCCGACCGGATAGACATAGCCCGAGGCGAAGACGTTTTCCATCTTCTCCGTGCTCTTCGTCAGCTTTCCGACCCCTGCCGCCTCATAGAAGCTCTTCTCATTTTCCGGGACGCTCATCACGCCTTCTTTCCTCAGACCGTACTTCTCCAGGATGGCGTCCAGTTCCTCCGCCATGGCGGGGCTTGTCGCCTGGTAATGCAGATACTCCTCGCCGAGCGGTGCGGCCTCCTCATAGACATACGACTCGTTCTCATGCCTTTGGAGCACCTGCAGCCAGTCGCGCAGCGCCTGCCCCTCCGGGCTCTCCATCGTCCCGACGAGCGAGCTCATTTCATAGTCTCCCCAGGTCCCCGCTTTCAGCGCGCCGAGGCCGAACCAGCCGGCCGCGAAGGCTGTCGTCGCAAAGAGCATGGAGAGCACCGCCGCGATGAGCAGCACTCGCCCGAGCTTCCGGCGCTTCGGCCGAACCTTCGTTTTTTCTCCGTATCCCAGTCTCTTCCGTACGAGCTCAAGCTGTCGGTCGCTCACGTCATTGAGCGCAAAGAGCAGCTTTTCTTCCTTCAGCATAATCCTTCCTCCTTCAGATAGCTCTGCAGCTTGCGGCGGGTGCGGTACAGCAGCGTGGACACCTTGTTCGGGCTGAAGCCGAAGCGCGCGGCGATCTCCTTCACCGGAAGCAGAAACCAGTAGCGGCTGAGAAACATCTCCCGCTCCGTCTCTTCCAGGCTCTTGAGAAAGACCCGTACCGCAGCGTTCAGCTCCCGGATCTCCAGTTCACGCTGGATGTCCGAGCCGTCGGAAATCACCTCGGCGAGTTCATCCAGCGCAAGGCTGGTTTCCCCTCCGCCGCGCTTGAGCCGTCCCCGCTCGCGCAGCCGGCTCAGCGAGAGCCAGCGCGTGAGCTTTCCCAGATACGCTCCGAGCAGGGTCGGTCGATTGTCCGGCATGGAGTTCCACGCTTTGAGCCATGTGTCGTTGACGCACTCCTCCGCGTCCTCTTCGTTTGCGAGGATGTTGTTCGCAATGGTACGGCAGTAGGCGCCGTACTTGGCCGCCGTCGCGGGGATGGCCTCCTCCGCACGCTGCCAGTACAGCTCCACGATCTGTCTGTCTTCCATTCCATTGCCTCCTTTCCGTGAGGTCCCTCACCCTAACAAACGCCGTCTGAGAAAGAATCTTGCAGTTTTTTCACAATCTATACAAAACAGCCCCGGGTCCAACCCCGGGGCTGTCGCTGTAAAACAGAGGAAACGCTTACTCGGCGATGTAACCGACCGCCTCGGTGGCGGCGATATAACCGGAGTCGACGCACAGGCCGTAGCAGAAGCCGGGCACGTCATAGTACGGGCTGTAGTACAGGGAGCCGTTGTCGGTGCCGACGACGTACAGGCCCTGCATCGGGGTGTTGTCCGCCTTGAGAGCGCGCAGCTTGTCGTCGGTGCGGATGCCGCCGAAGGTGCTCCACGCGGAGGGCTCGCACTGAACGGCATAGAAGGGGCCCTTCTCGATCTTGCTCAGATACCAAGGGTTCGTGCCGAACTCTTCGTCGACGCCCTTGTCGCAGTACTCGTTGTACTTCGCGACGGTCTCAGGCAGATTGGTCAGGCCGAACTTCTCAGCCAGCTCCTCCAGGGTGTCGGCCTTGGCCAGCCAGCCCTCACGGATGCCTTCCTCGATGTCCTCGGGCAGCTTGTCCAGGATGCGGCCCTTGAAGTAGTTGCCGATGAACCACTTGCCCTCGACGGGCTCGGCGCCCTTGGCGATGGTGTACTCATACAGGCCGATGGTGCTCATGGCGTCCACATAGGCCTGGTCCACGATGCCGTACCAGGGGGCGTTCAGGATGATCTGCTCGGAGCCATAGCTCATCGGGTAGTCGCACAGCAGGCCCTCGTTGATGAAGCGCTTGCCCTCGGCGTCGACGAGCAGGTTGCCGTACAGGCCGAACTTGAAGGCGTAGTTCTGATCGTACTTGTCCTGCTTGGCGGGACGGGAGGCCTTGGCGTTGGTGCCGCCGTACTCGCAGGGGCAGTAGCCGAAGGTCTTGCACAGGACGGCGCCGGCGTCGTTGGCCATCATGATGCCGTCGCCGGTGCAGAGGCTGTTGCCGCCGGCAGCGGCGTTCAGCTTGCGGGTCTTGAGGAACTTCTCCTGCAGGTCGCGGTTGCCCAGGTAGCCGCCGGAGGCGATGA
>JAFXTM010000074.1 GCA_017535865.1 Oscillospiraceae bacterium
GCACACGGAGGACTTCGTGCGGGAGTATCTCGCGCTCGCGGAGGGCTGGCTGACGCCCGCCTGCGGGCGGATCGAACTGCCGCTCGGCCCGGCGGAGGGCGAGCGCTTTCGCCAGTGCGTCCGGGAGGACGGCCGCCCGGCCGTGACCGACTATGAGACGCTGGAGCGCCGCGCGGACCGGAGCCTGCTGCGCCTGCGCCTGCTGACCGGGCGCACGCACCAGATCCGCGCCCAGCTCGCCGCGCTCGGCCATCCGCTCGTCGGGGACCTCTTTTATGGCGCGCAGACGGGCGCCGCGCTCGGCCGCCCGGCGCTGCACGCCGCTTTTCTGCGCCTGCGGCACCCGGTCACGGGGGAGGAGCTCCGCTTCGCCTCTCCGCTGCCGGAGGCGCTGCGCGCGTTCTGGGACTCGGACGGGAATTGACTTGCGCTGTCCGCGGCGGTATAATAAACGGTACTGTTTTTTGAAAGCGGGCAAAGGAGTTTCTATGCTGGACCAATACGGACGGAACATCGACTACATGCGCCTCTCGATCACGGACCGCTGCAATCTGCGCTGCCGCTACTGCATGCCGCAGGGCGTGACCTGTCCCGAGAGCCACGACGATATTCTGCGCTATGAGGAGATCCTGCGCATCTGCCGCGCGGCGCTTGCGCTCGGGATCGCAAAATTCAAGATCACCGGCGGGGAGCCGCTGGTGCGCAAAGGCTGTGTGGATCTGATCGCGGAGCTCAAAGCCCTGCCCGGCACGGAGCAGGTGACGCTCACGACCAACGGGCTGCTGCTGCAGGAGAAGCTGGATTCGCTCTGCGCGGCGGGGCTGGACGCGGTGAACATCAGCCTCGATACCCTGGACACGGAGAAGTTTCGCGCCATCACCGGCTATTCGGAGTTCAGCGCGGCGGCGCTGCGCGCCCTGCTTGAAAACTGCTGCACGCGCGGCCTGCGCACCAAGCTCAACGCCGTCCTGCTCGAGGAGAACCGGGACGAGGTCGCGGATCTCGCCGCACTGGCTGAGGATTTTCCCGTGGACGTGCGCTTTATCGAGCTGATGCCGATCGGCTTCGGCGGCAGCTTGACGCGCGTGAGCCCGGACGAGGTGCTGGACACGCTGCGGGCGCGCTGGCCGGATCTTCATCCTACGGAGGAAAAGCGGGGCAACGGCCCGGCCCACTACTACGCGAGCGAGCGGCTGCAGGGCCGGATCGGCCTCATCGACGCGGTGAGCCACGCCTTCTGTGCCGGCTGCAACCGCGTGCGCCTGACGAGCACCGGCCAGCTCAAGCCCTGCCTGAGCTTCGACAGCACGGCGGACCTGCGTGCGCTGCTTCGCGCGGGCTGCACGGATGAGGAGCTGAAATCGGCGCTGGAGCAGGCGATCTACCGCAAACCCCGTGCGCACAGCTTCGAGCGCCGGGAAGAGATGACCGAGCGCCGCACGATGAGCCAGATCGGCGGCTGAAAGGAGAAAGAGACATGCCCTATCGTGCCTATGTGATCACCTCCAGCGACTCCTGCTTTGCGGGGGAGCGGGAGGACGTCTCCGGCCCTGCGGCCGGGGAGATGCTGAAAGAGGCGGGCTTCGAGCTGGTCGGCTACGCCCTGCTGCCGGACGAGCGCCTGCTGCTGGCCGACCGGATGCGGGAGATCTGCGACCGGGGCGAGGCGGATCTGATCGTCACGACGGGCGGCACGGGCTTCTCGGCCCGCGACTGCATGCCCGAAGCGACGGAGGACGTAGCCGAGCGCATGGTGCCCGGCATCCCGGAGGCCATGCGCTGGTATTCGCTGCAGATCACGCCGCGCGCCATGCTCTCGCGCGCCGCGGTCGGCATCCGCGGCAACACCCTGATCGTGAACCTGCCGGGCAGCCCGCGCGCGGTGCGGGAGAACCTGGGCTTTGTCCTGCCGAGCCTGGATCACGCGATCCGGATGATGCTCGGCGGGGGGCACTGAGACGAAAGGAGAGAGCTCCATGAAGCGGGAGAGACCGTCCGTCGATCAGTGGCTGCGGGAGGCGAAGGCCGCGCCCGGCGCCGCAGGCTGCGGCATGTATCTGGTGCACAGCGGCACCGTCCGCGAGACGGCGCGGGCCCGCGTCCGCCGGGGCGAGGAGGGGACCGCTCCGGTCTCGGGCATGCTGTTTTCCTATGACGCGGAAAAGGTCGAGCAGGCCATCGCCGCCGCGCGGGAACTGCCCGGCATCGGCTATGTGCGGGTCTGGCTCAACGAGGGCGAGCTCAAACTCGGGGACGATATCATGCTGGTGCTGATCGGCGGGGATATCCGGCCCCACGTGATCGACGCGCTGCAGAGCCTCGTCGGGACGATCAAGAACGAGTGCGTCTGCGAGCGGGAGCTCTATGAGCCCGGACAGGGCTGAGCCGGGCGCCTGCCGTGAAAAAGCCCCGCTGCGGGATTGCTTCTTGCACTGCGGGGAAAACTATGGTATAAATATCCGATCATATTGTTTCCGGAAGTGGGAGTCAGCCAATGTTCGCATGGATCGCGGGTACGACCTTCGGCAAGTTCATATCGACCTTTCTGATCTCCATGGTCCCGGTCATCGAGCTGCGCCTGGGACTGCCCTACGGCATCGCGCACGGGCTGAGCTATCCGCTCGCGCTGACGGCGGCGCTGCTGGGGAACATGCTGCCGGTCCCCTTCATCATCGTGTACATCCGGCGGGTGTTTGCCTGGCTGCGCGGCCGCTGGCAGGCGCTGGACCGCTTCATCGCGCGGCAGGAGGAGCGGGCCCGTACGCACGGCGAGACGGTCAACCGCATCGGGATCTGGGGCCTGCTGATATTCGTGGCGATCCCGCTGCCCGGCACGGGCGCCTGGACGGGCGCGCTGATCGCGGCGCTGCTGCACCTGAAGGCCCGGCAGGCCACGGCGGTCATCTTCGTGGGCGTCTGCATCGCGGCGGCGATCATGTCCGCCGGCACCTACGCGGTCATCAACATCGTCTGAGCAAGCACGGAAAAGCAAAAAGGAAAGCTCCTCTGCGGAGCTTTCCTTTTTGCTTTTCTGTCAGATCAGTAGACCGGATCGCGTACGGCGCTGAGGAAAAGCCGACCGACCTCGTGCTGCGGGCCGTCCTCATACAGCCGGATGTCGAAGAAGCCCTCGCGCTTCAGCAGCGCCTTCAGCGTATCCGGCTCGTGGATGAACTCCACGTGCTCCTCGCCGCTGCGCCGCCACAGGCGGCCCTGCCGCTCGAAGAGGTCCATGCCGTAGACGACAGCCTGCCGCTCCTCGTCCAGCTCCGCCCGCCACAGGCAGAGCAGATCCTCCCGCTCGTCCACGAAGATCTCCCCGTCGAGCGAGCGGAACCATTCCGGACTTTTTACGTCAAATATCACGAGGCCGCCGGGGCGCACAAAAAGGCGCAGCCGATGGAACAGCTCCGGCAGCGCCGCGGGCGGGAGATAGTTCATCCCGTCGAGCGAGCAGTACGCCGCGTCCACCGTCCCGTAGAGATCGAGCGCCGCCGCGTCCTGGCACAGCCAGAGCGGGGCGGGGGAGAGATCGACCGACTTCTCGCGCGCCCGCATCAGCATCTCCACCGACGCGTCCACGCCGATGAGCTCGTAGCCGCGGCGGACCATCTCCGCCGTCAGGGTGCCGGTCCCGCAGCACAGGTCCAGCAGAAGACGGAACTCGCCGCCGACGCGCGCGAATTCCGCCTCGTAGAAATCGGCAAACCGTGCATAGGGAACGTCGCCCGTCAACTGATCGTACCAGGCGGCGAGCGGACCGTAGCAGCTCACACGTCCTCCTTCTCCAGCCGGTCGAAGACGATCTGGTAGCCGCCGCGCCCGTACTGCAGGGAGCGGTTCACCCGGCTGATCGTCGCGCTGGAGGCGCCGGTCCGGGCCAGAATATCGTTGTAGATCATGCCGTCGTGGAGATAACATGCGACCTGATAGCGCTGCTCGAGCGCCATAAGTTCCGTCACCGTACACAGATCGTCAAAAAACTTCATGCACTCCTCCACCGTCTCAAGGGACAGAATGGCCTCATACATGGCCTCGTTGCGAGGCTTTTTCGGATGCTTGTTCATGACGTCCTCCCGCTTCCTTCCTATTATATCCGTCTTATACGCCGAATGGGGCGACAGGGACAGTGCGGACCGGACGGTACGCGCCGCACGGATACAGCACACTATCCTTTGACATGGTACATCAACACTTGCAAAATGTAAAGTGTTAAAGTGCTGAATTTTCCGGCTTGAAATTGTGAATTCTACTTGCAGAAAGAGAGGGGAAATATTATAATCATGAAAAGAAAGCATATCCGAGAGAGAGGAGGATGGAAATGTTCGGATTGAATGGACCCACGGTGAGCATGGCGGTCCTGTGGCTGATCGCGATGGTCGTCTTTCTGATCGTGGAGGGGATCGTGCCCGGCCTGGTATCGATCTGGTTTGCCATCGGTTCGCTGGCCGCGCTGCTGTCAGCCGCGCTGCATGCGCCGGTCTGGCTGCAGGTCGTCTGGTTCCTGCTTGTTTCCGTCGCCGCGCTCGCGGTGACGAGGCCGCTGGCCAAAAAGTATGTGAACGCCCGGACCCAGCCCACCAACGCGGACAGGATCATCGGAAAGGAGTGCGTCGTGCGCGAGCCGATCGACAATCTCCAGGGCACCGGCGCGGTCGCGGTGGACGGCAAGGTCTGGACCGCCCGCATGGAGGAGGACGGACTGACCGCCCGCGAGGGCGAGGTCGTCGTTGCCCGGCGCATCGAGGGCGTCAAGTTGATCGTCGGAAAGCTGTAAGATCCCGGCATGCAAGATCCCGCAAAACCAGTATTTTTTTGTAAAGGAGAACTATCATGTCCTATGTAATCGCTGTTCTTGTGCTGCTGATCCTGTTCATCCTGATCCGCAACATCCGCATCGTCCAGCAGGCCAAGGCCTACGTCATCGAGCGCCTGGGCGCCTACAAGACCACCTGGAACGTCGGCCTGCATCTGAAGGTCCCCTTCATCGAGCGCGTGGCCAAGGTCGTGACGCTCAAGGAGCAGGTGGCGGACTTCCCGCCCCAGCCCGTTATCACGAAGGATAACGTCACCATGCAGATCGACACCGTCGTCTACTTCCAGATCACCGACCCGAAGCTCTACACCTACGGCATCGAGCAGCCCATGGTCGCCATCGAGAACCTGGCCGCGACCACGCTGCGTAACATCATCGGCGACCTGGAGCTGGACCAGTGCCTGACCAGCCGCGACATCATCAACACCAAGATGCGCTCCATCCTCGACGAGGCCACCGACCCCTGGGGCATCAAGGTCAACCGCGTCGAGCTGAAAAACATCCTCCCGCCCAAGGAGATCCAGAACGCGATGGAGAAGCAGATGAAGGCCGAGCGTGAACGCCGTGAGGCCATCCTGCGTGCCGAGGGCGAAAAGCGCGCCGCCATCCTTGAGGCCGAGGGCGAAAAGGAAGCGGCGATCCTGCGCGCCGACGCCAAGAAGCAGCAGCAGATCCTCGAGGCCGA
>JAFXTM010000075.1 GCA_017535865.1 Oscillospiraceae bacterium
CGCTGCTCATATCGTCGGCCCATTCATAGCTCGGCTCGCCCCAGGCGTGACCGGTCGGCTCGATATCGGCCTCGGTGCGGGACTGAGCGGGGAAGCTCTCGTCCCCAAAGACGACGGTGTAGGTGGTCTCGCCGGGCTCGGTGCAGGTAGCGGGCCTGGTGACCTCGGCGGTGACTTCGGCGGTCTCGGTCTCGACGAGATCGGGATAGGCCCCGGAGACGCGAGTGACGGTGACGCTGCTCATGTCGTCGGCCCACTCGTAGCTCGGCTCGCCCCAGGCATAGCGCTCCTCGTTGTCGGCGCCGGTGACGGGCTCAAGGCTGAAATCGCTGTCCGCAAAGGCGGCGGAGTAGACGGCCTCGCCGGTGCGGCGGCCGTTTTCGTCGGTCAGCGCCTCGACCGTGACCGGAACGGTCTCGGTCTCGACGTGGGCAGGATCGTTCAGACAGACGCGGGTGGCGGTGACGCTGCTCATATCGTCGGCCCATTCATAGCTCGGCTCGCCCCAGGCGTGACCGGTCGGCTCGATATCGGCCTCGGTGCGGGACTGGGCGACGAAGGCCTCGTTTCCAAAGACGGCGGTGTAGGTGGTCTCGCCGGGCTCGGTGCAGGTAGCGGGCCTGGTCACCTCGGCGGTGACCTCGGCGATCTCGGTCTCGGCATGGGAAGGATCGGTCCGGCAGACACGGGTGGCGGTAACGCTGCTCATGTCGTCGGCCCACTCATAGCTTGGCTCGTCCCAGTCGTGGCCGAGCGCGGCCGGCAGCGCCTCAACACGGACCTGCGGCGCAAAGACCGGATTCGCGAATTCTGCACTGAAGCTGGATTCGCCGGGCTCGGTGCAGGTGGCGGGCTTGGTGACCTCGGCGGCGGCTTCGACGGTCTCGGTCTCGACGTGGGCGGGATCGTTCTTGCAGACGCGGGTGGCGGTGACGCTGCTCAGATCTTCAGCCCATTCATAGCTCGGCTCGCCCCAGTTGTGCCCAAGCGGGTCGCCCTTGGTCTTGCCGCAGACAGAGCAGGTTTTCGGGTTTTCACAGGTCGCGTCCTCCCAGTGGTGCTTGTGGCAGGCGCTCAGGGAAAGCGCCATGATCAAAACCAGCAGGATGGCCAGGATCCTCTTCAAGTCGCTCACTCCTTTTTTACGGTGTCCGGATGTCTATTCTTTAGCATACACCAGCGCCGGGAAACATTCAAGAAAAAAGTGGTAAAGGAAAAGGAAAAACTGTGCGGCGGAAATACCCGCCCATGCCGGGATCAGAAATTTGAAAGTCAAAATTATGAAAGTTTAATAAAACGGACACGTATAGGTATTGTGTTTTTTCATCGGGGATGCTACAATATCTATTAGTTCAATACTCCGGAAAGGGAGGAGAAAGAGATATGAAACGCAAAGCCATCCCGGTGATGCTTCTGGCGCTTCTGTGTGTCGCGCTGCTTTTCAGCGCCTGCGGAAAGAAGTCGGCCGCCAATACGGACCCGACCGCGCCGGTGTTTGATTTGAAATCCTATGAGGGCGTGTACGCCGAGGAGATCGCACGCCGCGGCATTCTGGAGCTGACGGCGACGGGTGAGACCACCGCTGCGATCGCGATCGAGTGGCCGAGCAGCGCCGCCCAGACCTCTTACTGGAAAATGACGGGTACTTACGATGCGGAAAAGAACGCCCTTGTCTATTCCGACGCCACGCTGACAGAGGTCACCGTCGATGCGCAGGGCGCCAAGACCGAGAACGTCGTGTACACCGACGGCAGCGGCAGCTTTGAACTTGGCGGCAAAAAGCTGAGCTGGACGGACAACGCCTCCGTCATCCAGGGCAGCTCCTCCACGTTCGTCTATGTCATGTCGTCGGAGGAGTATGCCAAGCAGCAGGGAACTGTGGCCGCGACCACGGCTCCGGTTGTGGTGACGACCCCCAGCCCGACGCCCGCTTCTGCATCGGTGACGCCCGCTCCGGCGGCCGAAACGCCCGCCCCGGCGGCCGAGACGCCCGCTCCCGCGGCGACGACGCCCACACCGGCAACTCCGGCCCCTTCGTACACACCCGCCGAGGCCGCCAAGCTTCCGAAGATCACCAAGAGCCCCACGAACGAGACCGTGACCGAGGGCGGCCACTGCTATTTCCTCGCAAAGTATGAGGACGCGATCTGGGCTGTGTGGCACTTTGTGAGTCCCGACGGCACGCGCGATCTGAACTATGAGGAGGCCGCAAAGGAATTCCCGAAGATGAAGATCGAGGGCGGCATGTACAGCCAGATGAAGCTCTCCAACATCCCGCTTGAGATCAATGGCTGGAAAGTGTACTGCCAGTACAGCAACCGGACTGGCGCGGTCAATACCGACAGCGCCACGATCACCGTGAACGCCAAGGGCGGCACTGCGACTGGCACGGCAACGACCACCGCCGGCCTGCCGAAGGTCACCAAGAGCCCGACCAGTGAGGTCGTCCCGGTGGGCGGCGCCGCGATCTTCCAGGCACGCTATGAGGATGCGATCTGGGCCGTGTGGCACTTTGTGAGCCCCGACGGCTCCCGCGACCTGACCTATGAGGAAGCGGCGAAGGAGTTCCCGAAGATGCAGATCCTCAACGGCAACTACAGCCAGCTTCTGCTCAAGAGCATTCCGGCTGAGGTGGATGGCTGGAAGGTATACTGCCAGTACAGCAACAAGGTCGGTTCCGTCAACACCGACAGCGCGCTGATCACCGTGACCAGCAAGGGCGGCGGTACTGCCGCCAATACGACCCCCGCGGCAGGCAGCACAGACGCGAACGCCCCGAAGATCACCAAGAGCCCGACGAGCGAGACGGTGGCGGAGGGCGGCACCTGCTACTTCGTCGCGAAGTATGAGAACGCAGTCTGGGCCGTGTGGCACTTCGTGAGCCCCGACGGTTCGCGCGACCTGACCTACGAGGAAGCGGCGAAGGAGTTCCCGACCCTCGTGATCGAGAACGGCATGTACAGCCAGATGAAGCTCTCGAAGATCCCGGTGGAACTCAACGGCTGGAAGGTCTATTGCCGTTACACCAACCGCAGCGCCTCGGCGGATACCGGAATGGCCACCATCACGGTCACGTCGAAGGGCACGCCGGTCCCGACGCCGACCCCGACGACTGTCCCCGCCTCGGGCGAGTCCGTGGTCGTGGTCACGCCGGACGTGGGCGCTACCGTTACGCCCGCCCCGACGGACGCGCCTTATGTGGCCGACTGGACCAGTGTGAGCGATTTCTCCCAGGCTGTGACCGGCTCCGGTGTGAGCTTCAGCCTCCCGGTGCAGGAAGCTCTCCCCAGCGGCATGACGGTGCAGGGCTACCGCTATAAGACCGGCGCGATCGAAGTGAGCTACGCCGACGGCAGCGGCAACAAGATGGTCATCCGCAAATCCAATACCGAGAGCGGCAACGCCCTCTCCGGCGATACCAACATCTACACCTCCGCGTGGCAGATGTCGATCAAGGGTTTGACCGTCACCTGCAAGGGCAACAACGTCGACCAGGCGAACGTGACTGTCAACGCGGCCACCTTCGGCTACGGCGGCAGCAACTACGCCATCACCTGCAACACCGCGCAGGAGGGCAAGGGCCTGACTACGGATCAGATCAATTCCCTCATCAACGGCATGCAGTAAACCGCAAAAAACACCGCCACCGCCCCTCCGGGAAACGGAGGGGCGGTTTTTCTGCTTGCTGTACGCTCCGGATTCTGATATAGTGGGAGCAGAGGTATCGGGGAGGGAAAGAGAGAATGCGCTGGATCACGGAGGAACACTATGCGCAGCAGATGCGCGATGAGGTGGAGCCCTGGCTTGCCGCCAGGGTCGAGACCGGTTTTGTCGAACGGGTGAAGGGGCAGCCGATCTGTTATGAGCACTATCGGGCGGACGCGCCGAAGGGCGTGATCGTCATCAGCCACGGCTTTACCGAGTCTATCCGGAAATACACGGAGAGCATCTACTACATGCTTCAGGCGGGCTATGAGGTCTGGGGTCTGGACCACCGCGGCCACGGCCGCTCATACCGCCCCGGCGGGGATCGCTTTGTCGTGCATGTGGAGCGCTTTGAGGACTACGTGCTGGATCTGGTGCATCTGACAGAGACGCGCGTGAAGCCGGCGGCGGGCGCGCTGCCGCTCTATCTCTTCTGCCACTCCATGGGCGGCTGCGTCGGCGCGCTGGTGATCGAGCAGTACCCGGCGCTCTTCGCGAAGGCGGTGCTTTCATCTCCGATGCTGGGGGTCGCGCTCGGCAAGATCCCCGCGCCGGTTGCCTGCGCGGTCCTGCGCGTGAAAGGCGCCGGGGCGAAGGGCCGGGAGCCGATGGCGCCGGTTACGGCCATGACGGAGACGGAGGACGACTTCGCGGCCAGCGCCGCGAACTCCGAGCTCCGTTTCCGCTATTACTGCCGGAAGAAGCTCGCGGACCCGCTGCTCCAGACCTGCGCCCCCTCCAAAAACTGGATTCTGGAGGCGATCAGGGCCTGTCGGATGGCCTGCTCAAAAAAGCAGACCGCGAGGATCCGCATCCCGGTGCTGCTCTTTCAGGCGGGATGCGACACCTACGTCCGCGCCGACGAGCAGGACCGTTTCGTTTCGCGGGTCCCGTCCTGCGAGAAGCAGCGCTTCCCGGAGCTCCGGCACGAAATATACATGAGCGATTCCGCCGTGCTGATCCCGTACTGGGAAAAGGTCTTTGCCTTTCTGGGCTGAGGCAGGGGACACGCAGCGGCAACGATAACACAGGGGGAATGAGCATGAGCGCGGCCTGGCTGAAAGACGCTGTTTTTTATGAGATCTATCCGCAGTCGTTCTACGACACGAACGGCGACGGCATCGGCGACCTGAACGGGATCGTGGAGAAGCTGGACTATATCCGCTCGCTGGGCTGCAGCGCCCTGTGGATCAACCCCTGCTTCGACTCGCCGTTTAAGGACGCGGGCTATGACGTGCGGGACTATAAGAAGGTCGCGCCGCGCTACGGCTGCAACAACGACCTCTACCGCCTCTTCGGGGAGGCGCACCGGCGCGGCATGCGCGTGATCCTTGACCTAGTCCCGGGGCATACCTCCGAGGAGCACCCCTGGTTCCTGGCCAGCCAAAGGGCGGAGCCGAACGAGTACAGCGGGCGCTACATCTGGTCCGACTTCATTTTTCGGAAAACCGGGCAGCTCAATTACGTCGCGGGCGAGAGCGAGCGCGACGGCGTGTATGTGCTGAACTTCTTCAAGTGCCAGCCGGCGCTCAACTACGGTTTCCTCCGGCCGGACGAATCCTGGCAGACGGCCATGGACGACCCGGATGCGCTGGCCACCCGGGAGGCGATGAAGGACGTCATGCGCTTCTGGCTGGACCACGGCTGCGACGGCTTCCGCGTGGACATGGCCGCGTCGCTGGTCAAACTCGACGACGAGGAGAAGAGCGGGAGCAGCGCCGTCTGGCGCGATATCCGTGCCATGCTGGACCGGGAATATCCCGAGGCCGTGCTGGTCGCGGAGTGGGCGCGCCCGCGCCTTTCCCTTCGGGCGGGCTTCGACGCGGATTTCTGCCTCAACGATCCCTGGACGGGCTATCCGTCCCTGATGCGGGACTACGATCTCGACCACCCGGAAAAGCCGGACAACAGTTATTTCCGCCGGGACGGCGACGGCGATATCCGGCGCTTCCTGGAACCCTATATGGCGGAGTACGAGAGCACGAAGGAGCTTGGCTTCATCTCCCTTGTCACCTGCAACCACGACACTGTCCGGCCGGCGTGGAACCTGGACACGCGGGAGCGGAAGCTCGCCTTCGCTTTTCTCTTCACGATGCCCGGCGTGCCCTTCCTGTATTACGGCGACGAGATCGGTATGCGTTACCGCCGCCTGCCCACGAAGGAGGGCGGCTACCGGCGCACCGGCTCCCGTACGCCGATGCAGTGGGACGAAGGGCCGAATCTGGGCTTTTCCGCCGGCTGTGCCGACAGCCTGTATCTACCGGTGGACCCCGCACCCGACGCGCCGACCGTCGCGGCGCAGGAGGGGGACCCGGATTCGCTGCTGAACACCGTGCGCGCGTTGCTGGCGCTGCGCAAAGAGCGAGAGGAGCTGCGGGAGAACGCCAACCTCAGCATCCTGCACGCGGAGAAGGGCGAGGCCTTCGTCTATGCCCGCGGCGGGCTGCTGCTGGCGGTCAACCCCGGCGCGCGGGAGGCCGCCGCCCCGGTCGCCGCCGGAGACCGCAGGGTCCTGTACGCTATCGGCGGCGGCCGCGCCGAGGGAGAGCGGATCGTCCTCGAGCCGCAGTCCTTTGTCGTCTGGGGCTGAAAAGCGAAAAAAAGAGAAAAAAGCTGCGGGAAGCACAAGGCTTCCCGCAGCTTTTTTCTTTTATGCAGAGGCGAAATGCTTACTCGAGCGAGTGCAGCTTCGCCGCAATCTCCGCGTCGTCGACGATATCGAACAAGATCATCATCGCGTCGTACACGGGACGGCCGCAGTGCCCCGCGTCGATGTACATGTCATGCTCCGCCTGGACCGTGGAATCCGAAGCGTCGAAAACGAATTTCGCAAACTTGTAATCCTGGTTCAGCTCGTTGAGCGTGGAGAGAACAAAGTTCTTTCCGGCGGACGCCGTCACGATGTTCCAGATGCGCAGGCTGACTTCTTCACAGTCCTGCTTGAAGAAGAACACGCAGTCCAGAGAAGAGAAATTGTCCAGATCAAAGCCGACGTTGATTTTTTCGTATTTCCCGTCTACGCCGTAATAGGTGTACTTGATGCCCTTCGAATCCAGATAGTCAAGAAAAGTCTGCGTCGATTCGAATTCGGCCGTTTGGGCATGGGCAACGCCGGTCATAGAGAAAAGCATCGCGACCAGGCAAACGAGCGAGAGCAGGGAAAGAAGCCTTTTTTTCATTTTTCATTCTCCTTTTATTGTTTTCGTTTTTGTGTGCTTTCAATAGAAAAGTAACATACGCCGCTTTGCCTGTCAAGTGCGGCCGGTTTGCTTTCCGTCCCGGCATGTGGTATAGTCTCAGTATAAGATCGGGCGTTTTTTCTGCCCGTTGGGAAAACCGAAAGGAGCGGATCGACATGAAGAGAATGCTTTGCCTTGTGCTGGCTCTCTGCTTCCTTGCCTGCGCGTTGGCTTCTCCCGCGTATGCGGAAGAAAAGAAAGCGTCGACAGAGACGGCCAAAGTCAACGAAACAGCGGCTCCGTCGCCTTCCCCGGTCCCGGTCGAAAACGGAGACGTCCTCATCGCGCCGGATTACGAGGGACCCTGCGAAGTCGAGATCATAGCGGACATGGAAACAAACTGCTATGTGTATTTTGAATATGTCGGGGAATCCGAGACTTCTTCGACGGGCCGGGTGCTGGCGGAGGATGCGGAGGAGCCGTATGAGTCGGACCTGGCATTCTATGTGGAAGCGGGCCGGAAGGTCATCATAAACATCCCGGTGGGGATGTATCGATTCCATTACGCGGTCGGGACCGTCTTCTATGGGACAGAAGAGCTGTTCGGGGACGAGACGTACTGCTTTTCAGCCGATGACCCGATCGACGTCTACACGGACAAGGATCAGCACCCGATCCGGTACACGATCAAGTTCTATAAACCCGATTACCGGACGGCTTCCCCGCGGGAGGATTTCCCGACAGGCAGCCCGAAGCCGTAACGCGGGATCAGCGGGACAGTTTATGATGGGCTGTTGGAAAAGCAAAGGCAGGGAGCGTTTTGCTCCCTGCCTGTTGATTTCGGTACGGTTTTATACTGTAAATTGATACAAATCTCATGTTGGGGGAGATATGGATGGATAATAACGCCTTTATCCAAATGTCGGGTGTGTTTGCGGAGTTGGAGTTGCGTATCATCCGCGAGCGCGTGCGTAGCGGTATGCGGAACGCGAGGGCAAAGGGTGTGAAAATCGGCAGACCGCAGACAACGCTTGACGACATTCCCGCTAACTTCCTTCGGCACTATCCGCAGTATAAGAAAGGCGCGTTCAATCTGACGGAACTGGCACGGCTTTGCGATATCAGCAGGACCACGGCGTATAAATACATCGGGCTGTTGGAACAGTAAAGGCAGGAAGCGCTTAGCCAAAGATTATTCTTGGTCTTTTGGTTCTACTGTCTCCTCTGGGTTCTTCCGCTTTGGAAAAAGACGACGAATAAATACGACGGCAGAGAATACAAGCATAACGATGCCAATAACACCCATACCAGAAGCAATTGTGGCTGCTTCTGCGGCTTTTTGGGAAGTGCCAGCGGCTATGATACATACTATTGCTATCACGAACCACCACCATCGAAGGGAAGCAGGGCCAGTAGCAGTAGTTTTAGACCTCGTTTTTCCTTTTTTCCCACCTATAATTTGTGTGCGATAAGAAACGCCTTTCGCTAAACGAGTGCTTGTGCTTGCTCCACTCTTGCTAATATTCAACCTTGTATTTGGTGCGATTTTTATACTTTTTCGAACACGCAATCCCATTTCAAACGCCCTTTCGTCTTTGTTTATTTGTTAGATTGTTCGTTTCCTTTGCTAATCTCACTCATATAGCCAGCAGTGATAATACCCGCAGGAAGCGCAACAACAGCAATCCCTAAAAACGATGATGTCATTGCTATTGCTCTGCCAATCCAAGAGACAGGGTAAATATCACCGTAGCCAACAGTAGTTAAAGATACCATAGCCCAATAAATGGCATCGTAGATACTTTCAAATGTATCTGGTTCAACATTGAAAATAACGAGCGCGGAAATATAAACATATCCAATGGCAAGAATGCCGACTGTAAAAAGGGCTCTTTTTGAATTCTTTATCACGCTGATGAGTATTTGTAGATTTTTGGAATACCGCACGAATTTGAAAACCCGCAGGACTCGCAATGCTCTAATCAATCGCAAAACACGCAACATCTTAAAACCGCGATTGATAATACTTAATGAGGGAAGGATTGACAGCAAATCTATAATCGCCATAAATGTGAAGGGATAGAGAAGAAAAGCACTTACTGGCTTTTTGTCGCTCTCAATATCTGCTGTAATCCACCGCAATAAATAATCAATAATAAAAACAACAGCCGCAATTTTATCAGAAATAAGAAAGAAATTGTTTTCTTCCTTAAAGTTGAGCGGAAGAAGACTGATAATGAGAACGATTATCATAAAAGCATCATAGATGCTGCTATACTTGTCGTGGTTCTTTGAAGCGTTTATTATCTCATATATCCTTTTTCGCATTGTGGATACCCTCATTTTGAAGAATATGTAAGAATACTATAACATTCCCACATATTGAATACAATCTTTTCCTCTTGGAAAAAGATAAAAAATGATGGAGAGACGCTTAAAGTCTCTCCATCACATTTAAAGATGATAAAAGATGTTCAAAGACGTGCCAGGACGCCTGTACTTCTGGCCGAAGTCCCTTATCGCCTCCAAGGATCGTTAGAAAAAGAGAGACGGATTGCCGCGCCAGTGTGCGCACTGGCTCGCAATGACAAACATTGGGGCTGACCGCTTCGGAATGCCTTTGGGGCTGGCCGCTTCGGAATGCCTTTGGGGCTGTCCGCTTCGGAATACCTTTGGGGCTGGCCGCTTCGGAATGCCATTGGGCTGGCCGCTTCGGACTGCCTTTAGAGCTGGCGGCCCCGGAGTGTCCTCGGGGCTGACCGCTTCGGACTGTCCGAACGAGCGAACCGGCCCCGTTCCTGTCATTGCGAACCAGTGACCGACGTCACTGGTGTGGCAATCCGTTCCCCCTTCTGCGTCATTCTGAACGGGGCATCCCGACGCGCGGGAAGCGTGCGCGACGTTCTTTTCCTCTCCCAGAGGCCGCGGAGTCGAAGAATCCCACCGGTATGCCGTATAACGGGAGATCCTTCGACTGCGTTCGCTGCGCTCCCTCCGCTCAGGATGACACAGAGATTCTCCGCGAAACCCATACGAACATAAAAAGCACCCGAAAGACGAGCTTTCGGGTACTTTTTATATGGTTTTGTGTTTGAATCAGGCCTTGCGGACCTTGTCGATGTGACGGGTGAGGTCGAGCATCTTGTTGGAGAAGC